>VGDH01000044.1 GCA_016869835.1 Alphaproteobacteria bacterium
AGACAGTCGCCGCCGCCGCGCAGAAAAGCAGCCTCGGCGGTCCCCCGCCTGCCAGTCGCGCAGCGCGGCGTTGGACTCGCGCAGCGCGGCAGGATCACGATCCGGCCCGCCGGGTTCGGCAGACAAGCCCTCGGCCTGCGGCGCGCCGGGAAGCGGGAGATTGCGGAAATAGAAGGTCTCACGCGCGCCGAAGTAAAAGGCCACCACCGCCCCCAAAAGCCACCAAAGCGGTTCGGGCACCGCGTTCAGGCCAACCATCCGGGCGGCAAAGGCCGTCGGGTCGATCATGGCATAGATGAAAAGGCCAATGGTGCCAAAGGCAAGACAGGGCCGGGGCAATTGGTTCAGGCCGTTGACCATGCGGTCAAACCAACCAAGCGTTGGCATCTGATATTCGTGCCCCAGCTGCGAAAGCGCCGCCATCTGCGCTTCGGCAGACAGTTCCATCCGGCGCGTGGCCGACGGTGTCAGCACCTCGGCCACCCCCTTGGCGGCGGTGCCAAGCGAGGCAATGGCGGCCGGACCGCCCAGACGCTGTTTCATCATGCCCATGCGGCCACCCGGGCGCGATGTTCGGCCTCACTCAGATGATAGCGCGGCGAGATGAATTCCTCGGCCCGGGTGATCCAGCCCCCCTTGCCGCCATCTCGACGGCGGGCGAACTTGCGGCTGGCGGGGCGGGCATCGCCCAGCGCGTAATGGTAGTTGCGCCGGGCAATGCCATAGGCATCGGCGATATGGGCCGGGGCCGCCTCATAGGCGCGCTGCACGGCGCGTATGGTGTGCGGCCCGATCACCCCGTCATCGCGGCAGGCAAAGCCCATCTGGCTGACCAGCCGCTGGAGGATCTTCACGGCATTGGCGCCAGCGTTGACATACATGTCAAAAACCGAAGGCTGCAGCACCTCGGGCAAGGCCCCGATGGCGGGGCGGCGGAAGTAATGGTCGATATAGATCTCAATGGCCCGCTCCCGGCTGAGCCGGCGCACATCCGCCACATCGACCCGCCCGTCACCGGTGATGTCGATCCCCAGGCGGCGCAGGGTGTGAATGGTCACGCCGCGGTTCGTCGTCCCGCCCGGATCATCGGGATCATCGACGAAGCCCCCTTCACGCGCGACAATCTCTGCCGCCAATTCCCTGACCGTTTTCATGCCAAACCCCAAGTTTCGCTTGTGCGAGGGTCAGGATCGGCAAAGGCGGTTAAGGCCCGGTCACAGCGGCGCGCGCCCAAGGGTGCTGCGCATCGGGCCTATTGCAGGGATCTGGGGAGCAGGCGCCAGCAGGGGCGTGTTCCTTGACGGGTTCTTTATAGATGCCTTGCGCCTTGAGGCTGTCGATTACCTCTTGCGGCATATAGGTCTCGTCATGCTTGGCAAGGATCTCGCTTGCGACAAAGACACCGTCCTGCATCTGGCCAGTGCCGACCATGCCCTGCCCCTCTTCGAAAAGGTCAGGCAGGATACCGGTAAAGGTGACAGGCACCGTGGCGTTGCTGTCGGTCACACGGAAAGACACGGTTTCGCTTTGGCCGCGGATGATGCTGCCCACCTCGACCAGACCGCCGATGCGAAAGACCTCACCGGGTGCAGGGGGCTCTTCCAGCACCTGTGTGGGCGAGCGGAAGAAGTTGATCCCGTCGCGCATGGCATAGCCGATCAAAGCCGTGGCGATCGTCAGGGCGACAAAGGCCAGCACGATCACCTGGATGCGGCGCTGTTTCTTCAGGCCCTTCATACCCCGGAAACCGGGTTTTGCGGTGGCGTCCATCGCGTCTGTCTCTCCTGCCATTTGCCAAAGGCATGCCTATAGAACATGGGGCTTGCCTTGACCTCAATCAACTGCTGCGGCAGCCGGTCGCGCCGAAAGCGCGGTCCGGGACGTCAGGGAAACACTGGCGCAAGCATCAGCCCCGTGGTCTCGTCAATCCCCAGCATTAGGTTGGCGTTCTGGATCGCCTGCCCCGACGACCCCTTGGTCAGATTGTCCAGCACCGCAACCACCACCGCCCGTCCCGCGATCCGGTCGCCGATTACGCCCAGATGGCAAAAGTTCGATCCCGCAATATCGCGGGTCGAGGGCAGGCCGCCAAAGGGCAAGACCTTCAGGAAGGGCTCGCCCACATAGGCGGCGGCCAGCGTCTCATGCACCTGTTTCGCGTCGCCCCTGACATAGACCGTCGCCAGGATCCCCCGGTTCATCGGCAGAAGATGCGGCGTGAACTGCACCTGAACCGGACGCCCGGCAAGCGCCGAGAACTCCTGGTCGAACTCGCCCAGATGGCGGTGCTTGCCGCCGGCCATATAGGTATGGGTGCCACCCGAAAGCTCGGCATGCAGAAGGTTCTCCTTCAACGACCGCCCCGCCCCCGACACCCCCGCCTTGAGGTCGATCAGGATATCGTCAAGGTCGATCACGCCGGCCGAAATCAGCGGGCGCAGCGCATATTGCCCGGTTGCCGCATTGCAGCCGGTACCGGCAATCAGCCGCCCCTTGGTGATGGCGGCGCGGTAGAACTCGGTCAGCCCATAAACCGCCTCGGCCTGCAGATCGACGGCCGCATGCGGCGCGCCATACCATTTCTCATATTCCGCCGGATCGCGCAGACGAAAATCAGCAGAGAGATCGACGATCTTCAGGTTGCGCGGCAGACGGGCAACCACCTCTTGCGTGGTGGCATGGGGCAGCGCGCAAAAGCACAGATCCACCTGCGAAAAGTCGATCTCGTCGATCTTGAACAGCTTGGGCAGGTCCAGATGTCGCAGGAAGGGAAAAACCTGATCCATGCTCATCCCGGCCTTGCGATCAGCCGAAAGCGCGACGATCTTCATGGCCGGGTGCGTGGCGATCAGGCGCACAAGCTCCGCCCCCGTATAGCCCGAAGCGCCCAAGATTGCGATGCGATGGGTCATGCGATCCCCCTTTGGCTGGTTCGCCCCTCTTTGGTGCGAACCGCCCCGCCATGCAAGGGGGCAAAACGCGGGTTTACCGTCTAGAGGATCGAGATGTCGTCGCGCAGGGCCGCAAGCGTGATGTTCTCGACCACAAGCACATCGCCCGCGCCAAAGTTAAAGACCACATGGGCCCCTGATTGCCGGGCATGAGACAAGGCGGTCGTCACGCTTATAACCGCGGAAAAGCTGCCGAATATCAACGTATCGACGTTGTCCTGAAAGTCGCGGACACGGTCACTGTCATAATTGAGTTGAAACACGAAACGATCCGCCCCCGCTCCGCCGAACAGATGGTCATTGCCCGCCCGCCCGATCAGCGTGTCAGCCCCAGAGTGGCCCCAGATCACATTGGCCAGCGCATCGCCTGCCAGCCAGTCGTTGAAATTCGATCCCGCGAGGTTTTCGATGGACAGGAAACTGTCGCCCGAAGCCTTGCCCATGGTGGTGCCGGTCATCACCCGCGTCAGATCGGCGCGCACCCCGGCGCTGGCCGCTTGATAGGAGGCCATGTCGCGCCCGCTGCCACCGTTCAGCACATCCGCCCCCCGTGCCGCCCAGAAGCCGGTCATTGCCCGCCCCGCCGATCAGCGTGTCATTGCCCGCAAGGCCAGACAGCACATCGGCAAGATCGCCCCCGGTGATGCGGTTGGCCGCAGAAGTGCCGGTACCGGTGAAGGCCGCGCTGCCGGTATAGGTCAGGTGTTCGACATGCGCGCCAAGCCGATAGGTAGCCAGCGTGGTCTGCACCAGATCGCTGCCCTCGCCTTGATGTTCGATCACGCTGTCAAGGCTGCTGGTGACGATGTAGGTGTCATTGTGGCGCCCCCCGGCCATGTAATCCTGACCTGATCCGCCATCGAGCGTGTCATTGCCCCAGCCGCCAAAGAGCTGATCCTTGCCGGAACTGCCCAAGAGCAGGTCATTGCCATGCTGGCCATAAAGGAAATCATCGGCCCCATAGCCCGACAGCATGTCATTGCCCTGCCCGCCATAGAGGAAATCATTGCTGCCCGTCGTGCCGCGCAGCGTATGATTGCCACCAAAGCCAAAGGCAAATCCGGCCTGCGAGACCGCATCAAACAGCGCCTCGCCTGCGGCAATCTCATAGGCCTGATTGCGCAGCCGCGCGCTGACCAGGTTAACTGTCACCACCTCGCCCACCGCCTCGGAGGCCGGAGACTGGCCCAGCGAAAAAGCGTTCAGGGCATGGCCCAGCGAATGCTGGTTGCGGTAGGTGTCGGTGCCATCGCTTTCCAGATAGATCAGATGCGAGGCCCCGCTTTGCACCCCCGGATACCAGCCAAAGCCCATGCCACGCACTGCAAACCACTCATAGGCGGCAGCAAAAAGATCATCAAAGCCTTGGGGTTGCGAGGGGTTGTTTACCTGACCATCGGCATTGATTTCGGTGATCACCACCCGATCCGCTGCCACGGGGGCATAGATCTGTTCCAGACGCGCAATCAGGGTGGCCGGGGTGGTCACCTCGTTCGCGCCCATCCAGCCGGGATAAAGATGCGCCGACCAGACCAGAGCATCGCCCACACCGGCGCGCAGGTAGTCGATCGCCGTTTGCCCGTCGATGTGGGTATTGGCCAGCGTCAGGAAGTCGCCGTTATAGCCCCAGCCACCCACCAGGATATTGCCCTCGGCTGCGGCTCCGATCTGGCGGGCCAACTGAATGGCGTGATCGGCATAAAGCCGGACGAAATCGGTCTGCGACAGACCGTCCTCAGTGCTATTGAAGCGCACCGAGTGCCGGTAGGCCGCACTTTCGTTCATCAGCTCCCAGCCCCAGACACCTGCCGCCACGCCGGGGTTCGCGTCCATCCAGGCCAGCATGCGGCCCCAGGCGCCCGAAACATCCGCAAGGTTCTCGTTCAGCGCCCGCACCGCCTCGGCATTGGTCAGATGCGGCCAGCGCTCGGTGCCGATGCCGATGTTCTGGGCATCCCCGCCGCCATAGGTGATGGTCAGATCAAAGCCCTGCGCAACAGCGGCCTTGAGAAACCGTTCCATCTGCGGATGCAGCGAGCCATCAGCATTGAAGCTGTGTTCGTTGAACAAGACCCGCAGGTTGTTGACCAGGGGAAGCCCCTCGCGGATGCGGGCGACAAACCCTTCGGGATCGCCGTTCATGCCATGAGGTACCAGCTGGACCGGGTCCTGCCAGACCCCGCCACTGCCATCTGCGGCCAGCATGACCAGATTGATCATCGCCACGTCGGTCGTGCTTGTCGTCCCTGCCATCGTTTACCCATGCCAACTGGGGCGAACAGCCCCGAACAAAACACCAAAGGCCGCATGCGGCGGCCCCGTTAACCTTTCCTTGATGGATGGGCATGGCGAAACTGCGGCAAGGATCGGCACAAACCGGGCAGATTTCGCGGCAAGACGGCGCGCTTTGCCGTTTCAAACTCCCCGACGCCCTAGCCCCAGGTTTCGCCTGCCGTCACGGCAAAGGGCAGCACGTTCTGGCGCGGCGGAAGCGGGCAGATGGCAAAGGGCGTAAAGGCGCAAGGCGGGGTAAAGGCGCGGTTGAAATCCAGCGTGATGCCGCCGTCGTTCATATCCTCGCCCATCAGAAAGCGCGCGGCACCATAGGTTTCCCGCCCCGAGGTGGCATCGCGAAACGCAAACATCGGCTGGCCCGCCTTCCAATGCGTCGGCACCAGCGCCACCTGATGCCCTTCATGGCGAAACCGGGCGACATGGGTTACGGTCACATTCATGTCAGCCCCGCCCCGCTGGCCGATCCGGGCGGTATCGGGGGTGGCAAGGGCTTCCCAGGCGGCACGTATGACAAAGGCGGGGTTTTCGACAAAATAGCGCAGGTCTGCGCGTCGCGGCGCGGTCAGATCGCGCACCAGAAGCGCGGGAACCCCATCAACCGTATGAATTTCCAGCAAAAGCGGCGGCACCCGCAATTGCGGAAAGCCGCCCGGTGCAAGCACAAACTCTTGCGACACCCCGCCCGGCGTGACAAAGCGCGTCCGCCCATCGGTCAGCGTCAGCACGCCCAGATGCTCGGGACCAACCGACAGCACCAGATCATTGTCCGGCCCCCGCCCCACCCGCTGTTCGCCCAAGCCGATCTCGACCCGATCGGTCAGATTGAGCCAGCCATCCTCGGCCAACAGCGCGGTCCGCCGTGCGGCCTTCCAATCCTCAAGACCTTGCATCCTGCTCCCCATGCAGAAAAAGCCGCCCCGCCATGGTCTTGACCGCTTGGCCCCGCACCGTCACCCCGCCCGGCCCTACGGATGCGCCGATCTGCGACGGCCGCCCCATATCCACGCCTTGGGAAATCTCAAGCCGCTGCGGCCCGCCCGGAAGCTGCGCCAGATAGGCCGCCAAAGTGGCGGATGCGCTGCCGGTCGCCGGGTCCTCGGGCATGTTGTCCAAGGGCGCGAACATCCGCGCCTCAACCGCCTCACCGGCCCGAACATAGGCAAAGATCGCGAAATCAAGCCCCGCCGGATACAGCGCCGCGCCCCGGCGGCAGGCCTCGATCACGGGCTGCGCGGTGGCAAGCGCGGCCCGGTCGGCCAATTCCACAAACACAAAGGCCAGCCCCAGCGACGCCTGCACCGGCGCGTGGCGATCCGTCCGAAGGGCCGCGTCCGGCATGCCAAGCGCCTCGGCAACCAATCCGGGTGCCGGCTGGGCGATGATCTCAAGCGGAACCGGGGTGGTAAACGCCGCTCCCCCCGGCCCCACATGGCAGGGGATCGGCCCAACGCCGAGTTCCAGCACCAGATCGCCCCCATGCCCCAGATCATGAAGCGCAATCGCTGTGCCGATGGTCGGATGCCCGGCAAAGGGCACCTCGCGCGTCGGCGTAAAGATCCGGACCCGCGCGCTATGGGCAGGGTTTTCAGGCGGATAGACGAAGGTCACTTCGGAAAAGTTGAACTCGCGGGTGATGGCCTGCAACTGGTGCTCGGGCAAGCCGCGCGCATCGGGAAAGACCGCCAACTGATTGCCGCCAAAGGCGCGGTTGGTGAAAACGTCATAGACGAGGTAATCGGCCCCGCTCATGCCGCCTCGAACACCACTGACCGGCGAAGGAATTGGGTCGCCTTGGACGAGACATAAGCCGGATCGCCGGTCGTGAGGAATTTCGCAACCTTGCCTGCCCCCAGAAACTCGGGCCGCCGGGTCAGGTAATCGGCAAGGCTTTCAGCCACCAGATTGGCTTGGCTGTAAACCTTGACCTCGGGGCCCAGCGCCTCCTGAAACGCTTTTTGCATCAGGGGGTAATGCGTGCAGCCCAGGATTGCTGCCTGCGGATGGGGCATCCGGCGCTTCAGGCTTTCGACATGAGAGCGCACCAGCGCCTCGGCCAGAATCTCGTCGCCCAGCTCGATGGCATCGACCACCCCCGCGCAGGGCTGCGCCTCGACATCCACCCCAATGGCGCGAAAGGCCAACTCGCGCTGAAAGGCGCGGCTGGCCACCGTGGCCGGTGTGGCAAAAAGCGCCACATGTTTCACATCCACCTCACGCGGGGGGGAATTGTCGCCCCATTGCCGTTCGGTCAGGGCCTCGATCAGGGGAACAAACACCCCCAGCACCCGCTTGTCCGCAGGCACCCAGGTTTCCTGCATCCGCTTCAAGGCCGCTGCGGACGCCGTGTTGCAGGCCAGGATGACCAGATCGCAGCCCTCGGCCCACAGCCGTTCGGTGGCCGCACAGGTCAGGTTGAAGATGTCGTCATGGGTGCGCACCCCATAGGGCGCATGGGCATTGTCACCCAGATAGACAAAGGGCACATCGGGAAGCCGCCGCGCCACCGCATCCAGAACCGTCAAGCCCCCAAGCCCCGAATCAAAGATGCCAACTGCCATGACGCCCCCCTGCCTTTTGCCCTGCCAGAAGGGCCGAACAAAAACCTGCGTCCAATCATAGGGGGGCCCGGCGGCAGTTGAAAGATCGGAAGTGCCAGCCCCGGCCTCGGCCTCTGGTTCGCGACGAGGCCACGCCAAGACCAGGCGCCCCGGGATCGCGCGCCGAAATCCGCTGGCCCGTCCCAGCTTTGGCAAAAACCGTGCAAAAAACGACAGAGCCGGGGAATTTTCTGCAAAACGGGCCATTTACAGCCAAGTTCCGATACCTACATCGGGGCCTCTATGGTAACGATTGGCCGATCAGCAGGGAAACATGATGGACTGGGACAAGCTGCGCATCTTTCATTCGGTGGCCGAAAAGGGCAGCCTGACCCATGCGGGTGAGGTGCTTCACCTGTCGCAATCGGCCGTCAGCCGCCAGATCCGCGCGCTGGAAGAGTCGCTCAACGTCACCCTCTTTCATCGCCACGCCCGCGGCCTGATCCTGACCGAACAGGGCGAACTTCTGTTCGACGCGACCCAGGCCATGGTCAAACGGCTGGACGCCACCTCGGCCCGCATCCGCGACAGCGAGGACGAGGTGTTCGGTGAATTGCGCGTCACCACCACCACCGGGTTCGGCACACTCTGGCTCGCCCCGCGCCTGCCGACGCTGTTCAAGCAGTATCCCAGCCTGAAGATCGACCTGATGCTGGAAGAGCGCGTGCTGGACCTGCCGATGCGTGAGGCCGATGTGGCCATCCGCATGAAAGAGCCCAGCCAAGCCGATCTGATCCGCAAGCGGCTGATGAACATCAAGATGCGGCTTTACGCGACGCCGGAATATCTGGCTGAACATGGCACGCCGCTGACGATGGAAGATTTCAACCAGCACCGGCTGATCTGCCAGCACGCAGGCACCGCCCAGGTCTCGGCCGGGGCCATGCTGGTGGCCGAGCTGATGAGCCATGACATCCCCTCGACCTTTACCGTCAACAACTACTTTGGCGTATTGCAAGGCGTGCTGAACCATCTCGGGATCGGGGTGCTGCCCGATTACATCACCGAGGATTTCCCCAACCTCGTGCGCGTCCTGCCCGAAACCGAAAGCAGCGAAGTGCCAGTGTTCCTCGCCTATCCCGAAGAGCTGCGCCATTCCAAACGCGTCGCCGCCTTCCGCGAGTTTGTCACCGAAGAGATCTTCAACTACCGCAAGCGTCAGCAGACCTGACCCTGCGCCTTCTGAGACGCCGAACCAGATTTGGCGTTTTCTTGTGCATATTCAGTAGGCTAGCGCGTAAATGCGGCATTGCGCCCTTTGGTTGCGACAAAGCCATGCGCCAAACGCATATCGGCAATGCTGCATTTGCAGCATGATTGTACTTGAGTTGCCCAAGCCCTAAGCATAGAAATCCCGGCGAGATGACAATCGAGGCAACTCTTGCCGTCTCACCTCCCTGTTGGACTAGGCCGGGCGTCAGCCCGGTCTTTTTTTTTGCTCACGGGCCGGACAAGCTGGCGCGCGCGCGGGCCAGAAAGGCACGGTCCTCCGGCAGGCTTGCCAAGGCAAGCGCCCGGTCATAGGCCAAAGCGGCCTCATCCACACGCCCCAGCCGCCGCAGGGCCTCGGCCCGGGCGGCGTGGAAGGGTTGATAGTCAGAGAGGATTTTCCCCAGCGTTTCAATCTCGGCAAGGGCCGCAGCAACCTCGCCACATTCCATGCGCGCCACGGCCTGCGCGAGCGCCACAGGCGCACTGGGCTCCCACCGCAAGAGCGCGCGGTAAAGGGCCGCGATCTGCGGCCAATCCGGACCTTTTGGCCGCGCCTGACACGCGGCAATCGCAGCCTTGATCTGAAACGGCCCCGGACTGCCCCGGGCCATGGCCATCTCAAGCACCTGCCGCCCCTCGGCCAAGGCCGACTGATCCCACAGGCCCTGGTCTTGCCGTGAAGGTGGCACGGTGCAACCGGTGGCATCCACCCGTGCCCGCGACCGGCCATGGGTCAGCAGCAACAAGGCCAGACAGCCCTCCACCTCGGCCTCGCCGGGACGCAGCGCGTTGACAAGACGGGCAAGGAAAATCGCCTCTTCGCACAGGTCATGCCCCACCGCTGCCCCGGCGGTGTATCCGGCGGTAAAAACCAGATAGATCACGGCCAGAACCGAGTTCAGCCGCTCTGCCCAATCCTCCGGCCCCGGCACGACAAAAGGGATGCCCGCCGCGGTGATCTTGGCGCGGGCGCGGCTTAACCGCTGCCCCATGGTCGGCTCGGCATCGAGATAGACCGCCGCCACCTGCGCCGTGCTCAACCCGCAAAGGGTGCGCAAGGTCAACGCCACCCGGGTTTTCGGCTCCAGCGCCGGGTGACAACAGGTGAAGATCAGCCTGAGCCGTTCATCCGGAATAACACCGCTCTCCGGTACCTCCGCCTCCTCGCGCATCAAGACTTCCATCGCGGCCTTGTTGCGGCTGGCGGTGCCTTCGCGGCGATAGGCATCAATCGCCTGGCGCAAGGCCACCCGCAAAAGCCAGCCCTCGGGCGAGGCAGGCGGACCCGACCGCGTCCAATGCGAAATGGCCGAGATGGCGGCCTCTTGCAGCACCTCCTCGGCCAGATCAAAGTTGCGCAATCGCACCGTCAGCGCAGACAACAGCCGCCTGCGGTCCTGCGCCATCACCTCCTGCACAAGCTGGGCGATGGTTTGGGCCTGTGAGGCGGCTGGAGCCTTCATCCCCCGTCAGCCCTGCTGACCGGTGGGGTTGTAATCCATCAAGGGGCGAACCTCGATTGTCCCGAACTGGGCCGAAGGCACCATGGCGGCATAGCGCAGCGCGGCATCCAGATTGGGCACATCGACAATGTAATAGCCCCCCAGATGTTCGCGCGTTTCGGCAAAGGGTCCATCCATGGTTTCCACCTTGCCGCCCTTGACGCGGACCGATGTCGCCGCTCGACCCCCTGCAAGCCTTCACCGCCGCGCAGGGTGCCATCGGCCTTCATCACCTCGTTCAGCTCGAAAAAGCCTTTCATCATGGCCTCGAATTCAGGCGTGCCATAGCCCGGTTCACGGGCAGGGTCAGAATAGATCAAAAGCATGTATTGCATGGAAAATGTCCTTGGGATCAAAGGTTACGGGTTGAACAGGTTGACGGCAATGCAGACCATTGCATTGGCGGTGGCAAGCATATTGGTTCCATTGCCGACATAGCGCAGCGGGTGACCGGCATTGTCAGGCTTCAGGCCAACGGGATGGGCAATCCGCCCCACCACAAGCGGAACGCCCGAGATGTGGATGTAAAGCGCCGGCGCCCCCATGCCTTCGGCCAGAATCATCAGGATCAGGACAAAGGGCACCCATTCGATGAAATTGCCGTGCTGGCGCATGCGCTGCAGCAAGAGCGTATTGCCGCCATCGCCGTAGGAGATCTTCGCGTCAGAGCGCACAGAGCTGACGCGCATGAACAGGATCAGAAAAATCAGGCCCAAGGCCAGCGCGTAAAGCGGGGTCACAGTTAACACCATACTCATTCCTTTCAGGTTTCAGGGTTTCGATACGCCAAGGACGTGCCACCCGCGGCCATTTCGACATGGCGCAAAAAATTTTTCATCTTTTTTGTTATCAACGCGTCTGGGGGCCGAAAACCGCGCAACGGACAGCCAAGATCTGCGTTTCTTCCCGGCCTTTGCCCTTTCCCTTTCCCGCCCCTTGCCCTAAAGGGCTGGCCAAACGCCGCTGCCATAGGGAGACTGCCATGTCGGAACCCGAAATCACCCCGGACCTCGTCGCCAAGCACGGGATCAAGCCGGATGAGTGGGAGCGGCTTCTGGGCATCCTTGGCCGCATGCCCTCCTTCACCGAACTCGGCATCTTCTCGGCGATGTGGAACGAACATTGTTCCTACAAATCCTCGAAGAAATGGCTGCGCACCCTTCCCACCACCGGCCCGCAGGTGATCTGCGGCCCCGGTGAGAATGCGGGTGTCGTCGATATCGGCGACGGGCAGGCGATCATCTTCAAGATGGAGAGCCACAACCATCCCTCCTATATCGAACCCCACCAGGGCGCGGCGACCGGCGTCGGCGGCATCCTGCGCGACGTGTTCACCATGGGCGCGCGGCCCATCGCGGCGATGAATTCGCTGTCGTTCGGCCTGCCCTCGCATCCGAAAACCGCGCATCTCGTCAAGGGCGTGGTGGAAGGCATCGGCGGATATGGCAATCCCTTTGGCGTGCCGACCGTGGGCGGTGAGGTGCGCTTTCACCGCAGCTATAACGGCAACTGCCTCGTGAACGCCTTTGCCGCGGGCCTCGCCGATGCGGACAAGATCTTCTATTCGGTCGCAAGCGGCGTCGGCATGCCGGTGGTTTACCTTGGCGCCAAGACGGGGCGCGATGGGGTTGGCGGTGCCACCATGGCATCCGCCGAATTTGACGACACGATCGAGGAAAAGCGCCCCACCGTGCAGGTCGGCGACCCCTTCACCGAAAAGCGGCTGCTGGAAGCCTGCCTTGAGCTGATGGCGTCGGGCGCCGTGATTTCCATTCAAGACATGGGCGCGGCCGGGCTGACCTGTTCAGCGGTCGAGATGGGCGACAAGGGCGGTCTTGGCATCAAGCTGCAACTTGACGACGTGCCGCAGCGCGAAGCCAACATGACCGCCTATGATATGATGCTCTCGGAATCGCAGGAACGCATGCTCATGGTCCTGAAACCGGAACTTGAGGACGTCGCCCGCGCGATCTTTGTCAAATGGGATCTCGATTTCGCCATCGTCGGTGAGACCATCCCCGAGGACCGCTTCCTGATCCTGCATGGCAATGAGGTAAAGGCCGATCTGCCCTTGTCAAAGCTTTCCTCCAGCGCGCCGGAATATGACCGCCCCTGGGTGGAAACCCCTGCCCCCGCGCCCTTGGGCGCGGTTCCGGAAATTGCGCCAATTTCCGCCCTGCGCGCCCTGATCGGTTCGCCCAGCTATGCCCACAAGGCCTGGGTCTATGAGCAATATGACAGCCAAGTCGGCGCTGACACCGTCATCGCGCCGGGCGCAGGTGCCGGCGTGGTGCGGGTGCATGGCACGGGCAAGGCGCTGGCCTTCACGTCCGACGTGACCCCCCGCTATGTCAAGGCGAACCCGTTTGAGGGCGGCAAGCAGGCCGTGGCGGAAGCCTACCGCAACCTGACCGCCGTCGGCGCGACGCCCTTGGCGACGACCGACAACCTCAACTTCGGTAACCCTGAAAAGCCTGAAATCATGGGGCAATTCGTCGGCGCCATCAAAGGCATCGGCGCAGCTGTGGCGGCGCTTGATATGCCCATCGTGTCGGGCAACGTCTCGCTTTATAATGAAACCGATGGCTCGGCCATTCTGCCCACCCCCACCATCGGCGCGGTCGGCATCCTTGCCAGCCTTGACCATCTGATCGCAGGCCGCCCGGTTGCAGGCGACCTCGCCGTCGTCATTGGCTCGACCAAAGGCCACCTTGGCCAATCCGCCCTTCTGGCCGAGGCTTTCGGGATTGAGGCAGGCGATGCCCCGCATGTGGACCTCGCCGCCGAGAAACTGAACGGTGATTTCATCCGCGCCAACCGCAAGTCCTTCCGCGCCTGCACCGACCTTGGCGATGGCGGCCTTGCGCTTGCCGCCTTTGAAATGGCCGAAGCGGCAGGCTTGGGTGTGACACTCGACACTGCCGATATCGCCACGCTTTTTGGGGAAGATCAGGCCCGCTACCTTGTCGCCCTACCCGCCGCGAACCTTGGCACCCTGCAAGAGGCTGCCAAAGCCGCAGGCGTCGCGCTGGCAGAGGTTGGCCGCTTTGGCGGCACGACCGTCACCCTTGGCACCGACAACGCGCCCCTCTCCGACCTTTCGGCGCTTTATCGCGGGGCCTTTGCCAAGGCGGTCGCCTGATGCTGCGGCAGGCCCGGCCTTCGGACCTGCCCCTTATCGACGCCCTGTGGCGCGCGCCAGAAAACGCGTGCTGGATCGAGCCGCCCGAGGATGGCGAGATCGAAGAGGCCATAGACGCCGGTCTCGCCTTCCTTTGGGAACCCCAAGGCCAGCCGCCCGGCTTTGCCGTCCTGATGACATGGGTGCCCCGCGTCATGGGGCTTTCGGCCATCGCCTGCCCGCCCGGCCAAGGTACACCCTTCTTCCGCGCGCTGCTGACCCATGTCTTTGGCCCCTTGGGCGCCCACCGCATCGGCTTTGACGTCACCGCCGACAATGCCCGCGCTATCCGGCTTTATGAAAACTTCGGTTTCACCCGCGAAGGCAATATCCGCGAATGCTGGCAGCGCCCCGCAGGCGACTGGGCCGATTGCTATCTTTACGGCCTTCTGGCCAAGGAATGGACGCCATGACGTTGCGCCCCGATAACTTGGGCCCCAATAACTTGGGCCCCAATAACTTGCGCCCCGCCACGCCCGCCGATTTCCCCTTCATCCGCGCGCTTGCGCAAGACCCGGCGAATGCCCCCTTCATCACCGATGAGGATGAGGCGGCGCTGGCAGACTACCTCAGCGACCCGACGGCACGGCTTTACATCTGGGAAGAAAACGCCCTCCCCGCAGGCTTTGCCCTCTTTTGCGAGATCGGCCACCCCACCGGCCGGGTGGAACTGCGCCGCCTTGCGCTGGCAAAAACCGGCGGCGGGCGCGGCGTAGAATTCGTCAAAGCCCTGACAGATCACGCGTTTTCCAGCCTTGGTGCAGCCCGCGTCTGGATGGATGCCAGCGCCGAAAACCCGCGCGCCTGCCATCTTTACGCAAAACTCGGCTATCGGCTGGAAGGCACCCAGCGCGCCCATTGGTGGCGCCCTGCCCTTGGCCGCGCGGTGGACCTCTGCCTTTTTGGCATGCGGCGCGCCGAATGGGCAGGCGGGCGGCCCTAACCGCCCTCTTGCCCCTGCGCGGCCCCGGGCTTACATCTGGGGTCAGAGCCGAAAGGAACCCGCCCATGCCCATCGAAGCCAAGGATATCGAAGCCTTGATCCGCGCCGCCTTCCCCAAGGCCCGCATTTCCGTGCAGGGCGATGACGGCCAGCATTTTGCGGCCGAAGTGGTGGACGAAAGCTTCAAGGGCATGAACCGTGTGCAACAGCAACGCGCGGTCTATGCCAGCCTGAAGGGCAAGATGGACGGCCCCAATGGCGCGCTCCATGCGCTCGCGCTGACCACCCGCGCGCCGGACTGATCCCGTCAAAGCAAGAATGGCATCGCCGCAGCCGATGCCCCTATTCAAGGAAACCTGACCATGACCGCCGCAGACCAGATCCGCGAAACCATCACCAAGAACGACGTGGTGCTGTACATGAAGGGCACCAAGATGATGCCGCAATGCGGCTTCTCCTCTCGCGTCGCGGGCGTCCTGAACTACATGGGCGTTGAATTTGCCGATGTGAACGTGCTGGCCGATGCCGAAATCCGCCAGGGGATCAAGGACTTCTCCGATTGGCCGACCATCCCGCAGCTTTACGTCAAAGGCGAATTTGTCGGCGGCTGCGATATCGTCACCGAAATGACGCTCTCGGGCGAGCTGGACGCGCTTTTTGACCAGAACGGCATCAGCTATTCCAAAGAGGCGGCCGACCGCATCCGCGAGGCGAACAAGGGCTAACCCCCTCCTCGGGGACTTCGTCGCCGCCTCGGACATCCCACGAGGAGTGTACGACGTGCTCGACGAGTGGCAGTGACAGAAAAGGGGGCCCCGCTGGCCCCCTGTTTTCATCGTTATTGCTCCAACGCCCGGCATTCGGCCAAAAGCTGTTCCTCGGTGCTGTGGTCCGGTTCCAGCTTGGACAACAGCTTAAGATCACCCTCGCTGTGCAGCCGATAGCCGGTCTCTTCATTAACATCGGCATAGCGCACGCCCGAGCCTGCGCTGTGCTGAACCATGGCATGTACCACACCGCCAATCTGCACGGCGGCAAAGCTCGTGGCATCGGGGGCGGTGAAATAGGCCACCGAAAGCTCATCCATGGCGCTATCGCAGGCATAGATCACCGTCTGCACCCGGCTGCCATCGCTTTCCCAGTTCAACGGAGCATCGGCAAGGCTGGGCAAGGCCACCACAGAAAGGCAAAGGGTGGCGAGGTGGATCTTCAACATCTTTAAGGCTCACCGAACAGGGGGACACCCCCCCCCTCATGGCCAAGATTTTCGATCAAGAACAAGGGGGAAAGAACGTCGCATCCTTCCCCATGGCCAGAAATCCACCGCCGGATCTTTCCGCAGCGCCCCCTAGAGGCGGCTTTCTTCAAGCTTGTCGGCCAAGGCCTCGGCGCGGGCGGCAAGTTCGGCCAGCGTCTCGGCCACCTGCGGCGGGATCACCGGCACCTCAAGCTTTTCGCGCTCGGGCGCCGGACGGCCCTCCATATCGGCCAGTCTGGCCTTCAGTTGACGGTTTTCATCCGCGATCGCCGCTGCCTTGTCGGCCAGCATCAGCCCCGACATCAACAGCATCCGCGCCTCGGGCAACCGCCCCGTTGACGCAACCAAGGGTTGCGCCTCGCTGTCAAGCATGGCGGCCGCCGCCCGCAGGAAATGCTCTTCGCCTGTCTGGCAAGTGACCTGAAAGCTGCGGCCGCCGATGGTGATGTCGATATCAGGCATGGGGGGCCTCCGAGGCGGCAGCGGCAACAAGCGGATCAAGCGCGGTAACGATCTCGGCCAGTTCCTCGGCCTCGGCGCTGCGCGCGGCGCGCAAAAAGGCAATCTCGCGACAGGCCTCGGCCAGAACGCGGCGCAGCGTGGCAATTTCCTCGCCCTGCGCGGCAAGCTTGGCCTCCAGATCGGCGACGGCCTCATCACTGCCCTGCCCGGCCTTTTCGCGCAACACCCGCAGCCGTTCATTCAGCTGCGCATTGGTCATGCGCTCTTCGTCCAAGGCCTCGGTCAGATGGGCAATCCGTGCGGCCGCCTCACCCTCGCTAGACAGCGCAGGCCCCGGGGCGCCGGCGGGCACCGCCGCACCGGACAGCCGTTCCACCCCATAGGTGATCCGCTCGATTGCGGCTGTGATCCGCCGCTCCAGCTCGAGGATGTCCTGCATCAGATGCCGCGCCCTTTCTTGGTTCTGTGCCCCGGACCGGCCATTTGTCGGTCGCAGAGGGTTGGTCCTTGGCCTTTACGCCGCCAGCGTTGCGAATCGCAAGGCTGGCGTCAAGCCAGATCATAGCCGCTTGGCCCGCTGCGGTCTTGTGTTTCCCGCCAAAGCCTTGCGGGCCGCGCTTGATCTTGCCGCCCATGCTGCTATGCACCCCCAAAGCCCGCAACCAGCCAACAGGACTGCCGCCTTGGATATCGAGACCCTCCGCGCCCGCCACCCCGACCACTGGATGCGCGCCGCCGCCATCCGCACCCTGACGCTGGACGCCGTCGCAGCCGCGAATTCCGGCCATTCCGGCATGCCGATGGGCATGGCCGATGTGGCAACCGTGCTGTTTGAACGTCACCTCAAGTTCGATCCCAAGGCCCCCCGTTGGCCTGACCGCGACCGTTTCATCCTGTCGGCAGGCCATGGCTCGATGCTGATCTATTCGCTTCTCTACCTGACGGGCTATGAGGATGTGACGCTGGACGAGATCAAGAACTTCCGCCAGTGGGGGGCCATCACCGCAGGCCACCCGGAATACGGCCATGTGGCGGGCGTGGAAACCACCACCGGCCCCTTGGGCCAGGGTATTGCCAATTCGGTGGGCTTTGCCATGGCCGAAGCGCATCTGCGCGCCCGCTGGGGCGCCAAGATCCAGGACCATTACACCTGGGTCATCGCTGGTGACGGCTGCCTGATGGAAGGCGTTTCCCAAGAGGCCATCGGCATCGCGGGCAAGCACAAGCTGAACAAGCTGATCGTTCTGTGGGATGACAATGGCATCACCATTGACGGCAAGGTGTCCCTGTCGGACGCCACGGATCAGAAGGCGCGCTTTGCGGCCTCTTGCTGGAACGTGCTGGCTTGCGACGGCCATGACCCCGAGGACATCGACCGCGCCCTGACAGCGGCGAAAAAGTCCGACCGCCCCACCATGATCGCCTGCAAGACCCATATCGCCTATGGCCATGCAGCCCAAGACACCTCCAAAGGCCACGGCGCGCTGACCGACAAGGCGCAATTGCAGGCAGCAAAAGACGCCTATGGCTGGGCGGGCGGCCCCTTCGAGGTGCCCGCCAAGATCAAGGCCGAATGGGAAGCCATGGGTGCGCGCGGCGCCAAGGCCCATGCCGAGTGGAAAGCCCGCGTGGCGGCTCTTTCAGCGGCCAAGCAGGCCGAACTCGTCCGGATTTTCAGCGATGAAGCCCCGGCGAAACTGCCCGCCGCCGTGCGCGCGGTGAAAAAGGCCGCCGTTGAGTCCCCGGCGAAACTCGCCACCCGTTCGGCCTCGGAAAAGGTGCTGGCGGCGATCAACCCGATCATGCCGGAAACCTTTGGCGGCTCGGCCGACCTGACCGGCTCGAACAACACCAAGACCGCCGATCTGGGCGTGTTCAACACGGAAACCCCCGGCGGCCGCTATATGTACTGGGGAATCCGCGAACATGGCATGGCGGCGGCGATGAACGGCATGGCGCTGCATGGCGGCGTGCGGCCCTATTCAGGCACCTTCATGGCCTTCACCGACTATGCCCGCCCCTCCATGCGGCTTTCGGCGCTGATGGGCCTGCCGGTGGTTTATGTCATGACTCATGATAGCATCGGTCTGGGCGAAGATGGCCCGACCCACCAGCCCGTTGAACATCTTGCCATTTCGCGCTCGACCCCGAACACGCTAGTGTTCCGCCCGGCGGACCTTGTGGAAGTGGCCGAGTGCTGGGAACTGGCGTTTTCCCAGAAATCCACCCCTTCGGTCATGGCGCTTTCGCGCCAGAACCTTGCCCCCGTGCGCAATACCCACACCAACACCAACCTCTCTGCCAAGGGCGCCTATGTGCTGGCTGAAGCAACGGGCAAACGTCAGGTCATCCTTATGGCGACGGGCTCCGAGGTGGAAATCGCGCTTGCCGCCCGCGAGGCGCTGGAAGGCATGGGCATCGGCACCCGTGTGGTTTCGATGCCCTCGATGGAGCTCTTTGCCCAGCAGGACGACGCCTACCGCAAGAAGGTTCTGCCCGCAGGGCCGGTGCGCGTGGCGATTGAGGCCGGCGTGCGCATGGGCTGGGACCGCTGGCTTTTGGGCGAGCGGGGCCGCGACGGCAAGGCGGACTTCGTCGGGATGTCGTCTTTCGGGGCCTCGGCCCCCTACGACCGGCTGTATAAGGAATTCGGCATCACCGCCGAAGCCACGGTCGAAAAGGTCAAGGCGCTGCTCTAAGCAGCGCCCCTTCGGAGTTTTGCAAAACTCCGGACCGAAATCTGACACAGATTTCATTCAGGCCGCGCTTAGTGCGCGGCCTTTTCCTTGCCCGTCACTGCCACCCACAAAGGCCCGATCACCCGCGTCGCCACCGGGATCAGCAAGATGCCAAGGACCAGGCCGAAAACCCCGTCAATCCCCGCCTGCACAGCCCACATCACAAAGCCTTGGGCGGCTGGCACGGCATGGGCCGCGGCTTCGGCGATATGGTGGATCGTCTCATAGGGCCAGGCCCAGAGATGCGTGACCTCCAACCCATGCAGCACGATCGAGCCCCCCACCCACAGCATCGCTGCCGTGCCGACAATGGACAAAAAGGCCATCAGCCTGGGCATCGCCACCACCAGCCCACGCCCAAAGGCCCGCGCGGGCGCGGTCTTGCGGTTGGCCGCCATATGCAGCCCGATGTCATCCATCTTCACGATCAGGGCCACCGCCCCGTAGACCGCCGCCGTAATCAGCACCCCCACCACCGCCAGTGTGACGGCCTGCATCCACAAACTCGGGCTTTCCACAGTGGCCAGCGCAATCGTCATGATCTCGGCCGACAGAATGAAATCGGTCTTGATGGCCCCGGTGATCTTTTCTTCTTCCAGATGCGCCGGGTCCGCCGTGTCGATATCACGCTCAACCGCATGATCTGCATGGGGAAACAGGCTGTGAAACACCTTCTCGGCGCCTTCAAAACACAAATAGGCCCCGCCCAGCATCAGCAAGGGTGTGATCGCCGCCGGCAACAGGTAGTTCAACGCCATCAGCGCGGGCAAAAGCACCACCAGCTTGTTCTTCACCGAACCAAGCGCGATACGCCAGATGATCGGCAATTCCCGATCCGCCGAAAAGCCATGCACATATTTCGGCGTCACCGCAGCGTCATCAATCACCACGCCCGCAGCCTTGGCCCCGGCCTTGGTGGCCGCCGCAGCGATATCATCGACACTTGCCGCCGCCACCTTGGCGATCGCCGCCACATCATCCAGAAGCGCCAGAAGTCCGCTCATCCCAATTCCCTTCCCTGCGCGCGGGCCTGATGGCCGTCTCGGCGCCTTGCCAGTCTTACCCCGCGCCGGGACAAAGGCAATGCCTGTGACTTGTTAGCGCGAACGCCAAATGTTTGCGATAACACTCTGAAAAACGGTCATTTTTGCGCTTTTTGCACCGGCGCGCCTGCGCTATAGCGCGTCAGGGGCATTTCTTGTTGGACAGGATCACGCGCATGACCATCACCATCGGCATCAACGGTTTCGGACGTATCGGGCGCTGCACGCTGGCCCATATCGCGGAATCGGGCAGGAATGACGTGCAGGTGGTGGCGATGAACGCCACCGGTCCGATTGAAACCAACGCCCACCTTCTAAAGTACGACTCCGTCCACGGCCGCTTTCCTGGCACGGTGAAGGTGGAGGGCAATACGCTTGATCTCGGCCGTGGTCCGATCCGCGTGATGTCCTCCTACAACCCGGAAGAGCTGGACTGGGAAGGTGTTGATATCGTTCTGGAATGCACCGGAAAATTCAACGACCGCGACAAGGCAGCGGTGCATCTTTCGCGCGGTGCCAAACGGGTTCTTGTCTCGGCCCCCGCCAAGCGCGCCGATCTGACGGTGGTCTACGGCGTAAACCACCGCAGCCTTCTGCCCGAGCATCTGGTGGTGTCGAACGCCTCGTGCACGACGAACTGCCTTGCGCCCTTGGCCAAGGTGCTGAACGACGCCATCGGCATCGAATCGGGCGTCATGACCACAATCCACTCCTACACGGGCGACCAGCCGACGCTGGACCGTCGCCACAAGGACCTTTACCGCGCCCGCGCCGCCGCCATGGCGATGATCCCCACCTCGACCGGCGCCGGCAAGGCGATTGGCGAAGTGCTGCCCGAACTCGCGGGCAAGCTTGACGGTTCGGCCATCCGCGTGCCCACCCCCAATGTCTCGGCGGTCGATCTGACCTTTGTGGCGGGCAAGTCTGTCACGGTTGAGGAGGTGAACGAGATCATCCGCGAAGCCTCCCTTGGCAAGATGAGCGCGGTCCTGGCCTATGACCCCGAACCCAAAGTCTCGATCGACTTCAACCATACGCCTCAATCTTGCATTTTCGCCCCCGATCAGACCAAAGTGGTCGGCGGTCGCACCGTTCGTGTGCTGGCCTGGTATGATAACGAATGGGGCTTTTCCTGCCGTATGGCCGATGTGGCTGCTGCGATGGGGCGGCTTCTGGGCTGAACCGGAGGGGCGTTGACCAACCGCATCGCTTTCGTTCTGGCCGGGGTGATCGCCCTGGTCGTTCTGGTCGACCTTGCCCTGAACGGCGGGTCGGCCTTGCTGTTTCTGGCCCGCAAGATGATCGACCTGATCGCGCTGGTGTCGTTCTGGCGCTAGGCGCCCTGCCCGCTTTTCCGCCGAAATCGGCCGAGGGATGTAATCCGGCTTGATCTTTCGCGCGATTTGGCGATGTTAGCGCTAACGAATTCAGCACGGGTCGCACCCCGAAGGAGGGAAGATCATGGCCGTCAAGGTTGCCATCAACGGGTTCGGTCGCATCGGCCGCAACATCCTGCGCGCCATCATCGAATCCGGCCGCACCGATATTCAGGTGATCGCCATCAATGACCTGGGGCCGGTGGAAACCAACGCCCATCTCTTGCGGTTTGATTCGGTGCATGGCCGGTTCCCTGCCACGGTCACCACGGGCGAAGACTGGATCGATGTCGACCGCGGGCCGATGCGGGTGACAGCATTGAAGAACCCCGCCGATCTGCCCTGGGGGGATGTCGATATCGTGCTGGAATGCACCGGCATCTTCACGACCAAGGAAAAATGCCTGCCGCATCTTGAAAACGGCTCCAAGCGCGTCTTGATCTCGGCCCCTGGCGAAGGCGCGGACAAGACCATCGTCTATGGCGTGAACCACCACCTGCTGACGGCGCAGGACATCGTGGTGTCCAACGCCTCTTGCACGACGAACTGCCTGAGCCCGGTGGCCAAGGTGCTGAACGATGCCATCGGCATCGAGAAGGGCATGATGACCACGGTGCACAGCTATACCGGCGACCAGCCGACGCTCGACACCATGCACAAGGACCTCTACCGCGCCCGCGCCGCGGCCCTGTCGGTGATCCCCACATCGACCGGCGCTGCGCGCACCGTGGGCAAGGTCCTGCCCGAGCTTGCGGGCAAGCTGGATGGCTATGCGATGCGCGTGCCCACGCCCAACGTCTCAGTGGTTGATTTCAAATTCATCGCCTCCCGCGCCACGACGGCGGATGAGATCAACGCCGTGATCCGCAACGCCGCCAATGGCCCGCTGAAGGGTATCCTTGGCTATACCGAATGGCAGAACGTGTCGTGCGATTTCAACCATGACCCCCATTCGTCGGTCTTCCACATGGATCAGACCACGGTGATGGACGGCACCTTCTGCTCGGTCCTGGCCTGGTATGACAACGAATGGGGCTTTTCCAACCGCATGGCCGATACGGCCGTGGCGATGGGGAAACTGCTGTAACCCGATTTCTTTCCAGAAATCGGCCAAAATTCTGAGCCAGAATTTTGCAGGGCGCCTTCGGGCGCCCTTTGCCATGCACCAGGCGCATGGCGGATAGCCTGTTTATCCCGGTTGTTATCGCTAACGGCGCAGGCCATATGCTGCACATGCGAAGAAGGGGCTGGCCATTCGGGCCGCCCGGTCGCACGATGAAAGGAAAAAGCATGAAAACCCTGATCGCCCGCCTGCGCCGCATGGCCGCCAAACAGGCCACCTACCGCCGCCTGCGTGCCGAGATTGCCGGGCTCAGCCATGCCGAGGCGCTGGACCTCGGGATATTCCCCCGTGACGCCGACCGTATCGCGCGCCAGGCTGTCTGGGGCTGATCCCCGCACCGGCACGATGGAACGGGCCCCTCGGGGCCCTTTTTCATGCGATAAGCCGCGCGGCCAAAGCTGGCAGGTCGTCGTAGTGGTGCAAAAGCGCCTCGGGCTCCAGCCGTTCGATCGCGCGGCCTTCGGGGCCGAAGGTGACAAGGGCCACCGGCACCCCCACGGCAAGCCCGGTTTTCCGATCTGTCTCGGTGTCTCCGATCAGCATCGAGCGGGCCACCGCCCCCCCGGCCCGGCTGACCGCAGCCAGATAGGGCGCAGGATCGGGCTTGCGGGTGGGCAGCGTGTCCGCCCCGATCAGTGCGTCAAAGAGGG
>VGDH01000045.1 GCA_016869835.1 Alphaproteobacteria bacterium
GTTTCAGCGCCACATAGGCCACAAAGCCCGCGGGGCAGAACAGAAAGACGAAGGGCAGGATCGGCATCACGGCCCAATGGGCCAAACCCTCGCGCCGGGCGTCGCGCAGGATCCAGGCCCCGATGAACAGGTCAAAGGCCAGGTAATGCACCCAGCCCGCCAGTGCCACATCGGCATCGGTGAAAAGCGCCTGCACGTCGGCCAGCGACTGAAAGCCGCCGGGCGCATCGGCGAAATGCACCAGCATCACAACGGCATAGCCAAGCGACAGCAGGGCTGGCAGGAACCAGCCGGCGAACAGATCAATCAAGCGGGGGGCCAGCGGGGCAACAGCCAGCGCAAACCAGCCCAAAAGTGCCAGTGGATTGGCAATCGTGAACAAGGTGTCCGCAGACATGTGCGTGTATTCCCAATTACTCGTTAACAAATCTTTCCACTGGCAAGATGAAGGGTGTCTTGCAATCTTGACGCTGTCAAGTTATGATTTTCTCAATGAATATCGAATGTTGATCCATGACCCGGCCTGCGAAAGCCTCAAGCTATCACCACGGCGACCTGCGCCGCGCGATTCTCGATGCCGGTGAGGCCGAGCTGACCGAAGGCGGTCTGGCAGGGTTTTCCCTGCGGAGGGTGGCCGCGCGGGTGGGCGTCAGCCACAGCGCCCCGGCCCATCATTTCGGCGATACGGCCGGCATGATCGAGGCGCTGGCGGAACGGGGGTTTCACCGCCTTCTGGCCTGCATGGAGGCGCGGCAGGCGGCCGGGTTGCAGACACCCTATGAGCGGCTTCTGGGGTCGGGCATGGGCTATCTCGACTTTGCCCTCAGCCACCCGGGCCTGTTCCGGCTGGTCTTTGGCCGGCCCGCCCCGCCTGCGCCCGAGAGCGGCTTGAGACAGGCGGCAGATGCGGCCTTTCTGCATCTGGCGGCGGCAGTTGCGGCGGTTCAGGGGGGCGCGCCGCTGGCCCATTCCGGCGCGTTGGCGCAGGTGCTGGCCTGCTGGACACGGGTGCATGGCCTGGCCGAACTGGCTTTGTCGGGCTATATCCCCAATCTCGCGGATGATCCTCAAAGCGCCCCGGCGCGTGCGGCGCGCGATGCGCTGTTCCGCGAGCTTTTTGAAGTGCATATCACGCCCGGCTAAGCCGCGCCCTGCCCCGCCATCCCTGATCCCGCCAGCCCCTACCCGGCGAGCTGCCGTGCCAGACGGTTCTGCCGTTCGATCACATGGGGCAGATCAATCGTCACCATCTGACCGCCCCGCACCACCTGCCGCCCCTCGACGAAAAGATCGCGCGCACGGGTCGGCCCGCACAGGACGAGGCTCGCCACCAGATCCCATGAGCCCGCCGCCTCGATCCCCGAGACATCCCAGATCGCCAGATCGGCCCGCTTGCCCGGTGCGATCACGCCGCAATCGTGCCGGCCCAGAACCTGCGCGCCGCCCAGCGTGGCAATCTCCAGCGCCTCGCGGGCAGACATCGCATCGGCCCCCTGGGTCACGCGCTGCAAGAGCATCGACTGCCGCGCCTCCAGCACCAGATTGCCCGCGTCATTGCTGGCCGAGCCATCCACCCCAAGCCCCACCTGCACCCCCGCATCGCGCATGGCCCGCACCGGGGCGACGCCCGACCCAAGTCGGCAATTCGAACAGGGGCAATGCGCCACCCCGGTACCGGAGCGGGCGAAAAGATCAATCTCCTGCCCGTCCAGCTTGACGCAATGGGCATGCCAGACATCTGCACCCGTCCAGCCCAGATCCTCGGCATATTGGCCCGGACGGCAGCCGAACTTGGCTAGGGAATAGACGATGTCCTCGTCGTTCTCGGCCAGATGGGTGTGCAGCATCACCCCCTTGTCACGCGCCAGAAGCGCGGCATCGCGCATCAACTCGCGGCTGACCGAAAAGGGCGAACAGGGGGCGAGACCCACCCGCACCATCGCGCCCTCGGCCGCGTCGTGATGGGCATCGACGACCCGGATGCAATCTTCCAGGATGGCCGCCTCGCGCTCGACCAGACTGTCGGGCGGCAGACCGCCATCGCTGACCCCGATGCTCATCGCGCCGCGCGTGGGGTGAAAGCGCAAGCCCACCTCGCGGGCGGCGGCAATGGTGTCATCCAGCCGCGCGCCATTGGGAAACAGATAGAGATGATCCGAGGTCAGCGTGCAGCCCGACAGGGCCAGCTCTGCCAGACCCAACTGCGCGCTGACAAACATCTCTTCGGGCCCGAACCCGGCCCAGATCGGATACAGCGTTTTCAGCCAGCCAAACAACAACGCATCCTGCCCCCCCGCCACCGCCCGGGTCAGCGTCTGATAAAGGTGGTGATGCGTGTTCACCAAACCCGGCGTCACCACACAGCCCTTGGCCTCCAGCACTTCGGCCCCCGGTGCCTGCAGCGCCCGCCCCACGGCGGCAATCACCCCGCCCCGGATCAGCACATCGCCCCCGGCAATCTCTTCGCGCGTACAGTTCATGGTGACAACCGCCTCGGCCTGGCGGATCAGGATATCAGGCATGGTGGTTCCCTTTCTTGCCCACCCCTTCGGCGGATCGGAACCACGGGCGCGACAGAAGGGGGAAGGACTCTGAGCCAGCCTCATCATCCTAGCTGCCGCAAAACCTGCCGCCAAGCCCTTCAACGTGGCTTAAATATCCATAAGTCACCGCCGGGCACAGGCACGACGTCACAAGGACGATCACATGCGCTATCACATGCACTGGGCGACGAAGAGAAGCGCGCAGCGTGCACGATGAGTTAGGCATTCAGCAAGGCCAAAGCCTCGGCATGGATTGCGCGGTTGGCGGCGGCCAGGATCTGCCCGCCCTGATGGGCCGGGCGGCCCTGCCAGTCGGTCACGATGCCGCCCGCCGCCTCGATCACCGCAATCGGGGCCTGGACGTCATAGGCATGCAAGCCCGCCTCGATCACCAGATCGATCTGGCCCGCCGCGATCAGCGCATAGGCATAGCAATCGGTGCCATAGCGGACAAGTTTCGCCCGGCCGGCCACCCGGCGAAAGGCGGCGCCCTCTTCGGGGGTACCGACCTCGGGAAAGGTGGTCATCACGATGGCCTCGGCCAGCGCCCGGGGCGGGCGCGTGCGCAAGAGCGCCCGGCCCATCTGGCCGTTCACCTCGGCCCGGCCCAGACCGCCCTCAAAGCGCTCACCGATATAGGGTTGGTCGATGATGCCATAGACCGGCCCATCCGCATCGCCAACCGCCACCAGCACCCCCCAGGTCGGCGTGCCGCACAGATAGCTGCGCGTGCCGTCGATCGGGTCCAGCACCCAGGTCAGGCCGCTGGTGCCGGGCTTGTGGCCATATTCCTCGCCCAGGATCGCATCCTGCGGGCGGCGGGTGGCAAGGATCTCGCGCATCCGCTCTTCCGACAGCCGGTCGGCCACGGTCACCGGATCAAAGCGTTCCGCCTCCTTGGTTTCCGCCGTCAGCCCGTCCTTGCGGAAATGCAGAAGCGTGGCCGCCCGCGCCGCATCGGCCAGGGCATGCGCCGTGACCACAAGTTCCGCCGCCTCAGCCTCTGCGATCTTGCCCATGCCGTCCCCCGAAAAGCAAAGCCCCCGCTGCCGGGCTAGCGGCACGGGGGCTTGTGGTCAAGTTGCAGATCGGCTCAGGCGGCGTCGGACAGCACGCGGGCCAGATCGAAGAGGCGGCGGCGCTGCGCCTCGGGAATGGCGTAATAGGACCGCACCAGTTCCAGCGCCTCTTTGTCGGCCATCAGATCGGCCCCCGGTGCCTTTGGCACGTCGCCCTCGGCCAGACCTTCGAAGAAAAAGGCGATGGTGACGCCCAGCGCATCGGCAATATCCCAAAGCCGCGAGGCCGAGACCCGGTTCATGCCGGTTTCATATTTCTGGATCTGCTGAAACTTGATGCCCACCTTGTCGGCCAGTTGCTGTTGGGTCATCGCGATCATCCAGCGACGGTGGCGGATGCGCTTGCCCACATGGGCATCAACAGGATGTTTCATTCTTTATCTTCCCTTTGTGCAGCGCCGACTGGCCATGCCCCGGCACCAAGTTATAAGCAAATTTTACGCCAATAATGCAGCGCCAGCGCGTTAACCATGTTTTTTCGCGTGCCAGACCAAACCGGTCGGAAAACCTGTCCTTTTGGATATGTCCAATTATACAGTTGAAGAACTTTGGAGACAGGGGCCCCTTCATTCGCGCTAAAGAGTCATGCAATTTGATAGATTCGCGTCAGGGATGTTTTTCGTTTTGCATTGCGTTTTGCAAAGATTATGCCACAGTTTCTTTGCAAAACACAAAGAAACAACCGCTTGACGCCCTCATTTGCCCCCGTATTGATGCAAGGGCGGCGGCATGAGGGGCAGCATCCGATGAAATCCTGGCGACTTGACCAGCTTGGCGGCGCCTTCGCGTTGCAAGAGATCGACCAGCCAGAGCCGGGGCCAGGCGCGTTGCGGCTGAGGGTCGCAGCGGCGGCGCTGAACTTTGCCGATCTCTTGATGCGTGAGGGCAAGTATCAGGAAAAGCCCCCCCTGCCCTATACACCGGGCATGGAAGTGTCGGGCGTGGTCGAAGCCCTGGGACCCGGCGTCAGTGGCCCTGCCCCCGGTACCCGGGTGCTGGCCTTTCTGGACCATGGCGCGCTGGCCGAAGCGGCGATTGCGCCTGCAAACCGCGTGGTGGCCATCCCCGATGCCATGCGCTTTGCCGAGGCGGCGGCCTTTCCCATCGCCCATGGCACGTCGCATCTCGCGCTCGATCACAAGGCGCGGCTGCAACCGGGGGAAACCTTGTTGGTGCTGGGCGCCTCGGGCGGTGTCGGGCTGACGGCGGTCGAGATCGGCAAGCGGATGGGCGCGCGGGTGGCGGCCTCGGCGCGCGGGGCCGACAAGCTGGCGATTGCCCGCGCCGCTGGGGCGGATGAGGTCATCGACAGCGACGCGCCCGATCTGAAGGCAGCCTTCAAGGCCCTGGGCGGGGTGGATGTGGTTTATGACGCGGTGGGCGGCCCGGGCTTTGACGCCGCCCTTTCGGCCTGCCGACCTGAAGGTCGGCTTTTGGCCATCGGCTTTGCCAGTGGGCAGGTGCCGCAGGTGGCGGCCAACCTGTTGCTGGTCAAGAACCTATCGGTGATGGGCCTTTACTGGGGCGGCTATCTGAAATTCGCGCCCGAGGTTCTGACCGGTAGTCTGGCAACCCTGCTGGGCTGGTATGCCGAAGGGGGCTTGCGCCCCCATATCAGCCATACCCTGCCCTTTGACCAGTTGCCGCAGGCGCTGGAACTGTTGAGCGCGCGCAAATCCACCGGAAAGATCGTGATTCAGGTTCAGGACTGAACCAGTTTCAACTCGCGTTCCTGCACCACGGCGCGGCCCTTGCCCTGGGCATAGGCGCGGCGGATCATTTCGGCGAGGACCTGGATGGCGGGGGAATGGGCGGGCTGGGCGACGTAGAGATTGACCTTCATGGTCGACAGATCCGGCAGTGCCCCGCCATGATTGATGCGTTCGACATAGGGCGGTTCTGACCCGGCCAGCACGGTATGCACCGCCAGATCGGCCGAGACAGAGGCCTCGACCGTGCGGGTGCTGTCGCTTTCCACCGCCATTTCCCACGGGATGCCGGCGCGGTCCAAGGCCGCCTGCACGCCCTGGCGGAAGATGCAGTTATGCTCATAGGCCAGCCGCAAGGGCCGGCTTTTCCACGCCGCCCCTTGCGGCGCGCCCACCCAGACGAGCGGCAATTCGGCGATCGTTTCGCCTTCCGGGTCAACCCCCGCCTCGGTGGTCAGGATCACATCACATTCGCCGCGCGCAAACTGCGCCTTGAGGACTCGGGTGAAGGACGACAGCAGCGTCACCTTCATGCGGGGGTAATCCTTGGCAAAGCGGCGCAGCACCTGGGGGATCGCGGGATAGACAATGTCATGCGGCACGCCCAGCACGATCTCGCCCTCATGCACATCGGTGGTCAGGCGGTGAAACGCCTCGTCATTCAGCGCCAGCATCTTGCGGGCATAGCCCAAAAGCTGCTCGCCCTCGGCCGTCAGCCCCACTTTGCGCGACGAGCGGTCAAGGACGTCGCAGCCCAGAACCTCTTCCAACCGCTTGATCTGCATCGACACCGCCGATTGTGTCAGGTTCAGGAAACCGGCGGCGCGGGTGACACCGCCCGCATCGGCAATCGCCACGAAAGAGCGCAGCGAGGTCAGGTCGAGATTGCGGATCATATCACAAATCCTGATTCCAGATTTCAATATCATTCGTTTTCAGAATGTCATCGATTCGGGTAGAACAATCAAGTGTCCTGATGGGATTGGCCCGCAGGATCACCGCTGTTCATGACCCTGAAAGGAAAGACCATGTTTGCCTCTGTCGCCACCTCTACGATGACGATCCGTCATGTCGAGATGCAGAGCAGCCTCGACCGTCTGGTTGAAACCCTTCGCCTTGGCCTTGCCGCCCATCGCCAGCGTCAGGCGCTGCGCGGTCTGGATGCGGCCCGTCTGGCCGATATCGGCTTGTCCGAAAAGGCCGCACTGGCCGAGGCAGACCGCCCGTTCTGGGACGTGCCCGTCAGCTGGCGCGGCTGAGGCGGAGAATTCGATATTTTCTGCATCCGATTTGCAGATGAAATCCTTGAAAACGCCAAAGTGAGTTCCGATATTCTGGGCATAAGGCGGCGCATGGGACCCTCATGCGCCCGTTGCCAGAAACATCGGAGGCTTACACATGGCACAGTATGATACGACCCGGACCGTGGGCGTTGCCCAGGCGGCCCAGATCGACGAGGGCCTTCGCGCCCATATGACAAAGGTCTACGGGCTGATGTCCGTGGCGATGGTGCTGACCGGCGGCGTCGCCTGGGCTGTCGGCACGAATGAGACAATGCTGGCTGCGATCTTCGCGACCCCGGTCAAATGGTTGGTGATGTTTGCGCCCCTTATCATGGTCTTTGCCTTCAGCGCGATGATCAACCGTCTGTCCTATGCGGCTGCACAGCTGTTCTTCTATGTGTTCGCCGCCGTGATGGGCCTGTCGATCAGCTTCATCTTTGCCGTCTACACCGGCACGTCGATTGCGCAGACCTTTCTGGTCACCGCTATCGCCTTCGCGGGCCTGTCGCTTTATGGCTACACCACGAAGAAAGACCTGTCGGGAATGGGCACCTTCCTGCTGATGGGTCTGATCGGCCTGATCGTCGCCTCGATCGTCAACATCTTCCTGGCCTCTTCGGCCATGGCCTTTGCGATCTCGGTGATCGGCGTGCTGATCTTTGCCGGTCTGACCGCGTTTGACACCCAGAATATCAAGAACACCTATATCGAACATGCCGTGCATGGCGATCAGGAGTGGCTGGGCAAGTCAGCCATCATGGGGGCGCTGAACCTTTACATGAACTTCCTCAACATGTTCATGTTCCTGCTGCAGTTCCTGGGCAACCGCGAATAAGCGCAGGCTGAGGTCGAAAAACCAAGGCCGGGGGAAACCCCGGCCTTTTGCTTTGCGGGGGTGGCGGGCCTAGACCACCGCGCCAAACAGCGCTCCGACACCCGCCGTTACCGCCATGGCGACAGCCCCCCAGAAGGTGACCCGCGCCACCGCGCGCAGCACGGGCGCGCCGCCCGCCTTGGCACCGTTGGCCCCCAGAAGGGCGAGAAATAACAGCGACAGCGTTGTGACCCAAAGCGTGATTTGCGCCTCGGGAGCCAAGGCTGCCACCGCAAGCGGCAGGGCCGTCCCCACCGCAAAGGTCAGCGCCGATGCGCCTGCGGCGACCAAGGGCTTTGCCTCGCCGTGCTCGGAAAAGCCCAACTCGTTGCGCAGATGGGCGGCCAGCGGGTCATGGGCGTGCAGGGCGGTGGCCACCTGGAAGGCTAGGGCTGGCTCCAAACCCCGGTCCTCATAAATGCGGGCCAGCGCGCGCAGCTCTTCAGCGGGGTCGGCGTCAAGCTCGGCCTGTTCACGCGCGGTGTCGGCCTTTTCGGTATCGGACTGGCTGGAGACCGAGACATATTCGCCCGCCGCCATGCTGAGCGCACCTACGGCCAAGCCTGCGATGCCCGCCACCAGCACCTCGGCCCGCCCCGAAGCCACCGCCACGCCGACGATCAGCGAAGCGGTCGACACGATGCCGTCATTGGCCCCCAGCACCGCCGCGCGCAGCCAGCCAATCCGGGCGACGTTATGCTCTTCATAGTGACTACGTTCCAAGATGGCCTCCGGGTCGCTGGGCCCGATTGGGCGCCTTGCACGGGCTTAGTACAAGCGTCGCGGTCTAAGCTATGGCTTACGCACCATGCGCCTTGGCCCCAAGGGTGGCCGCCAAACCAAAAGGCCGCCCAGACGGACGGCCTTTGCATCAGATTTGGCTGGCAGATCTTACTTGATCTTGCCTTCCTTGTATTCGACATGCTCGCGCTTGACGGGGTCATATTTCTTCACGACCATCTTTTCGGCCATGGTGCGCGCGTTCTTCTTGGTCACATAGAAGTGCCCGGTGCCAGCCGTCGAGTTCAGACGGATCTTGATCGTCGCCGGTTTGGCCATAGTCGTCTCTCCTGCATCGGGAAAATCGCGATTTCCCCGGTAAAACCTTGAAGCCCGCCTTTTACCCGTGGGCGGGGCAGAGTCAACAGCAAAAGCACAGGCTCAGGCGACCGAGCGCGCGGCCTCTTCGTCCCCGCCGCCCGAAGCGTGGGCGTCGGGCTCATCGGCGGGGGAATCGACGGGGGCATCCACCTCATCCAGCTCAAGCAAAAGCTGCTGGAACCACGCCGCTGCCGCCGATTCAAAGGCGGCCGGGCCTGCAGATTGGCGCAGATCGGCCAGTTGGGCGCGCAGCCAGTCAAGCGCGATCTCTTCCCGCTCGGCCCGCTCGGCCGCTGCGGCCGCATCCTGAAAGCGGGCCTGAAACCATGCCATCGCCGCCGCTTCCAGCGCCGCGATCTGCGGCAGGCCGCGAATCTGCGTCTCGATCGGGGTGACCTGCGCGCGGAAGCGGACAAGCGATTTGCTGTCCACCTCGTTGCGGTCGACCAGACGGTAAAAGTCCGATCCGATCACCCGCTTCTTGTTCTTGCGCCGTTGGCATCGCCGCGGGCGTGTTTCAACAGATGCAGATCGTCGGATTTGACATGGTAGTGATGCAAGCTGGCATTGGCCCAGGTGCATTGCGCCGCCTCGACCGGGTAGCCCGATTTGCGCTTGGACATCAGCGCATCGACCGGCATCGGCACACCGGCGGTGTTGACCACCACCGGCACCCGCTTTTTCCACGGCAGTTTCGGGCTATGCACGCCCATCATCTTGAACCGCTGCGGGCGAAAGAGGGTCTTGAACCCGACCTGCGCCGCCGCCCCCGGCACCGGCACATCGCGTTCGCAGCGCGTGAATGTTTCCACCACCGACCCGCCCTGCCAGCTTGCCACACCGGCGTTGCCGAAATGGCGCCACTGGATGGCGATGGCATCCACACCGGGATAGAGCGCGATCAGATCGTCGACCCGGCGCGCGCCAAGCTCGATGTTGAGGTATTCATCGGCGTCAATGTGAAGAACCCAGGCCGCCTGCCGCACCTGCGGCAGTTGGAAGGCCCTTTCCAGCGCCTGTTTCTGGATGGTGCCTGCCAGATAGGGGCCGGGATTGTCGTAATGCTCGACCGGCAGAAAGCCCGCCATGGCGTCCAAGAGCCGGTCGGTGCCATCCGAACAGTCATTGGTATAGACGATGATGCGGTCAAATCCGGCGGCCAGATGATGGGCGATCCATTCCACCACGAAAAGCGCCTCATCGCGCATGCAGGCCACGATCACCTTTTCGGCGGCCTTCTGGGCGGGTGAGAGGAGATCGGCCATGTTTGAAACGCGCAAGATGAAAAGGGATTTGACGAAAACTATCCACCATTTCGCGCCAAATCACCACGACATTTCACGGCTTGGGTAAATTGCGCGGAGAGCCTGTAAGCCGGATTCTGTCCGGGGATCCCGGCTTGCGCCGTCACCCCCTGGATGACCATTCCTCTGCCGCACCCGTTACCGGGGCGGTCAAGCTGCCAACCCGGGCCTTTGGGCTGAAGTGTCCCTGTGGAGGTCTCTGACCGCCCGAGGGCATGTGGTCAGACCTTTCCACGCAAGGCCCCTATTCGGCATTGCTCCGGGTGGGGCTTGCCGTGCCGTCCCTGTTGCCAGGGCCGCGGTGGGCTCTTACCCCACCGTTTCACCCTTACCCCGCAGGCGGGGCGGTTTCTTTTCTGTGGCGCTTTCCCTGGGGTTGCCCCCGCCGGGCGTTACCCGGCACCCTTCCTTCATGGAGTCCGGACTTTCCTCGAACCAAAGCGGCCCGCGGTCATCCAGCCCTCCGCGCGCTGTCGCAGATAGGGTGAAAGCGGCCGCACCGCAAGGCCAAAGCCGGGCCGAGATGCCCCCGATGCCCCCCGGCGCGCCCGGGTCTGGCCTGAGGAGCCTCCGGCGGGGGTATTTGGGCCAAGATGAACCCCAAGGGCCGGGATGGCGATCCGGCGCGGGTCAGGGCGGGCTGGCGCAGGTTTCGGCAAGGTTCTGGGCGAGGGCGCGGTCCATGGCGTCTTCGGGGCCCTGCGCCCAAGGCCGAAAGCGCAGACGGAAGGCGGCAAGTCGCAGATCCTGCGGCCCCTCGGGATAGCCGAAGCGGGTCAGGCTGGGACCGAGGGGCGCGCGGTGATCGCCCGGCTCGGGCCAGACCGACAGCCCCATCCGCGCCAGTCGCCGCCAGTCGAAATGCCGCCCCGGATCGGACTTGCGGGCCGGGGCCATGTCGGAATGGCCGATCACCCGATGCGGCGGGATCGACCAGCGCGCGAGGATGGCTACAAGCAGGGCTTCAAGCGCCGCCATCTGCGGTTCGGCGAAGGGTTGGCTGCCGTCATTGGCCAGTTCGATGCCGATGGAATGGCTGTTGATGTCGTCAAGCCCGCCCCAGCTTCCTGCCCCAGCATGCCAGGCGCGGTGGCGTTCATCGACCAGGGCCTCGACGGCGCCCTGTTCGGAGATCAGCCAATGGGCCGAAACCTCGGTTGCGGGGTCGCACAGCCGCGCCCGCGCCTCGGCGCAGGATATGGCGGTGTAATGGATCACCACGAGCGAGGGCGACACGCCCCCCCGCCGCTCACCGAAATTCGGTGAGGGGAAGGGCGTCATTGCAGGGCGGCGCGGAAGGGTTCGGGGTTCCAGCCGCAGGCATAGCCGTCGCCGTCCGGGTCAAGTCCGCGGCGGTCACGCTCGGGCCCACCGGCGGCGAGGAAGGCCTCTTGCGCGCGGTCGGCAGAGGCAAACTGGCGGCAGGCGGCATCGGGGTTTTGCAGCCGCAGGCTGCTGCGCCGATACATCTGGGTGCCGACCGGGTGGCTGGTCGACAGCGCGAAGGCCACGATCGGCGCGCCGCCCACGTCGCCTGCGCGTTGGGGCAGCGCAGTGGGCTGGTCGACCTGGTAAAGCGCGCGGTTGCGTTCGATCCGGGCCTTGTCGCTTTCGATGGTTTCGCGGGCGCTGACGGCCTGAAAGTCGTTTTCATCGGAGATCGAGGGATTGGCATGCACCATCTCGCCGCTCTCCTCACGGATGCCTGCGGGCGCATTGCCGCGCGGGCGCTGGCCATTGGCGTCAAGCGTGACGGCGGCCATCTGTTCGGGGGCAAGCGTGGTGGCCATGGGGGTAGGGGTGGTTGCCCCGATCACGCCGCCGGTGACCCCACCCATGACGGGCGCGGGCTGAACGCCGGTGGCGCGGTCAATCGCTGCGGCGGCGGCGGCGGGAGAAAAGCCACCGGTCGGCGCGGCGGTCGCTGCGGCGTTGCCCATCGGGTCAAGCGGGGCCGTTGTCGGCGCGACGGTCTGGGCATTGCGCACATAAGAGTTGTAATCGCTGAACCCGACACCGGCGGCCGAATCCGGCACGGCGGGGGCACAGGCCGCAAGGCCGAGGGCGGCGGCAAAAAACAGGGGAACGCGCATTTTGTCTGCCTTGAAACGAGAGGACGCTTTGCCGCCCCTTACCACCATTTTTCCGGCTTGGAAACAAAGCCTGCGGCCCGCTCCAGCACATAGGCGTGATTGAGAAGATCGCCCTCTTCCCAAGGTCGCCCGATCAGTTGCAGGCCAAGCGGCAGCCCCTTGTGATCCAGCCCGACCGGGACGGCGACGCCGGGCAGGCCGGCCAGGTTCACGGTGATGGTGAAGACGTCGTTGAGATACATCTCGACCGGATCGGTGCTGCCCATCTCGCCAAGGCCAAAGGCCGAAGAGGGGGTTGTGGGCGTCAGGATGCAATCGATCCCGGCGGCGAAGGCCTGTTCGAAATCACGCTTGATCAGCGCGCGCACCTTGCGGGCGCGGTTGTAATAGGCGTCATAAAAGCCTGCCGACAGCACATAGGTGCCGATCATGATCCGTCGCTGCACCTCGGGGCCAAAGCCCTCGGCGCGGGTCTTTTCATACATTTCGGTGATGCCATCGCCCTGAGACAGCTTGGCGCGGTGACCATAGCGCACCCCGTCATAACGGGCGAGGTTCGATGAGGCTTCGGCAGGGGCGATGACATAATATGCGGGCAAAGCGTATTTCGTGTGGGGCAGCGAGATGTCGACGATCTCGGCCCCCGCATCGCGCAGCATCTCCATGCCCTTTTGCCACAGCGCGTCAATCTCGGCCGGGATGCCGTCCAGACGGCATTCGCGCGGGATGCCGATCCTTTTGCCACGAATGTCGCCGGTCAGCGCGGCTTCGAAATCCGGCACCGGCAGATCGGCTGAGGTGGAATCCTTGGCGTCATGGCCCGACATGGCCTGCAGGAAGATCGCCGCATCGCGCACCGATTTGGTCATCGGCCCGGCCTGATCGAGCGAGGAGGCATAGGCGATGACCCCCCAGCGCGAGACGCGGCCATAGGTCGGCTTGATCCCGACGATGCCGGTAAAGGCGGCAGGCTGGCGGATCGAGCCGCCGGTATCGGTGCCGGTGGCCGCAAGGCAGAGGTCCGCCGCCACCGCCGCCGCCGAGCCCCCTGACGATCCGCCCGCCGTCAGCTGCCGCGCGTCGATCTTCCAGGGGCTGACCGCCGGACCATAGCACGAGGATTCATTGGACGAGCCCATGGCGAATTCATCCATGTTCAGCTTGCCCAGCATCACCGCACCGGCCTCGAAAAGCTTGGTGGTGACGGTGGATTCGTATTCGGGCTTGAAGCCGCGCAGGATGTTGGAGGCAGCTTGCGACGGCACGCCCTTGGTGCAGAACACATCCTTGATGCCCAAGGGGATGCCGCACATCGCGGGTGCATCCCCCGCCTTCAACCGCGCGTCGGCGGCGCGGGCCTGCTCCAGCGCAATCTGGGGCGTCTTGTGGACAAAGGCATTAAGCCCATCGCCCGCATCCATGGCTGTCAGGCAGGACATGGTCAGATCTACGGCCGAAATCTCGCCCTTGCGCAGCGCCGCGCGGGCGGCCTTGATGGTCCAGCTGTTCGGGGTGGTCATCGGCTTACTCCACAACCTTCGGGACGGCGAAAAAGCCCTCGCGGGCGTCGGGGGCGTTTTTCAGGACCTGCGCCTGGATATTGCCATCCGTCACCACATCGGCCCGCCGTTTCAGCCGCATCGGGGTGACCGAAACCATCGGCTCTACGCCCGAGACATCGACCTCGTTCAGCTGCTGCATGAACCCAAGGATCCTCGACAATTCGCGGGCCAGATCGGGCAAAGCCGCCTCTTCCTCCCGGATCCGGGCCAGCTTGGCCACCTTGCGGGCGGTATCAATGTCGATCGACATGGGTCACCTCTTGGAGTCTTTCGCCCCGTTTAGCCCCCCGCCCCTTTGGCTGCAAGGCTTCGGCTGCGCTTTCATCGTGCGGGCGTTGGCCTTCGCCGGGGGGCGGGTCAAGCGGGGCGGCGCTGTGCCAAGGGGAAGCGGTTCGGTTTTGGCAAAAGCCGGAATCGCGCTAGACTTGCTGGCATCGGTTCGCGGCAATCCCTTGGGGGGCGATCATGCAGATCATCTGGCTTGGCCATTCCAGCTTTCGCATCGGGATCGAAGGGGCGGTCTTGTTGATCGACCCCTGGCTTGAGGGCAACCCAATGTTCCCCACAGACCGCCGGGCCGAGGCGATTGCCGGGGCGACCCATATCCTTGTCACCCACGGCCACAGCGACCATCTGGCCGATGCCGTGGGGCTGGCCAAAGATCTGGCGATCCCCGTGGTCGGGATCTATGACCTGACGGGCTGGCTGGCGCACAGCCACGGCATCGACACGCTGGGCTTCAACAAGGGCGGCACGGTCCAACTTGGCGGCGCGGCGGTGACCATGGTGAATGCCAGCCATTCCTCGTCGATCTCCACCCCCAATGGCCCGCGCTCTGTCGGGGCCGAGGTGGGGTTCATGATCGCAGGCGAAGGCCATGTGATCTATGTCTCGGGCGATACCGACATCATGGCCGATATGGACTGGATGGGTGATCTGCACAAACCCGACATCGGGATTCTGGCGGCAGGCGGGCATTACACCATGGACATGGCCCGGGCGGCCTATGCCGCCAAACGCTATTTCGATTTCAAGACGGTGATCCCCTGCCACTACCGCACCTTCCCCGCGCTTGAACAATCGGCCGAGGTGCTGGCCAAGGGCCTGCCCGGCGTTCGGGTGATCGAACCGCAGGTGCTGGTGCCGATCCGGCCCTAACGCCGCTCGGCGAAGAAGGCCCGCAACAGCGCCTCGGCCTCGGCTCCGGCGATGCCGTCATAGACCTCGGGCACATGGTGGCACTGGGGATGGGAAAACACCCGCGCGCCCACCGCCACCCCGCCCGACTTGGGGTCCGAGGCGCCATAGTAAAGCCGCCCCACCCGTGCCGCCGAAATGGCCGCCGCACACATAGGGCAGGGCTCCAGCGTGACATAAAGATCGGCCCCCACCAGCCGCTCGGCCCCAAGATGCGCGCAGGCCGCCCGGATCGCCAGCACCTCGGCATGGGCGGTCGGATCGAATAGCTCGCGCGTGCGGTTGCCCGCCCGCGCCAGCACCGCGCCGCCCAAGACCACGCAGGCCCCCACCGGCACCTCTCCGCGCGCGCCCGCCGCCCGCGCCTCCTCCAGCGCAATCTCCATGAAGGACCGAAACCCGCGTTGCTCTTTCATCTGTTCCCAAATATCCTCGGGGATCCGGGGGTGGAAAACCCCCGGGGCTGGCCACCCCGCGCCAAGGATGAACGTCATGGCCGGAAAAGAAAACCCCACCCCCGAAGGTGAGCGCATTGCCAAGGTGCTGTCGCGCCGGGGTGTCGCCTCGCGCCGCGAGGCAGAGCGGCTCATCGAGGCGGGCGAGGTCACGGTGAATGGCAAGATCATCAGCTCCCCGGCGCTGAATGTGACCAATGCCGATCTCATCACCATTTCCGGCCACCCGCTGCCGCGTCTGGAACCGGCGCGGCTGTGGCTTTACTACAAGCCTGACGGGCTCGTGACCTCGGCCTCGGACGAAAAGGGCCGCGACACGGTGTTTGACCACCTGCCCGACGAACTGCCCCGCGTCATGTCGGTGGGGCGGCTGGATTTGAATTCCGAGGGCCTTTTGCTGCTCACCAATGATGGTGAGTTGAAGCGGCGGCTGGAGCTGCCCTCAACCGGCTGGCTGCGCAAGTATCGCGTGCGGGTCAACGGCAACCCGACCGATCCCGATCTGGACCCCCTGCGGCAGGGCATCACGGTCGAGGGCGAGAAGTTCCAGCCGATGAGCGTGGTCCTCGACCGCCATCAAGGCGCCAATGCCTGGCTGACGGTCGGCCTGCGCGAGGGCAAGAACCGCGAAATCCGCCGTGCCATGGCAGCGATCAACCTGACGGTGAACCGGCTGATCCGCATCAGTTATGGCCCCTTCCGGCTGGGCGAATTGAAGCCGGGCGAGGTGGAAGAGGTCCGCGCCAAGGTCTTGCGCGAACAACTGGGCGAAGGCGGCGGGCAGGATGCCCCCGATCCGGCAGCCCGCAAGCCGCGCAGCGCCGGTGCAACGGCCGCACGGCGCAGCCGTCCCGGCGACGGCGTGCGCGCCTTGGTGCGCGCTTGGGATGATGCGGCGGGTAAAGGCAAGACCATCACCGAAGCGCCAAAATCCCTGGCGCGGCGCGTCACCACCACCTCACGCGCCACCTCGTTGGACGATGATGACCGCACCACCCGCAGCCCGCGCGGCGCGGCCCTTTCGGTCAAACCGCGCAGCGGGGCCGCCCCGCGCCGCGAGGTAGGTGCCGCCCCCGACCGCGCGCCGCGCAGCTTCAGCACCGCCAAACCCGGCCCCAAATCCACCGCCCCGCGCCCGCGTCGGGAGGAGGCGGCCTCGGATCGTCCGGCCAAGCCCTTTGCGGGGGCGGAGAGATCAGACCGGGATGCTGACCACGGCCCAGACCGCAATCGCGGGCCAAAGGCGGCCAGTGCAAGACCGGCCAGTTCCAAACCGGCCAGCGCCAAACCCGCCGCCCCCAAACCTTCTGCGCCCAAAATCGCCGAACCGCGCGGGCCAAAGCCGCCAAGCCGCCCGCGCAAGGGCTAAGGGCGGCCCCATCAGGGGGGAAGAAATCCGGAGATTTCCCGCTTGGAAGACTGGCACCATGGCGGGGCTTTTCGGGCTTAAGGCGGCGCATTTTACCATCGTGGCACAGCCTGTGTGATGTGCCGAAGTATTGATTTCAAAGGGCTTTTGAGATGTCGCCAACCGCGCGCCGATCCCTGTTTTTCTATCTGTTGCTGGCGCTTGTCGTCTATGTCGCCTTTGGCGGGGGCGTCTGATGGCCCAGCGTTTCGGCGGAAAATTCAGCCCCACGCCGCAACAGGCCCTCAGGACCGGCCCGAACAGCGCGCCCCCCGCCCCACCCCCGCCTCGCCTGCCACCCCGTCGCGGCAGGAACGCCGCGCGCGGCTTTTGGCGCTCATGGCGCTGGCCTTTCTGGTTCCGGCCTTCTGGGGCGATCCGCGCCAGCTTGTGCTATCGCTGGCCGCAGACGGCACGCTTTTGGCCGCGGGCTGGCTGACGCGCGAAGGCGTCCGCGCGGCCGAGGCGTATGACGCCCGCAAGGTCGCCCGCCGCCCCGCCCTGCCGCGCAAGATCCTTGGCGGTGTCCTGTCGGCGGCCGCGCTGTTTCTGGGCGGGCTGGCACAATACCCAGCCGAAACCGCGCTTGAGCTTTTGAACCCCGGCCTCTTTGCCGGTGCGGGCCTGGCGCTGCAACTTCTGGCCTTTGGGCTTGATCCCTTGCGCGACAAGGGCGCAACTGGCCTTGACAGCTTTCAGACCGACCGGGTGGCGCGTGCCGTGGACGAGGCCGAGGGCCATCTGGCCGCGATGAAGGATGCGATCCTGCGCGCGGGCGACCGCACGCTGGAAACCCGCGTCGCCCGCTTTGCCGAAACCGCGCGCCAGCTTTTCCGCTCGGTCGAGGCCGACCCCGGCGATCTGACCACAGCGCGCAAGTTCCTATCGGTCTATCTGATGGGCGCGCGCGATGCGACGGTGAAATTCGCCGATCTCTACGCCCAGAACCGCAGCACGCAGGCCCGCGCCAATTACGAGGCGCTGCTGGACGATCTGGAAACCACCTGTGCCAGCCGCACCACTGCCCTTCTGGCCGGTGGCCATACCGATCTTGACGTGGAAATCTCGGTCCTCCGAGACCGGCTTAAGCATGAAACCTGATCCTTTCATTTCCCCTTTTTGCCAGTGAGTTCCCCATGACCCAAACCATCCAAGCTGCCGCCGCCTCTGCCCTTGCCGAGGTTGAAAAGGTCACCGCCGTGATCCTGCCCGAACCCGGCACCGCCATTGTGCCCCTGTCCGAGGCCAAGGCCGAACAGGCCGCCGCCATTCGCAGCCGCATGGCCGAACTTGATCTGACCAATACCCAGTCGATCATCGCCTTCGGTTCGGCTGCACAGTCGGAATTGCAGGTGATCAGTCAGGAAATGCTTTCGGGCGTGAAGAACAAGGACGTGGGCCCCGCCGGCGACAGCCTGCGCGACATCGTCACCACGCTGCGCGGCTTTTCCGTGTCGGAACTTGACGTGCGGCGCGAGACCAAATGGTGGGAACGGCTGATGGGCCGTGCGGCGCCCTTTGCCAAGTTCATCGCCCGCTTCGAAGAGGTGCAGGGCCAGATCGACAAGATCTCCGCAAACCTTCTTACCCATGAACACACCCTGCTCAAGGACGTCAAATCCCTTGATATCCTTTATGAAAAGACCCTGACTTTCTATGACGAGCTGGCGCTTTACATCGCCGCCGGCGAGGCCAAGCTGGCCGAAGTGGACGCCAAGGACATTCCGGCGAAAGAGGCGGCCGTTGCCGCAGCACCCGAGGCCGATCAGGTGAAACTGGCGCAGGAATTGCGCGACCTGCGCGCCGCGCGCGATGATCTGGAGCGGCGCATTCATGATCTGCGGCTGACGCGGCAGGTGACCATGAAATCGCTGCCCTCCATTTGCCTTGTGCAAGAAAACGACAAGTCATTGATCACAAAGATCAACTCTACCCTCGTCAACACCGTGCTCTTGTGGGAAACTCAGCTCGCGCAGGCCGTCACGATTCAGCGTAGCAAAGAGGCGGCGGTTGCCATCCGCGAGGCGAATGACTTGACTAACGAACTTCTCACCTCGAACGCAGAGAACCTGCGCGAGACCAACCGCATCGTGCGCACCGAGATGGAGCGCGGCGTCTTTGACATCGAGGCGGTGAAAAAGGCCAATGCCTCGCTGATCGCCACGATCGAGGAAAGCCTGTCGATCGCCGATGAGGGCAAGGCGCGCCGTGCGGCGGCCGAGGCTGATCTGTTGAAGATGGAGCATGAGCTGCGCGATACGCTTTCGGCCGCGCGGGCGCGGGCCAGTGGCACCGGCGCAACCATCGGCGGCGCGGTCTGACGGGATGACCGTGCGCGGGGCCACAGCGGCGATGCGGCGGCTTAGGGCCATGGCCCTGTCCGCCGCGTTTTCCGCCGCTCTGGCCGCCGGGCTGGGCGGTTGCGTTGCCCCCGGCCCCACCCCCCGGCTTCCGGTCCAGCCCGCGCCCCCGGCCAGCCAGCCCAAGCCCGCCGTCACCGCCGAAACCCCCGATAGCGCGGCTGCCCGCGCCTATTATGCCCAGGTGCAGCAGGCGCTTTTGTCAAACGGATTGATGCGCACCGATGGCGGCGGCCCCGACACCCCCTATACCGACCGGATGCTGGCCGAAACCTTTGTCCAGATCGCGCTTTATGACGAATATGTCCCCGGCACCGGCGGGCGCACCACATCGGGCCAACCGGCCACGCTACGCCGCTGGGAAGCGCCGGTGCGGGTGGGCCTGAACTTTGGCCCCTCGGTCAGCGCCGACAAACGCGCCACCGACACCGCCCGCGTCGCCTCATACCTGGCGCGGCTGTCGCGAGTGACGGGCCATCCGATCCGGCTGGAAGCCTCCAATCCCAATTTCCACCTGCATATCGTGTCGGAAACCGAACGCCGCGCGCTGGGTCCGGTGCTGCAGGCGGCGATGCCGGGCCTTGGCGCGACTCACATCAGCGGCATGACCCAAATGCCACAATCGACCTATTGCGCGGTGCTGGCCCAGTCGCGGGGCCGCAGCGGGATCTATACCCGCGCCTTTGCCGTGGTGCGGGCCGAGCATCCCGACCTTCTGCGCCTGTCCTGCCTGCATGAGGAAATCGCCCAAGGTCTGGGCCTGCCGAATGACAGCCCGCGCGCGCGCCCGTCGATCTTCAACGATGACGAGGAATTTGCCCTGTTGACCGGGATGGACGAAGACATGCTTCGCATCCTTTACAACCCCGCCCTGCGCCCCGGCATGTCCGAGGACGAGGCCCGCCCGATCATCCGGGATCTGGCCACGCAGCTGGTGGGCGGGGAAAGTTGATCGCGCGGCTTTGGCCCGTCTTGTGGCTTTGGGCCAGCCCGGCATGGGCCGAGGGGGCCTTGGGATGGATTCAGGAAAACACCGCCTTTCCCCTTGAATTCTAAAGCATTGCCAATCTGACTGTCGCGCCCAGCGGGATGGTTGTGGCCGATTCGCTGACCGCCGCACAGTTTCAAGACTATGTTGCCATCCCGGTTCCCGCAGGCCTGGCCCGTCTGGTCGTGGCGCTTGATCCGGCGCAGGATGGGCGGGTCTCGAAGGCGCTTTTGGTCTTCGGCTCCGGTCCCGTGTTCTGCGGCGAGGATGTGGCCACCGTCGGCATCGACACCGGCCTTGCAGGGTCTTTCGACCAGCCAAGCCTGACCGCGCTGAACCGCGACGCGAGGGCGCTTGGTCCTGAAAAGGATCTTTACAATGATTGGTTCCACGCACTGATCGGTGAGATCAACGTGGTGGCACAGATGGCGCCTCTGCCTTCGGGCGCGGCCTTTCCCATGGTCTCCACCGGCTGGGGCGATGGCGGCTATCCGGTGGCAACGCTGAACGGCGTGGGCGGCGAGGTGCTGGCGGTCTATGTCGATTTCATGGGCCGCGATGACGATGGCACATGGCTTTTGCCGCAGCCCTGCGCGGGGGCCTGACCCAAGGGGCCAAACCGGGGTTATTTCCCCCCAGCCCATCCCGGTAAAAGGGCTTCAAACCGCCGCCACAACCGTTATAGTGGTGCTTATTGGGGCATCACGCCCACACGATCTTGAAAGGCTGCCGCCATGGTTTTCGATTTCCTCAAAGGCGAATTCATTGATGTCATCTAGTGGCTGGATGACACGCGCGACACGATGGTCTGGCGCTTTGAACGCCGGGGCCAAGCGATCAAATACGGCGCCAAGCTGACGGTGCGCGAAGGCCAAGCGGCGGTGTTCGTGCATGAAGGCCAGTTGGCCGATGTCTTTGGTCCCGGCCTTTACATGTTGGAAACCAACAACATGCCGGTAATGACCACATTGCAGCACTGGGACCATGGCTTTGACAGCCCCTTCAAGTCCGAGCTGTATTTCGTCAACACCACCCGGTTCAATGACAACAAATGGGGCACCAAGAACCCGATCATGGCGCGCGACCCGGAATTTGGGCCCGTGCGCCTGCGCGCCTTTGGCACCTATTCGATGCGGGTTTCCGATCCAGGCCGTTTTCTCACCGAAATCGTCGGCACCGATGGTGAGTTTACCGCCGATGAAATCAGCTTTCAGATCCGCAATGTGATCTTGCAAGAGGTCTCGCAGGTTCTGGCAAAGTCGGGCATCCCAGTTCTCGACATGGCGGCAAACACCGCCGATCTGGGCCGTATCGTCACACAGGCGATTGGGCCGAAGATTGCGGAATACGGGCTGTCGATCCCCGAGTTTTACATTGAAAACATCAGCCTGCCCGAAGAGGTGGAAAAGGTGCTGGACAAGCGCACCTCGATCGGGATTGCGGGCGATCTGAATAAATACATGCAGTTCAATGCGGCTGAGGGTATGGCGAACCCGGCCTCTGGCGCGGGCGCCATGATGGGCGCGGGCATGGCGGCTGGCATGGGGGCCGCGATGGCGCAGAACATGGGGCCATGGGGTGCGGCCCCTGCCGCCGCCGCACCGCCTCCACCGCCGCCACCTCCCGCCGCCAAGGCCTGGCATGTCGCGGTGAACGGCGAAACCAAGGGCCCCTCACTGAGGCCGATCTGGCCGCCATGGTTGCGGCAGACAGCCTCACCCGCGCCTCGCATGTCTGGACCGCCGGGCAGGACGGCTGGAAAGCCGCCGCCGACACCGACTTGTCGCGGCTTTTCTCGCAGGTTCCCCCGCCGCCGCCCGCGGGCTGACCCATGTCGGGCGCAAATTCCGTCACCGAGGTGCATCGCTATCCTTGCGACCGATGCGGAGCTGACCTGCGCTTTCAACCTGGCCAGACGCAACTGGTCTGCGACCATTGCGGCCACACCCAGGCGATCAGCGCCGCAGCGCCGCGCCAAAAGGCGCGCGCCTTTGGCGAAATACCCCTTGCGCGCGGGCTGGCCAAGGACATGCCCGACGACATCAGCGAAGAGGTCCGGTCGACCACCTGCCCCAATTGCGCGGCCGTGGTCGAATTTCAGGGCGCAAACCATGCCACCGAATGCCCGTTCTGCGCCACGCCTGTCGTGGTGGACACCGGCCTGCGCCGCCATATCAAGCCGCAGGCGCTGGTGCCCTTTGCGCTGACCGAGACCCAGCCGCGCGAGGAGTTGACGGGCTGGCTTGGGTCGCTTTGGTTCGCGCCGAACCGGCTTTTGGACTATACCCGCAAGGGCCGCGCCATGGCGGGCATCTATGTGCCGTTCTGGACCTTCGACGCGGCCACCGCCAGCCGCTATACCGGCCAGCGCGGCGAGTATTACTATGAAACCCTCACCGTTACGGTCAACGTCAACGGCCGCAGCGAACAGCGTCAGGAACAGGTGCGCCATACCCGCTGGCATCCGGTCTCCGGTCAGGTGGCGCGGGATTTTGATGATCTTCTGGTCATGGCCTCGACCAGCCTGCCCGAACGGCTGGGCGCCGATCTGACGCCCTGGGACCTGACCCGGCTTGAACCCTATGCCCCCGATTTCCTTGCCGGGTTTCAGGCCGAAGGCTATACCGTCGCGCTGGCCGATGGGCATCAGACCGCCCGCGCCCGCATGGCCCGGGTGATCGAGGCCGATGTGCGCCGCGACATCGGCGGCGATGAGCAACAGATCAGCCATATCGACACCCGCCACAGCGATGAGACCTTCAAGCACATCCTGCTGCCGATCTGGACTGCCGCCCATAAATACAACGGCAAAAGCTATCCCTTCGTCGTCAACGG
>VGDH01000046.1 GCA_016869835.1 Alphaproteobacteria bacterium
ACCTCAACCTGCCGAAGCTTCAAAACAATGTCTTCCGGCTTATCTCGCTTTCCAGCCATCTTCTGGTCCTCCAAAAAGTGGGATCATCATATCCCAGTTGGTGGACCACTTCAGTGGGGGCACTCCAGGCCTCACAAGCCTGCCGGATCGAAACCGCTCACTCGCTGCACATCCCGCGAACCAGTTCGCGCAGGCGGCCAGGCTTCAGAGCTTTCGGCGGATGACGTCCTGCAGCATCTCGCGGTCCAGCGTCAGGTCCGCGACGATCTTCTTCAGCCGCTTCATCTCGGTCGGCAACAGACCGGCATACTTCTTCTTCCAGCTGAAGTAGGTCGCCTGGCTGATCCCCGCCTTCCGGCAGATCTCCGCAACCGGCGTCCCGTCTTCGCCCTGCTTGATGATGAACGCCTTCTGCGCGTCCGAAAACTTCGATGCTTTCATCGCGGTTCCGCTCCTCTCCCAGCCAGGAAAGCGTAGCGGAAAACTCCAGCTTCAAACGGTCCAGTTTCCGGGGATCAGATCAACCTGAGAAGTGTCCGACCTCAGGACTCACGGCACTGCGTGCTGTCCAACAGAACGGAGTTGACATTTGTTCGGACATATAATTTTCATTTGATAAAGAAATGTCCGGACAACTTGGGTGCGACTCTCCTTAGTTGCCAAGAAGACGAACGAAGAAATGGGACGGGCGGGATGCGCGGACCGAAAACAGGGAGGAGATCAGATGTACCAGTACAAGACACTACTGTTTGCCGGTGCGAGCGCGATCACTGTGAGCGCAAGCATGGCTTTCGCACAGGAAACCTTAGCCCCTCTGGCGGATGGCTTCCCCGCTCAGCCGATTGTGCTGATGGTTATCGACAGCCCCGGATCCGCCGACTCGGTCTATGCTAGCCAGATTGCTGAAGCGGCGAGTAAGTTATCGCCCCAGCCTGTCGTCGTTGAGCACCGGGAGGACTTCACCAATTTTGGAACGTGGGAAGGGATCGCTTGGATCAAGGATCAGGGCGACATCGCATCTGAAGGATATATCACGTATGTGCTGACGATCCCAGATGCGATGGTGGACATGGCAGCGATCGACATCGAGTCGATGACGGGCATGACCGTCGATGACCTTAATCCGATCATCGCGACCGAACGCGTTCCCTTCTTCCTGATCCAGCGGTCCGATGCGCCATGGGGCGATACGCTGGAGGATTTCGTGACGTATGCTCAGGCCAACCCCGGTGCGGTACGCCACATTACTGGCGGTCCGGGCGGTGGCATGGATGCTGCGATGCGGTTCTGGCTGGGCAACCTCGGCTTGTCGGTCACAGATGTGATCGGAGGCAATCCGACCGAGCGCGCTTTGGCTGTCGCCTCGGGCGAGGGCGACATTACCGCCTCGCCGCCGGATGTGCTTGGTCCGCATTTCGATGCTGGCAAGGTGGAATTGCTGCTTGGGGCGGGGGCTGATGCCTTCCCAACACCGTGGGAGGCCGTGGTTCCTTCTGAGTCGAAGTTCGGTAAAGCCGACCCGTTCAGCCAGACTCGGACCATCGCCGCGTCGCCAGATGTCAGCGCAGAACACCGCGAATGGCTCTACACCTTGTTCTCGCAGGCCGCGCAAACCCCTTCATTCGTTGAACAGCGCAGCAAGGTCACAGCGCTTAAGCTGGTCGATCTTGATCCAACCGAGGCGAAGGACCTCGCGATGTACGGGCTCGATGTGACAGTCGCGATGTTCAAGGATCTGGGGATCTATTGGGGCGACCAGTAAGCCCAAGGTGCGATGAAGGGTGCTGCGGCTTGCCGCGGCTCCCTTGCTGCAATGGTCACTCGCGAAGCCGAATTCTTGGAAACCCGACATGGATCGACGAATAGACTTTGCCGTCGCGGCCTGCTTCTCCTTGCTGGGGGTCTTCATGATCCTTGCCGCGAGCGGGATTAAGTCCGGAATGATGCGGGACCCGATCGGTCCGCGAGTGGCCTTTTATGTCTGTGGGGCGGTTCTGGCGCTTGGCGGGGTTGCCGTGATTGTCGGGCATCTGCGGCGCTGGTCTGGACAGAAAGATCACATAGTTCCAAGCGAGGGCGGCGACGATGAGGCTGGCTTTCCTGCATCGGCGAAGAGGGCCTGGGCGCTGATCCTTGCGGTGCTGGGGCTCGCGGCACTTTGGAACCCGCTGGGATTTCTGATCGCCATGCCCCTCTTTTTGGTAACGGCGTTGTGGATCATGGGAGAACGCAAGGTCTGGTCCGTAATCATGATCGCGCTGCTGTTCACAGGAATTGTCTATCTGATCTTCGCGCATGTTCTTGGGGTGCGGATCCCGGTCGGACCTTTCACGCCGCTTTTCCGGTCGCTTGGCTGGATCATTCTGTAGGGCCGCATCATGGATTTCCTGACACCACTTCTGGGCGGCGTGGCGCTTCTGGGGGATCCCGTCGTCTGGCTTGCAGTCCTCGCGGGCACATTGTTCGGCGTCGTTGCGGGTGCGATGCCGGGCATCGGGACGACCCTTGCCTACGGGCTTGTCCTGCCCTTCACTTTCGTTATGTCTCCGATCGTCGGCGTGGCCTTCCTTTTGTCGATTAGTGTCGGCGTCGGCTACGGCAATTCTATTCCCGCGATCCTGATGGGGGTACCGGGCAATCCGGCTGCCATCTTGACGGTGATCGACGGCCACAGGCTGCACAAAGAGGGCAAGAGCGGCCTTGCGCTGGGCGTGTCCTTCGTGGCCGCACTGGGCGGGCAGCTCGTGTCCATCCTGCTGTTCGTGCTGCTTGTCGTGCCGCTCATGGGCGCGGCCTATCATTTCAGTTTTCCCGAGATTTTCGGGCTTTACTGTTTTGGGTTTATCGCGTTGATCAGTCTTGCCGCAGACAACATGGTCAAGGGGTTGATGTCTGCCGCGCTGGGCATATCCATCGGCCTGATCGGCCTGGACCCGATCAATATGGTCACACGGCTTGACATGGGCGTGCGCGAGATCCGCTCGGGTCTGGATGACGTGGCGCTGGTCATCGGCATTCTGGCGCTGTCTGAACTGTTCCGTTCGGCGCGTCAGGTCTTCCAGTGGCAGGACAAGTCCGGAGAAACCGCGGGCAGCAAGTTCCCGAAATGGGCAGAACTAAAGCCTGCGGTGCCGTCGATTGTGACGGGTACGGTCGTCGGGACTTTTGTGGGCGCCATACCCGGGGCAGGGGCTACACCTGCTGCCATGATTTCCTACCAGACCGCCCAGATGCTGTCCAAAGAGCCGGAGAAGTTCGGCAAGGGGTCGGTTGAAGGGATTGGCGCCAACGAAGCGGCCCAGAACGCGTCAAACTCGGGCGAGTTGATCCCAACCCTCGGCCTTGGCATCCCTGTTTCGGGGTCCATGGTTCTGTTGCTTGCGGCGCTGACGGTTCAAGGGTTCGTGCCCGGGCCCTTGATGGTGAAGAACACGCCCGAACTTCTTTTTGCGGCAATCGCCGGGCTGATGGCCTCGACGATCTTCCTGATGCTGACGGGCTGGGGTATGGCGGCGCTGATGCTCAAGGCGGTGCGTCTGAACCGGCAGGTGGTGATCGTTCTGGCTATCGCCATGACGCTGGTGGGCGTCTACTCGATCAATACTAAGGTGTTCGACGTCTTCGTAGCCATCGGAGCGGGCGGGGTGGGGTACTTCATGCTGCGCTACGGCTATTCCCCTGCCGCCGCCGCGCTTGGCGTGTTCATCGGTAAAGAATTCGAGCGGAGCCTCCGCATCGGATTGAACATGAATGACAACAGTTTTGTCACCTTCTTGTCCCGCCCCATTACGGCCATCATCCTGCTTGTTGCTTTTGGCGTGTTGGCCTGGGGCGTTATGAAACGCCTGCAAATGCAGCGCCGCATTGCGGCGCTTGCGGCGGAAAATGGGCACTGAGTAGTATTAACCAATGAGGAATGGAATGAAAAAGGTCGAAGTCGCAGTCATTGGGACAGGGTGGTGCGGTGGTATTCGCGCGCTGACACTGTCGCAGTCATCCTTGGTGGATAAGCTGCATATCTGCGAGATCCGGCCCGAACGGCTGGCTGAGGTCAAGGAATTGACCGGCGCCGCGACGGCAACGCTGGATTACCAAGACATCGTGAAGAACCCGGCGATTGACGTGGTCTATATTTCGACCACCCCCGAGCCGACGCATTACCCGATAGCGCGCGACTGTCTGCGTGCGGGCAAGCATGTGCTGCTGGAGAAGCCGATTGCTCTCGAACTGGCTGAGGCGGACGATCTGATCAACATCGCGCGTCAGAACAACGTCAAGTTCACCATCGGCTATTCGCAGCGGTTCAACCCGAAGATCGCCTTTGCCAAGAAGAAGATTACCGATGGCACGTTGGGACAGGTGGTCAATGTCATGGTGAGCCGCCATCTATCGCGGTCATTGGGCAAGAAGATCGCGAACCGGGTAAAGCTGTCACCCGCCGCAATGGAGTCGACCCATGATCTTGATTTCGTGTTTTGGCTGCTGGCCCCGGCAAAACCGGTGCGGATCTATTCGCAGGGTGCCTATGGCTACATGCAGCCGCTGAACGGGTCTTTTGACTGCATGTGGTCCATCGTCACGATGGACAATGGCGTGGTCGTGACAATCGGGGGTGGCTGGAACCTGCCGCCTTCTTATCCCAACTACTGCCAGACTTGGATCGAGATCACGGGGACCGAGGGCTCGCTCATGCTGGATGATACGGCACGTGATCATTGGTTGAACACGGTTGAAGGGGGCCAGCAGTTCGCGATGTCCACGATGCCCGGCGAACATGTGGACCACGTCTTTGCTGGTCAGATGGGCCCCGAGACGATGCATTTTCTGGAATGCTGCCTGCGGGACAAGCCGCCAATGGTCGACCCACTGCATGCGCGCATGGTGATGGAAACCTATTCTGCTGCGGACCTTTCGGCCGAGCGGCACGAACCTGTCGGCCTGCCTCTGTCCAACTCGGCGCTTGCCGAACTGGCCGAAATGCAGGCCGCACAGCGTTGACGCGGTTAACGGTCAGGAAGAAGGCCGAGGATGGCGTGATCGATCCGCGCCTCGGCCTGCTGCCTGACCTTTGCCGTCGCCGTCCGGAAGGCATCACGGTCCCAATCATGGGTGACGGCTGTGCCTTGGGACAGGATGCTGGTGAGGGCGGCGCCGTCCTCATGAGCAGCAAACGTTCGCTGGATGGCGGTCGCGCTCTCTGCCGCGTCGCGGAAGAGCGCGCGATCGGCGGTTGGCAAACTGTCCAGCACTGCTCGGTTGGCCAGAAACAGCGAGACACCTTGGAAATGGCCCGTCGGCGTCAAGTACGGGTGATGCGCGGGAATGCCGAAGTTCAGCGTGTTGGTATAGGGGTTTTCCTGAGCGTCTACCGTTCGGTCGCGCACGGCGGCGGGGTAGTCCTTCACGTCGATATAATGCGGAATCATGCCCAAGGCGGCAAAAGTCGCCTGATGCAGTGCGCTGTCCATCGTGCGGATCGACAGACCATCGCAATCAGCGGGCCTTTGCACCGGGCGCAAGCGGTTCGTCAGGTGGCGTGCGCCGTTGTCCCAAAAACCGAGGACGGCGAAGCCGGTTTTTTCGGCCACCTCGGCCTTCAGGCGGTCTCCAAGCGGGCCGTCCAGCGCGGAAAACAACCCGCTGCGGCCCTCGTAACGGAACGGGAGATCGAACACCTCCAGCGACGGGACACGCTGGGCCAGATAACTGGCCGCGAAATGCATGACGGTGTTCTCACCGCTTTCTGTCATCTGGAAAAGGTCGGTGGCCTTGCGGCCCAGTTGTGTGATGTCGGGCGTAACAACAGCGCGACGGCCCTGTGCTTCCAAAGCGTGAGCAAAATGCCGCAGTGCCCGTGTGTGGACCGATGCCTCTCCTTGATAGCCGGCGGCGCTAAAGCTGAGGTCCATTCGAATCTCCCCCAAAATTGCTTAATAAATTATTGATATTAAAAGATAATGTCAAACTCAGAAATGGCAGGTCTGATCGGTATGGGACGGATGGGGGCGGGTATCGCTGCCCGTCTAGCTGGGGCGGGGCGGCTTGCTGCAGTCTGGGATTCGCAACCAATTGCAGTTTCGCCCGCACCGATTCTGCCTGTCGCAGAGATGGTCAAACGGACAAGACTTCTGCTGTTTGCGGTGCCCACAACCGGTGACATTCGCAAGGCGCTTTCGAATTTGACGCTGCCCCGTGGCTGCATCGTGGTAGACCTGACGACATCCGATCCTAAAGATGGGGCATCGCTGGCAAGCGAGTTGGCGTCACAGGGCGTGGGCTATCTGGATGCCGCGATGACGGGAGGCGCTCAGGGTGCGCAGGACGGGACGCTCACGCTGATGATCGGTGGCGAGGCTGACAGTCTGGAGCGCGCGCGCGCTGTCTTGGAGTGTTTCGCTACGCGGCTGTTTCACCTTGGCCCCGCCGGTCACGGTCAGGCGATGAAGCTGGTCCATAACGCGATCTTGCATGCGACCTTTCTTGCCACATGCGAAGGGTTGCGCATGGCCGAGCGGGTGGGGATCGACACTGCTTTGGCTGTCGCCGTCCTGAATGCCGGCAATGCGCGGTCCTATGTAAGCGAGGTGCGCTTTCCGCGCGATGTATTGAAAGACCAGCCTAGCGCGCGCTCTGCCGTCGCGACCTTGGCCAAGGATCTTGCACTGGCCGAAGGGATGGCCGCGCGTCTTGCCGCCCCGGCACCCTATACACAGATGACGGCGCGGCTTTTGGCCTCGGCGCAGGGGGCGGGTGATCCCACTCGGGATTTCGGCCTGCTCTTCCATGAGTTCGACGGTTTTGCGGGCAAAGAGCCATGACCGCGCATGTCGGCATCTTCGGACTGGGTCTGATCGGCTGTGCTGCGGCACAGCGTCTGATTGCGGCAGGGCATGCCGTGACTGGGTATGATCCTGAAGTCACAGCGTCGAGGGCCTTGGTTGCCATGGGGGGGCGGGCTGGTTTGCCGGCCGATGTCTGGTCTGCGTCAACGGTGTTGATCGCCGTTTTCGACGCCGCCCAGGCCCACGCAGTTCTGGCTACAGCCCCCGAGGCGGCGCGCGCCGATGAGATGATACTAACCACCTGCGATCCCAAAGGCATCGCGTCGCTATTTCCCGTGGCGAGCCCCGGCCTTGTCTTGATTGAGGCACCTATTTCGGGAACCTCGGCGCAGTTGCGCCGGGGCGAGGCCACCCTTTATCTCGCAGGCGATTTCGATGCGGTCGTACGTGTTGAGGCTGTGCTACTTGCCCTTACGGATCGGGTCGTGCGTTTGGGGCCATTTGGCGAAGCGGCGCGGGTCAAGCTGGCCATCAATCTGATCCTCGGCCTAAACCGCGCCGCCCTGGCCGAAGGACTGCTTTTTGCGCGTGCGATGGGTCTTGATCCCGAAACATTTCTTGGCCTTGCGCAGGAATCGGCTGCGGGGTCGTCTGTCATGGCATCCAAAGGGTCGCGCATGGTGGCAGGTGATTTCTCGCCCGAGGGGAGAGTGTCGCAATCGGCGAAGGATTTCCGACTAATCCTTAACTCTGCCGAAGGTGCGGGGCTAAAGCTACCGTTTACGGAAACCTACCTTGATCTTATGGAGGATTTGGTCGCTGAAGGCTCAGGCGATCTTGACAATTCGGCTGTGATTCTTGCGCTGGAGCTTTCCAGTAGCACTAGGACCGCAGCCAGAAGGACTTCCACATGACACGATCTGAAAATGATCCCGCCTCCCATCGTTATCGCAGTATCGAAGCTGCCCTGCGCGAAGGTATTCTATCTGGCCGTTTGCCTGTGGGATCCTGCCTGCCGACAGAACATGACCTGACACTCAGCTTTTCGGTGAGCCGCTTTACGGTACGGCGTGCCATTGCCAGTTTGCGAGATCGGGGTCTTGTGACGTCACGCCGAGGCTTGGGAACCTTCGTTATTGCGAACCGAGAGGGCGACGGTTTCGTGCAGTCGCTGGCATCGCTTGAAGAGTTGCTGCAATATCCGGAAGGTACAACGCGAGAGACTTTGACCGTTGAGACTGCGCAAGCCATGGGCGCGCAAGCTTTGGAAATGGATTGCCCAGAGGGCACGGAATGGGTGTACCTGCGCGCAGTAAGGCGGTCACGCCGCACCCATCAAGCGATTGGCTTTATCGAAGCTTGGATCGCTGCGCAATTCGCCGATGTCCTGTCGCGGCCCAATCCCCAATCGCTTGCGCTGCTTAAGCAGATCGAGGACTGGCACGGTCATCGGGCTTTGAACGCGGAAGTCCAGATTGCCTCGCGTGGCCTGCGCGCCGACATCGCCGAGCATCTCGGCGCTGAGCCGGGTTCGCCCGCTCTTGTGATCCAGCGCCGATATCGTGGGGAAGATGGACGCGTCTATCTGCTTACGAAATCCACTCATCCGGAATACCGCTTCGCCCTCACCCTAAGGTTTGATCGGGGTTAGGGCACAAAATATCAAGGAGAACTTTATGTCCCACCGGCCCGCCACTTTCGATATTCACGCCCATATCCTTGAAAAGGAAACGGTATCGGCATTGAACAAAGCGTTGCCGGATGTTGGCGTGTCCTTTGATCCAATCGATGATGAATCCGCCGTTTTGTCGGTGTCGGGCGTTGCCTATCGGCCCTTTCCGCGTGGAGGCTGGGATGTTGAGCGGCGCTTGGCGGACATGGCCCGCTATGGGTTCGACCGGCAGTTGCTGGCGGTCAGTCCGCAGACGGTCATGTATGACAAGTCGCCGGAGGTGACACTTACGGCGTCTCGTATCCAGAACGATGCCATCGCCGCCCGAGTAGCAACGCATCCCGACAAGTTTCTTGGTCTGGCGACGGTCCCCCTGCAAGCCCCGGCCCTTGCTGCCGCCGAACTGGAGCGGGCGATGAAGGGCGGCGGCATCGCCGGGGCTATGCTGGGCACCAACATCGAAGGCAAGAACCTCGACTGGGAGGAGTTGGATCAGTTTTGGGCAAAAGCAGAAGACCTTGGCGCGGTCTTGTTGCTTCACCCGCTGAAAGTGGCAGGGATCGACCGACAGAAGGTCTACTACTTGCAGAACTTCATCGGCAACCCTCTGGACACCACCATTGCGGCGGCCTGCCTTGTCTTCGGGGGCGTCATCGAGCGGTTCCCGCGCTTGAAGATCGTGCTCAGTCATGGTGGCGGTTTCACACCCTATCAGCAAGCACGCTGGATTCATGGCTGGGCGGAACGGGCAGAAGCAAAGGTTCGCCTGAAAGGTGCGCCGGGGCCGTCCATAGATCGGTTGTTGTACGATACCATCCTGCACGACGTGGCTCCGTTGCAGTTCCTCGTTGATCTTGTCGGGGCTGAACGGGTGATGCTGGGTACGGATTATCCCTTTGATATGGGACAATATGATCTCCTCGACGTCATCGACCGACTGCGCATCACGGCCGAAGATCGGGAGACGATCCTTGCCGGGGCTGCCAACCGTCTGATGCCCGGTCGCCCCGCATGACGGTGGTTCCGGCACAAAGTCTGCGCGTTTTTGTCTCGGCCGTGCTGTCGGCCGAGGGATTACCGTCGGGTGATGCGGATCTGGTGGCAGATCGGATGGTTGCCTCGGATCTCTTGGGGGCGGATGGTCACGGTGTCTTTCGCTTGCCTCGCTATGTCGCCCGGTTGCGTGCTGGCGGGTTCAACCCAAATCCGGGCATCCGATTGATCTCTGAGTTTGGTGCGACGGCATTGATTGACGGTGATAACGGCTTTGGCCACCTTGTGATGGACCGTGCCGTAACCGTTGCTGCGTCAATGGCTCGGGTGCATGGCGTGGCATGGGTCGGGGCGCGGATGTCGAACCACGCGGGTGCGGCAGGTGTCCATGCGCTGCGTTTGGCCGAGGACGGCTTGATTGGCATCTATATCGCTGTTGGCAATGCCAATCACATGGCGCCTTGGGGCGGGGTGGAATTGCTTTTGTCCACCAACCCCATTGCAATCGCTGTCCCCGGTGGGGAGGAACCGATCCTGCTGGATATGGCCACGACGGTCGCGGCCTATGGGAAGGTCAAGCTGGCCGCGGATCGTGGCGAGTTGATGCCCGAAGGCTGGATGATAGACCGCGCTGGTAACCCGCTAACGGACCCTGCGAAGGCTGAAGGCGGCTCGCTTCTGCCGATCGGTGGACCAAAGGGCTTTGGTCTTGCGCTGATGTTCGGCTTTCTGGCAGGAACATTGAACGGGGCGGCCTTTGGTCGGGATGTCATCGACTTCAACGCTGATGACGAAAGTGCCACCAACACCGGACAGGTTGTGATTGCACTTGACCCCGCCGTGTTCGGCGATCCGGCAGTGTTTCGCACGCAGGTCGAGACGGTGCGCCGCGACATGACCGGATCGATGCCGCGGCCTGGTTTCGAGGGCGTTCGCCTTCCTGGCCAACGCGCACTGGCACTACGTCGCTTGCGTAGTCTCGAAGGGATAGAAGTGCCTCCGCCGCTAATGAGCCGTCTGGCTGCCCTAGGTGCTCCGCATGGGATCCCTCCGCCGGCTTGGTAAATTCGGTTGGCTTTGCTGTCGTTGTCAAAGGGACTTTTCTTGAGGTAATCCGGTCGCCCGTCCAGTCTAACTGCAAGACCCAGCGCAGCCCATTTCGCCGCTCTAGGACGAGCCTAGAGATCACTCGCTTGGCGGTGATGCCATTCATCCGCTTTCCGTTATCTCTGAAGAAGGTCGAGGACCTCCTCCACGAACGCCGGATCGAGACCAGCCATGGAGCGATGAGCTATTGGTGGAACCGGTTTGGTCCGATGTGTGCCGTGAGCGTCCTGCGAAAGCGGGTGAAAGCAATGCAGGTTAACGACATTTGGACTGCTTTCGCAGCTAGCATGTGCTGAGTTCGGCGGTGGCCAACTCGATCGCACAGGAAAGCCGCTCAATCAGCAGGCCGATTTCGGCCTCGGTGATGACCAGAGGCGGGCAGATTGCGATTGTATCGCCGATGGCCCGGACGATCAGGCCATTCGCTTCAGCAAAGGTGGCAATCTTGGCGCCAAATCTGGCGGCTGGATCGAAGGGGGTGAAGGGATCGCGCCTGGCCACCAGTTGAACCCCAGCCAAAAGACCGACACCGCGGATGTCGCCAACGTTCGGGTGTGACGCCAGTCTTTGGCGCAGGCCATCCAGCAACACTGGTTCAAGCGTCTTTGTGCGATCGGCAAGCGAGAGGTCTTCGTAGATGGCGATTGCTTCGCTTGCGACGGCGGCGGCAACGGGATGCCCGGAATAGGTGAGGGTCAGGCCAAAGATACCCAGCATGTCGGAGTAATCCACCATGGCATCAAAGACGCGGGCGTTGAGCAACAGGGCCGACATCGGGATATAGGCGCTGGTCAGGCCTTTTGCGGTGATGATCATGTCGGGCATCAATGCCATGCGTGTGGTGCCGAACATCTCTCCCGTCCGACCGAAGGCGGTGACGACTTCGTCCACAACCAGCAGAATATCATACTTTTTCATGATTTTCTGGACGCCGGCGAAGTATCCCTGAGGTGGCACGATGACCCCACCGGCCGCCATCACAGGTTCGGTAAAGAACGCGGCGATGGTTTCGGGGCCTTCATCCAGAATGCGGGTCTCAAGATCGGCGAGCAGCCGGCCCACGAACTGCTGTTCCGATTCACCCGATTTGGCGGCGGCGATGTAGTGCGGCGTTGCAACGTGCAGGAACCCATCAAGAGGTAGATTGAACCCATCATGGGCATAGGCCGTACCGGTCAGGGAGGCCGACGCGACGGTGTTTCCGTGATAGGCTTTGTCATGGGACAGGAACTTGCGCTTCTGGGGTTTGCCGACCGCATTCCAGTAGTACCAGCAGAGCCGCGCCGCGCAGTCAGCGGATTCGGACCCGGAATTGGCGAACCACACATGAGACATGGGTACCGGTGCGATGGCCAGTAACTTGTCGGCCAATTCGATTGCAGCAGGGTGTGCCTTATGGTTGGTCAGGTGATAGTAGGCGAGCTTTCGCATCTGCTGTTCACAGGCGGTGATCAAGCGTTCCTGACCATAGCCCAATGAAATGCACCAAAGCCCAGACATGCCCTCGATGTAGGTCTTTCCCTCGTTGTCGGTGACCCAAACACCTTGACCACTTTCAATGATCTTGGGGCCAACTGTGAGGTGCTGGGCTAGATTTGTAAGGCCATGCACCAGCGCACGGCGATCGCGCGCTTCGAGCGAGTTTGGGAGTTGGGATGGGTCAGTTTGCACGGCGAACCTGTTGAGCGATGACAACGCAGTTTGCACTGTATCAGGCTTGCATGATTGCGATATTGGGTGGCTTCTGTCTACGTCTTGCAAAGGTTCCGTATCGTGCCGCCAAGGTCTTGTCGTTAGCGTCCGAGGAGCTGGAGTAACTTCATCGCCGTCGGCGGTGTGATCCCGGGTGGCCATCGAGGTGTATGTTCGAGGTGGAGTTTGGCGACTTCAACCACGGACCCTACGGAGACCACGTGGACTTGCCCGGTTTTTGTGGAGAGTGTTTAGTCCACTTCTCGGGCCTTTCGCTCGAAGGCGATTGGGCTCTGGAAGCCGAGCGATGAATGTCGCCTGACGGGGTTATAGAACCCGTCGATGTATCTGGCGACGGCGTTTTCGGCCTGTTGGCGGGATTGCCAGGCGACGGGCCAGATCAACTCCGACTTGATGTTCTTGAAGAAGGTGAGGAGGATCAGAAAACAGTCCAGTGGACTGTTTTCCCGACGCAAGACCATCGAGTTGAAGCTCCTATGTTCGTCAAGCGATCAGTGCGGGGAATTTCGGCTTGCACAGCGCCGTGAAGATTTCGCGGACGATGTATCGCTTTATGCAGCGTACGATTTCACGGCGGGTCTTGCCCTCGGCCATGCGCCGTGCGGCATAAAGCTTTGTTTCCGCGTGGTCGCGCATCCGCACGATGGCAACGCGGTATAGCGCGGCATTGGCCTGACGATTGCCGCCCCTATTCAGGCGCATCCTGACGGTCTTGCCGCTTGAGGCGGGGATCGGGCAAACGCCGCACAGTTTTGCCAAGGCGGCTTCTGATCGGATGCGCTCCGCAAGCGTTTCCTGGACGACACCTTCCCAGTTTTTGCCTGACCTGCGGCTCCCTGGTTGATGGAGATCGGGGCAGGAGTTTCGCGATGGCGACTACGGTGGAGTTTCTCAGGGACTACGGGGTTGAGTGTCCGCCATCAGCACCCATGGAACTGTTTAGCCTGATTGCGTAGCGGAGGGTTTGCGGCTCATCTTGACCCCGCATGGAGGTGAAGATGAGAAAGAACCCCGTGACGACGAAGGCGCCTGCCGCGCAGGTCGTGAAGGACATCCGGCGTGCGACGCGCAAGCTGCATTCGTCGTCACGGGTTTCGCTGGCGCGGTCCTTCGGTTCTTCATCATCTTCAACTCCAACTGGGGTCAAGATGAGCCGCAAACCCTACGCTACGCAATCAGGCTAAACAGTTCCATGGGCGCTGATGGCGGACAATCCTTCTGACAAGACCCCAAAATGCCGATAGCACCTTGACAGTACCATCGGTCATCTTGAAAAATGACTAGAGGAATAGACGCTGCTCAGCGAAACGAGCTGAAGCTCAGCCCCTCGACTTGTAGGCGGCAAAAGCTACGTCCAAAAGGTCGTTTGTTAGACGGACTCCCTATTCCGATGGCTTTCCCTCTTGGTCGGGCCGGTCTGTAAATTTTGGCTGACGGACATCCAGAAAAAGATCGTTCTCCCTTATAAATACCTGGATATCTCGGGAAAGTTGGACGACGCCACGGGACATCCCAAAAGCAAAGTCCTTTATTTTGTGCATCTAGCTAGCTCCAAAAGGGACGTGACGTTCAGAATATGGTTTCTATCACGCGCAATAACGGCTGACTGCGTTCCGTCGTGCATTTAGAGACCTTACCGTCACCGCGGACCATTTATACGACAGGTGAGACAAAACATCTATCAATGATCTGCGCCCTCCTGACCTGCCTTACTGTCGCTGTGCTCCTGACATCAGCGATGGGTTGATGTGCCCTTGACTATTGCTGATATGCTCCCTAGCGCCTTAAGATGCGAGGGGCACAGTAGACGATGGTCTAAGGGCATACGCTACGCTTTGGAACAGATAGAACTCTGGACATTCCTCCTTCTTCTCTTGACTTCAATTGTGGTGGGCATCTCAAAGTCCGGGTTACTGGTTACTTTGGGTGCCATAAACGTTCCATTGCTGACATTGGTCATGTCAGCGCGGGATGCAGCGGGCCTATTGTTAACAGTTATGCTGGTTGTAGATTTCATTGCCATAGTTCTTTATGCGCGGCAGCTTGACCGCGGCATCTTGGCGATCATGGTGCCCGGTTGCATCCTAGGTGTTGAGTCCCGGCATCTGGTGGATCGGGTCGAGGATGAATCGATCTGGCTCTGATGTCCAGATTTTGCAGATGTATTCGTAGGGCGTGAGGCCGCTCAGCGTCTTGAGCGTTCGGGCGAAGGTGTAGGCCGCCAAGAAGTCCGCGAGGTGCGTTCGCAGCTGATCGTGGGTTTCGTAGTGGAAACGTTTTACAGTCGCGTCCTTGATCGTTCTGTTCATTCGCTCGACCTGACCATTGGTCCAAGGGTGGTTGGGCTTGGTCAGGCGGTGCTCTATCCCGTTGGCTTCGCAGATCATGTCTAAACGCATTGGCCGGGAATAGATGGCGTTGCGGTTCCGGGGCTCCTCGGCGAACTGGATGTTATCGGTGAGAATGGTGTGGACCTGATAGGGCACAACTTCCAGCAAATGCTGGAGGAACTCCCAGGCCGTCTTTCTGTCAGCCGTTGCAACGAGTTGAGCGACAGCGAATTTGGCTGTTCGGTCAATGCCCACAAAGAGATAGAGCTTACCTTCAGCCGTCTGCACCTCAGCGATGTCGATATGGAAGAACCCGATGGGGTAGCGCTTGAACTTCTGGCGCTTGGGCTTGTCGCCCTCGACATCCGGCAGGCGCGAGATACCATGTCGTTGCAGGCAGCGATGCAGCGCCGACCGTGTCAGGTGCGGGATCGACGGCTGCAGGGCATAGAGACAGTCGTCCAGCGGAAGAAGAGTGTGACGCCGGAACGCGACGATTGCCGCCTCCTCGGCTTCGGTCAAAACCGTCGAGCGCGGTTCCGTCGGCCCGGTCTTCATGTCCTCGACCGTCGCCCGCTTCCGCCACTTCGCCACCGTCTTCGGATTGATCCCCAACTCCCGGCTCAGCTGCGCGAGCGAAGCTTGCGATCGCTGTATTGCTGCTCGGACAGCGTGCCCTCGCCAGCGAGCTCGAACCGGTGGCGCCGCGCTGGCTCGATCGTGGCGCTCCCGTGACGAACTTGTCCCATAGTGCTTCCTTCCATTCCTGAAAAAGGATCGCACCATCAAACCGTGGGATCAAACACCTAGAGCCTAACACACTCCACGCTTGAAACGTCCCGGTTCCGCAGAACCAGTGAACGCATAATACCGGAACGCGCAAAAAATCGAGCGCCACAAGCAGGGAAACGTTTAATCTCGTCAGACATCGCTGCAAAGATTTAGGCAGTATCAACTCGCTCCCAGATCCGCGTGTGTTCTACACGTTCAGCGCTAATGATTAGGCCTCGGCGTTCCATCCGTCTAAGCAAATGGAGCGTGCCAGACGGACTCATTCCTAACATTCTGCGAATTTCTCGCTGAGTGCGGGGTCGCCTTAGAAACTGCAGCACCAGTGTAGGCCGATCCGAACTGGAGCGTACGGTCATGGATTGGTTCAAGGTGCTCATTATACTAGCCATCCTCGTCGACTTAAGGCCTCTTTCAACTGAGCACCAGATTTAGTGCGCAGGCACTTGCAAGCGGGTTTGATTTAATGCCCAGTCCAAGATTGTTCTGAATCGAGCAGTGCAAAACCCTAACATTATGGTTCGCCGTGCTTTTAATGGTGTGGATTGTAGTGGATACGCACTTTGGATACGTGCCACGGCACTGAGCCGTTCATGTTGCTGCGAATACGCACGATCTTCGGCCAACTGCCGGCCTGCGAGGACGCCAAAGAAGGTATGCATTACGTTTGCCAATTTGACTGTTACATCTATTTATCATATGATAGATAGCGTTGTCTAGCGGTCGATCGGAGGCCTAGGAATGAAGCCTGCGAATTTCAGCTATATCCGTGCTGGTTCGATTGAAGAAGCGGTTGAGATTATGTCGCGCTCGGATGGCGAGGCCCGCTTCCTTTCTGGTGGGCAAAGCCTAATACCCGCATTAAACTTTCGTTTGGGTGGTCCAAGCCTTCTGATTGATCTTAACTCAATTCCCGGTCTATCTGGCATCCGAATGGAAGGGGCTGCCATCATAATTGGCGCACTCACACGACACACGGAACTAGGCCACCATCCCCTAATTTCTACTCATTTGCCACTGCTGACCGAAGCAGTACAGCACGTGGCGCATCCAGCCATCCGCAACCGCGGCACTTTTGGCGGCAGCCTGGCGCTGGCCGATCCTTCGGCTGAACTGCCAGCATGTGTTCTTGCGCTTCGAGCTGTGGTGAAAGTGGTCGGGCCGGGAGGTCAACGAGTTATTGCCGCGGATGACTTTTTTGTAGGCGGCTATACAACGGCGCTTGCGCCTGATGAATTGCTGACTGAGGTGCATATACCGCTGCCAAATCTGAGTGCACGGCATGGTTTTGCTGAACTAACCCGTCGGCGCGGCGATTACGCCATGGTTGGCCTAGCGCTCATGACCGGGCCGCAGCAGCGGGTTGTCTGGTTTGGTCTCGCGGACCGGCCTTTGCGTGATCAAGCTGCAGAAGATGCGTTGTCAGGTGGGCCACGTGCTGCCGCGGCCGCGGCCCTTTCAGGCTCGGAAGTTTGGGGCGACCTACATGCTTCCGCAGCGACCAAAACTCACCTTGCGCGGGTTATGATCCGCCGATTGTTAGAGAGAATTACATGAGGATTGCATTTCATCTAAACGGTGAAGCCATTGAAATTGAGGCAGACCCACGTCAGAGCCTTGGGGATGCGGTGCGCGCCGCAGGCTTTACAGGTACTCACTTGGGCTGTGAGCACGGGGTTTGTGGAGCTTGCACCCTGCAGCTTGATGGCGTCGCAGTGCGGAGCTGCCTAATCCTAGCAGTGCAAGCGGAAGGGTTAGATGTCGTGACAATCGAAGGGTTGGAAGCGGACGATTTAAAGGCAGCATTTGTGCGGCACAATGCTTTGCAATGCGGCTATTGTACCCCTGGCATGCTAATCACTGCCAGCGAACTTCTGGAAAGTTGTTGTTTGCCTGATCGTGCAATGATCCGCGATCATCTTTCTGGCAACTACTGTCGGTGTACTGGATATCAGGCGATTATTGATGCCGTAGAAGAGGTCGCCTTGGCCCGCCACGTGGCGATTTCAGGGGCAAGGCTGTGATGCAGATTGGAAGAGGGTTACCCCGGCCAAATGCCCGGCGATTGGTTGAAGGCAAAGGCCGGTTTGTTGGTGATCTCAGGCCTTCTAGAATGCTACATGCCGCCTTTGTGCGGTCTCCTCATGCGCATGCAGTCATATTGGCGATGGATCTGTCGGCGGCGCGTAATGCTAAGGGCGTCATCGCCGTTTTGAGCGGCGCAGATCTTTCCGCACATGTCACGCCCTGGATTGGTGTATTGACCCACATGGCAGGGATGCGATCGCCGCCTCAGCCGGCTCTAGCGGTTGGGCGTACTCATTGGATGGGCGAACCTGTCGCGATGGTGCTTGCCACCAGCCGTGCTCTGGCCGAAGACGCAGCCGAACTGGTCGATGTGGACTATGATCCCCTTTCTGCCGTGACTGATATGGAAGCGGCAATCTCGGCCGATTCAGTTCTAATACATCCGCATCTTGGGTCAAATGTGTGCTGGGAAAAGCACATTAGTGTTGGCGACGTGGACACGGCCCTATCCGACCCCGCAAATACTGTCGTGGAGCGCAATTTCATTTTTGGCCGGCACACTGGCGTGACCTTAGAGCCACGGGTCATTCTAGCAGATTATGATGCCTCGCAAGACGAGTTGACCGTGCATTACTCTGGGCAAGTTCCGCACATGATGCAGGAAGTGCTCGCCCTTCATCTTGGAATTCCGCAAAGCCGCGTTAGAGTTATCGCTCAAGATGTCGGAGGATCTTTCGGCATCAAAATCCATACATATGGCGACGAAGTCGCAGCATGTGCCGCAGCCCGCCTGCTGCGTCGCCCAGTACAGTTCGCGGCTGATCGCTATGAAAGCTTCCAAAGCGACATTCACGCACGTGACCACCGCGTTACCGCCCGCGCGGCCATGGCACCCGACGGGCGCCTGCTTGCTGTTGATGTTGATGACATCACGGGAATAGGCCCCTATTCCGTCTATCCCCGTTCCTCTGCGATTGAGGGAAATCAGGTAATTAACCTGATTGGTGCACCCTATGCCCTCCGCGCCTATCGCGCACGTCTGCGGGTGGTGTTCCAAAACAAGGTACCCACTTGCCAATACCGAGCTGTGGGTCACCCCATTGCCATGGCAGTGATGGAAGGGCTGATGGATGATTTGGCCGCTGCCACAGGCCAAGACCCCACGACCTTGCGAGCGCTGAACCTGATCGCAGATGATGCTTATCCGGTCAAGTCACCACAAGGGATGCAGTATGCTGATCTCTCGCATCAGGCCTGCCTGGCTAAACTGAAGGAGCTGATGGACTACGATGCGCTTTGTGCCGAACGCAACGCACTGCGCGCCCAAGGGGTATATCGCGGCATCGGCCTCGTCAGCATGGTCGAAATCACCAACCCTTCGCCGATGTTCTACGGCGTTGGTGGTGCGCCCATCGCCGCGCAAGATGGCGCCATCGTCCGGCTGGATGCGTCTGGCGCAGTGCATTTGACAAGCTCTGTCACGGAACAGGGCCAAGGTACCGAAACCATCCTAGCCCAAATCGCCGCTGAGGTTCTGGGGCTGCAAGCCGAAGATATTCGCGTTAGCACTGGGGATACTGCCTCCATGCCCTATGGCGGCGGCACTTGGGCGTCGCGCGGGGCAGGGATCGGTGGCGAAGCGATGCGCGCCGCGAGTGCCGCCCTACGAGATCAGATTCTCGAACTTGCAGGGGCCGTGCTTCAATGTCCGCCAAGCACCCTAGCACTGGACGGCGGCGCAGTCATCGACGCCGCAAGCTTGACCCCCCGTATGACCCTGGGCGAACTGGCCCGCATGGTCTATTTCCGCGGCAATGAACTGCCCGCAGGTCAAGCCGCTGAACTAATTGCCAGCCGCCACTTCCGGGTCGAAGGCATGCCCTTCGTTTTCAGCAACGGTGCCATGGCCAGCTATGTTGAGGTAGATGCCGAAACCGGATTGGTCCAACTGCTGGGCCATTGGGTGGTCGAAGACGTGGGAACTATCCTGAACCCCAAGCTGGTCGATGAACAAATCCGTGGCGGTGTAGTCCAAGGTATTGGTGGTGCTTTGTATGAGGAATGCCTCTTCTCGGATGATGGCCAATTGCTGACGGCAACGATGGCGGATTACCTTGTGCCCATGGCCGCCGAAATGCCCGACATCACCATCGCCCATATCGTCACCCCAACGCGCACCTCGGCGCTAGGGGCAAAAGGCGCTGGCGAGGCGGGGACCTCGGGCGCGCCGGGGGCCGTTATGAACGCGGTAAACGACGCTTTGCGGCCATTTGGAGCGCAGATTAGCCAGATGCCTATGACCCCTGAACGCATTCTGCGCAGCCTAGGACTTGTGCCATGATTCACCCCAGCGCTAAAGGACTGCTGCTATGATCACCACCACGGACGGGGGCACCCTGTTCGGAATCGCCGCGATGCTCTTGGCAGCAGGACTTGCGACGGGCATTCTGGCCGGGTTGTTCGGCGTTGGCGGTGGAGCAATCCTAGTACCCGTAATGTTTCTCTCTTTTACGCTTGTCGGTGTAGAAGAGGCAGTAGCCATGCCGCTTGCTGTCGGCACCTCTCTTGCGGTGATTGTGCCCACCTCGATCAGTTCGGCGCGAGGGCATTATGCCAAAGGCACGGTCGACATGACCCTAGTGCGAATATGGGCCATCCCAATCTTGATCGGCGTGCTGGGCGGTGCAGCACTGGCACGCTTGGCCGAACCTTGGGTGTTTCAACTTGTCTTCATCCTAGTTGCGAGCACAAACGCCGCGAAGCTACTGTTCGGAAAAGCAAATTGGAAGGTCGGCGATGAACTGCCTACGGGTTGGCTCTTGCGCCTTTATGGCCTCTTGGCGGGACTATTGTCAGCGCTGATGGGAATTGGGGGTGGCGCAATCACAAATCTGGCCATGACCCTGCATGGGCGGCCGATTCATCAAGCTGTCGCAACCTCAGCGGCCATTGGCGTCGTGATCTCAATCCCCGGGTCCATTGGCTATGTGTTGGCAGGCATTGGAAAGACCGGCCTGCCGCCCGGGTCGCTCGGCTTTGTTTCGCTCTTGGGTTGTATGCTGATTGTGCCCACCACACTGTTGACCACCAAGATCGGCGTGCGTATGGCCCATGCCATGTCGCGCCGCACACTGGAAAAGGCGTTCGGCGGCTTCCTGATCGCTGTTTGCTTACGCTTTTTGCACCTTCTTGTCACCTAAACCAAGGCAGCTGATCCCATGCCCCGTTTGAATGATCTTGATGAAACCAAGCTAAGCCCCGCGCAACAGCCCATCTTTGATGCCATCCGCTCTGGTCCGCGCGGTGTGGTCGAAGGCCCGCTGCGCGTCTGGCTAACCAGCCCGGGCCTTGCTGATACAGCACAGGCGCTGGGCGCCTTTTGCCGCTATGGCACTTCGCTGCCGTCGCGCCTGTCGGAACTAGCGATTCTTGTTACCGGGGCCTTCTGGACATCAGGCTTCGAATGGGCCATCCATGCCCCCATTGCCCGCAAAGCCGGCCTGTCGGAGGATGTCGTCGAAGCAATCCGCGTAGGCCATACGCCCAACTTCATCCATGAGGACGAGGCGATCATCCACGCTTTTGCCAGCGAACTGCACCGCGACCACAAGGTGCGGGCCGAAACCTACGCCCGCGCAACCGCCACCTTTGGCGAACAGGCCGTGGTCGATCTGGTGGGCATCCTTGGTTATTACACCCTAATTTCCATGACCATCAACGCCTTCGAGGTGCCCCTTCCCGCTGGCGCGCCCGATCCCTTCTCGACATAACGGCCCAACCTACAGGCCCAATCTAAAGGACTCTCTGATGCTAAACGCCGCAATCATAGGCTTGGGCTGGTGGGGCAAGACCCTCACCCGCGCCGCCCGCTCTGGCGGAGAAATTGCCATCGTCGCCGGTGCCACAGGCCGACGCGCCCTTGCCGAGGATTTCGCCAGCGAACAAGGGTTTGTCCTCCTCGACAGCTACGAACAGGTTCTGGCCGATCCTAGAGTTGAGGCCGTGATCCTTGCCACACCACATCTCGACCACGAGGCACAGATGATTGCAGCCGCCCGTGCGGGCAAGCATATCTTTGCCGAAAAGCCCTTTACCATGACCAAAGCCTCGGCCGAGGCCGCCGTGGCCGCCATCCGTGCCGCTGACGTGACCGTGGGTTTGGGCCACAACCGCCGCTTTCATCCCCATATGGCCGACCTCCGCCACCGCGTTCAATCAGGTGCCTTGGGAACCATCCTGCATGTGGAAGGAACAATGACTGCGCCAAACGGCCTGTTTCTGAAACCTGACAGTTGGCGCGTCGATCCCCGGCAGTCGCCGGCTGGTGGTATGGCGGGTCTTGGCATCCACATGGTCGATGGGATGATCGACCTATTTGGCCAAATCACCGAGGTCACTTGCCAAAGCCTGCACCGTGCCACACCTGCGGGTACGCAAGACACTACGTCGATCCTGTTGACCTTTGCCGAAGGGATGACGGGCTATGTGTCTTGCATGACTGCCACTGCGCCCAGCTATAGGTTTTGCGTCTACGGCTCGGGCGGTATTGCCGAAATCCGGGGCCAGAATCTGGACGACTTTAGCTTTGCCCCTGCCCCGGATGCACCATTGTCGGGCCATGCCACCCCCAAGCCGGTGGAACGCCACAGTCTGCCGGGCTTTGACACCGTCAGCGCAGAACTGAGCGCCTTCGCTAAGGCTGTTATGGGCCGCACGCCATTTCCGATCACTCTGGATCAGATGATCCACGGCGCCGCTGTGTTTGAGGCGATTACCGCCTCGGCCGCCGCGAACTCTAAGGTTCAGGTTGCACCGTGAATGCCACCTTCGCCATTGCCCTTGGCGGGCTGATTAGCGCCGGGGCCGTGTTGGCAATACAGGCGCCAATCAATGGCGCCTTGGCGCGCGCAGCCGGAGATGCGACCTTTGC
>VGDH01000047.1 GCA_016869835.1 Alphaproteobacteria bacterium
CTGACTGCGCGCCACAAAAGCCGGGACATCGAGCTTTGGCAGCAGGGCGATGTCACCTATGTCCTGAACAACGATCCCGCCTCTCATGCCGCGCGCTTTGTCGCCGAACATGGGCCCTGTGCGCCCTCGATGGGGTGGCGGGTGGTCGATGCCGCCCATGCCTTTGCCCATGCCGTGAAGATGGGGGCGACGCCCTACCCAGGCGCGGACAAGGCGCTGGACGTGCCCGCGATTGTCGGCATTGGCGGCAGCCTGATCTACTTTGTCGACCAATATGGCGCGGGCCGCCACCCCTATGGCGATTTCGATTTCCTCATCGCGCCCAAGCCCAAGGGCGTCGGCTTCCACTACCTTGATCACCTGACGCATAATGTCCACAAGGGCAACATGGACGACTGGTTCGATTTCTACAGCCGCATCTTCGGCTTTCGTCAGATCCGCTTTTTCGACATCGAAGGCAAGTATACCGGGCTTTACAGCCGGGCCTTGACCTCGCCTTGCGGGCGCATCCGCATTCCGGTCAACGAGGATCGCGGCGAGACGGGCCAGATCGTGGAATATCTAAAGCGCTACAAGGGCGAGGGAATCCAGCATATCGCCGTTGGCTGCGATGACATTTACAGCGCCACCGACGAGATCGCGGCGCGCGGGCTGAAATTCATGCCGAAACCGCCGATGGCCTATTACGAGCTGTCGAAAACCCGGGTCGTGGGGCATCAGGAACCGATTGACCGGCTGGCCCGCTATGGCATCCTGATTGACGGTGAAGGCGTGGTGGATGGCGGCGAGACGCACATCCTTCTGCAGATCTTCTCGAAAACCGTGATCGGGCCGATCTTCTTTGAATTCATCCAGCGCAAGGGCGATGACGGGTTCGGCGAGGGTAACTTCAAGGCGCTGTTCGAATCGATCGAACAGGATCAGATCGACCGCGGCGTCGTCGCGGCGCGGTAATCGCCATTGCAGGCCACCGACGAGCGGTCGTCAGACCGAACGAGGAGGCGTTGGATCAGCCGCGCGGCAACGACAGGGTGACCAGGCGCGAGCCCTTTTGATAGCGCACTTCGTTTGCGGTGATCGCCTGGATCTTGCCGCCGTCGATGTTGTCTCCGACCTTGACCTTCTTGTAGCGGCCATTGACGCTGCGGATCATCGCATAGCGTTTGTTGGGCGTGCCATAGACCCCGATCAGCGCGGTCTTGTCGAGGTTCAGCGCATTGCGGAAGGTGGCCTGTTTGGCCACCGAGGCGCTTGCGGTGCTGCGCGGGGCGGATGCATCAACCTCGGGTTCTTCGTAGATGTCCAACGCGCCATCACGGCCGCGCGGGATGGATTTTGCAGACGCGGTGCGGCTTTCTTCCTCGGCTTCCGGCTCGGGGGTCTGGGACGGGCGGGCGGCGGCCTGTTGTTCTTCCTGCGGTTCCGGAGCGGGTTCCGGTGCCCGGATTGCGGCTGCAACCGCCGCTTCGACCGCCCGGCTCAGGTCGCGGGGGCGGGGTTCGGGTTTGCGGCTGATGGCAACGGCGAGCGGGCTGGTCGGTGCCGCGCTGGCTGCTGCTGTCGCTTCGGCCGCTGCGGCTTCGGCCTGGGCGGCCAGGCTTGCGGCGGCGGCAGATGCTGCGGCGCGGGCGGCCTCCCCGGCGGCGAGAACCGCCTCGGGCCGCGCCTGGGGGCGCAGGCCGGCAAGGCGGCTGTCGGCGGCGGGGAGGGGCGCATCAGGCGAAAGGGCCGCATCATCTTGCGCAGCATTTTCGGGTGCGCCTGTGCCATCGGTGGCTTCGGGGGGCGTCGCAGGCGCAGGTGGCGTCAGGCCGGCCGGGCGCGCCTTGGGTCGAAAGGCGGCAAGGGCGGGGTCTGAAACAAAGCCGGTGTCCGCACTCGCCGTTGCCGTTTCGGCAGAGGGGGCCAGACCCTCGGGGCGCGGTGCGGGCAGGCGCGGCGGCTTGCCGGCCACAAGCAAGACGCCCTCGGGCGTGATGATGCCTTCGGGCGTCGGGACGATCAGGCCCTTTTCATCGAACTGATAGGTGGTGCCAAAGGGCGGCGGCGGGGCCTGTGCGCTTGGCATAGGGTCGCCCTTTGCGGGCACTTCGGCCAGGGCCGTGGCATCCGGGGTGACAGGGGCAATATCCTTGGCCACCAGAAAGATCTCATCGCCGCTGGCCGCGCCGGGATTGGCGGCCACGTTGCCCGGTGCTGTGGTTTCAGGGGCCGCAGATACGAGTGGGGCCTGTTCGGTCTCAGGACCGGTTTCGGCACCGGTTTTGGCGGTCTCTGCTGCGCCCTCCTCGGCGGCGGCTGTGTCCGGGGCGGCCGCCTCTGAGTCAGCGGGCAGGGCGGCTGCAAGATCTTCCTCGCTTAACAGATCGGGCTCTTGCCCATCTGCGGCCATTTCATCTTCGATGGCGGGGGTTTCAAATTCTTGCACGGATGCAAATTCGGTCACCGCCTCGTCGGTGTTGCGGAAGGCAAGGCTTGTCGACCACGCCGCCGCCAGCGCCAAGGCCAAAAGCAGAAGCCCGGTCAGGATCAGGCCCAGGTGGCGCGGCTTGCCCCGGGTCGCAACCGGGCGGGCGCCAAACTTGCTGCCAAGGCCGCCTTGGGCCGGTGCCGCAGAGGATGCCGCTGCAGGTTGGGCCGCCGTGGCTGCGGCGGGGGCTGCCGACGCAGGGGTGCTGCGGGCCGCCGGGGTTTCGCGCGGCGGAGCGGCCTCGACCGGCTTCTTGCGGGTGCCGGGGATGCCGGGGGCGGTGACGAAGGCCCCAAGCCCACGCAAACCCTTGCTTCCCTTGGGCGCAACCGGATGCGCGGCGGTGGGCCGGTTCAGAAACGGCCGGTCGATCTTGGGGGGCGGCGCGGCCATCAGGGGCCGGGCGGCGGTGGGACGGTCTACGGTCGAGCGCGGTGGGGTGGCCTGCCCTTTGGCCGCCGCAGGATCGGCCGAGGCGCGACGGCTGGCAAAGCCCAATGAGGGGCTGTAGCCGGGCACGGGCGGCACGTCATCAAGCATGCCAGAGGCGGTCTTTGCATTGGCCGGGGCCTCTCGGCCATCATCTGCCGGCTTGGCACCCTCGGGATCGCCATCCTCGACCTCGACATCAATCGCCATCGGCGCTTCATCCGGCGCGACCATGCTGGCAGGCGGTTCTGCCGCGTCCGTAGGCGGAGGGGCCAGATCTTCGGCGGCCAGGTTTTCGGGTGCCAGATCTTCGCGTGGCAGGGCGTCGCTGGCCGGTGCCTGCTCTTCTTCGGGCAGCGGAGCCGGGTCTTTTTCAGCAAGGCTGCGGAACACCGCCGAAGGCGGCGGCTCGTCGTCGGCGAGGCCAAAAAGCGGAGCCGTGCGCGCTTCAAGGGCGGCATTGTCCTGCGTCGGCTGGTGGGCCGGTTCATCGGCCGGTTCTGCCGTGACCTCAGGCGCAGCCTTTGGTTCGGGCGATGTCTCGGCGAAGGCCTCCGGCGGGGCGGTCTCTTTGGCCATAGGCCCGCTGCCCGCTTCGGGTTCCGCTGCGTCATCCTTGGCCTCTGCGACGGGTTCTGCCGCAAGCGGGCGATCCAGGGTCACCGTGCGGTCAAGGTCGCGCTCGACCTCCATGCCATCAGGCAGATGCGTTGCGGCCTGCGTGGTCGGCCCGAACCAAGCCTCGCCATCAAAGCCGCGCGCCGGGGCGGCGGCAAAGCCGATCGGGTTGAAGCGGTGTTCATTGGCAAAGCCTTCGGCCTCGTCCAGGGTTTCGCGCGCCACGACGGCCACCCGCACCTCACCCGCAACCTCTTCCCAGTCAAAGACCAGAACTTCAACCGCATAAGGCGTGCGCCCCTCAAGCGCTGCGCGGATCTGCGCCGTGCGGCTTACCGCATCGGGGCCGGGGGCATCAACGGTGGTGACCAAAAGCTGATCGTCCGGCAGGATCAGTTTTGTTGTCAGCCCGCGCGGGCTCAGCCCAAGGGCGGTTGACCGCAGATAGGCCAGCGCCTCGGCCAGATCGGGTTCGTCAAGGGCGACGCGGCCCACCAGATGCCAGCCCCCCGACGTGCGGTGCAGCAGGGCAATGGCGTCATTGCGGAAGTCGAGGGCAAAAGCTGGTTTCATTCCACGCATCTAGCATAAGGGACTGTCGCGCAAAAACCGCGCGCGCGACCTGTGCACTTCCTACAGCAGGTTTTTGCCGAATGAAAGAAAAGCCGCCATATCGCGTACCTTTGCGGCTGCAGGATGCGCGATTTTGCTCAAGAAGGGGACAGGGTCGCCATGGGGGGCAATTTGTGCGGAATTCCCCCCTGATCGTGCCTTGCCGTCGACGATGCCAGTCGACACCTGATAGGATGAAGGCAAACGGAGGTTCCTTTCATGCGCAGCTTTTCTCCCCTACTTCTTTCTGCAGCCCTGGCCTTGCCGGTCGCCCTTGCAATCGCCCTTCCGGCTGTGGCCGAGGGCACCATCACCGTCACGGGTGAGGCGAGCATCCCCGCCACGCCCGACATGGCGACCATATCTCTGGGCGTGACGACCGAAGGTGCCACCGCAGCCGAAGCGATGTCGGCCAATTCCAAGGCGCTGGCGGCGGTGATCGACCGGCTGAAGTCTGCCGGGATTGCCGAGCAGGATCTGCAGACGGCCAATCTGTCGCTTAACCCGAACTGGGTGGGCTATGACAACGGCCAGACACCGACGATTTCCAACTATGTCGCCATGAACATGCTGAATGTCCGGGTGCGAGATCTAGCCGCCCTTGGGGGTGTTCTGGATGCATCAATCGCGGATGGGGCCAATACGCTGAACGGCATCACCTTTGAACTGTCAAGCCCGCGCCCGGTTCAGGACGAGGCGCGCAAGGCCGCCGTTGCCTATGCTGCCGCCAAGGCCGGGCTTTATGCAACCGCCGCCGGGGTCAACCTTGGCAAGGTGATGTCGATCTCGGAACAGCAGACCTATGGCGGGCCGATGCCGGTGTTCATGGAGGCCCGCGCCGCATCGCCCGTGCCGGTCGCCTCGGGCCAGATCGCGCTGCAAAGCGCGGTGACGGTGACCTATCAGATCGCCGAGTGACCCCGGCATTGGTCGCGCAGGTTCGGGCATGACCTGCGCAAAGGCAGAGCCAGAAGGGCACATTGAAAAGGGCCGCCTGTCAGGGCGGCCCTTTTGCCTTACTTGGTCGCGGCGGCCATCGCCTGATCCAGATCGGCGATGATGTCTTCGACGTTCTCGATCCCGATCGACAGGCGCACCACATTCGGCGGCGCCCCGGCGGCCACCTGCTGTTCCGGCGTCAATTGCCGGTGGGTGGTCGAAGCCGAATGGATGATCAGGCTGCGCGTGTCGCCGAGGTTGGCGACATGGCTGAACAGCTTTACATTGTCGATCAGCTTGACGCAGGCGTCATAGCCGCCCTTCAGCGCAAAGGTGAACAAGGCCCCGGCGCCCTTGGGCACGATCTCTTTCGCCCGCTTGTTATAGGGGCTCGATTTCAGCCCGGCATAGGTGACGTATTCGACGCGCGGGTCGGCTTCCAGCCATTCGGCCACCTTTTGGGCGTTCTTGACATGCCGCTCCATCCTGAGGCCCAGCGTTTCGATCCCCATCAGCGTGTAATGCGCACCCTGCGGGTTCATCGTCATGCCCAGATCGCGAAGGCCGATGGCGATGGAGTGGAACGTAAAGGCCATGGCACCCAGCGTCGGGTGGAAGGTCAACCCGTGATAGGCGGGTTCGGGCTGGGACAGGCTGGGGAACTTGTCGTTCTGCGACCAGTTGAACTTGCCACTGTCCACCACGATGCCGCCCGTCACCGTGCCATTGCCCGTGAGGTATTTCGTCGCCGAATGGACGACCAGCGTCGCCCCCATTTCAATGGGCTTTGCCACCCACGGCGTCGCCGTCGTGTTGTCGACGATCAGCGGAATACCCTTCTTGTCGGCAATCTTCGCAAGCGCCGGAATATCGGTGACATAGCCGCCGGGGTTGGCGATGGTTTCGCAGAAGATTGCCCGGGTGTTCTTGTCCACCGCCTTTGACACCGCGCCCAGATCGTCGGTGTCGACGAACTTTGCCGACCAGCCGAAGCGCTTGATGGTCTGGCTGAACTGGGTGATCGTGCCGCCATAAAGCCTTGAGGATGCAACGATATTCTTGCCGGGCCCCATAAGCGGAAACAGCGCCATGATCTGCGCTGCATGGCCCGAGGAACAGGCGATTGCGCCCGCACCGCCCTCCAATGCCGCCACCCGGTTGGCCAGCGCCGCCACGGTCGGGTTGGTCAGGCGAGAATAGATGTAGCCCACCTCTTGCAGGTTGAAGAGCTTGGCCGCGTGATCGGTATCCCGGAACACATAAGCGGTGGTCTGATAGATCGGTACTTGCCGCGCGCCGGTGGCCGGATCGGGGGCCGTGGCGGCATGAATGGCAAGCGTGTCAAAGCCCATCGGTCTGTCAGTCATGGTGAAATCTCCCCTTGTCTGGGCCAAGCCTAGGGCAGGCGGAGCAAACTGTGAAGGGCCGATGATGGCAAAAAGGCCGCCCCGGCCAGGGCGGCCCGTTTCACTTGCCATCCCGGCGATAAGAAGATGATGCCGCCAAAGGGCGAGGTCACGTCGATCGAGGCGGCCATCAGCAGGACAGCATCGTTCAGGTCGGCCACCAGAATGGCCTGATGCTTGGTGCCGCTGCCATCGCGGTCAAACCAAAGCGTCGCATCCGTGGTGCGGAAGATCAGGCGGTCCAGCGCATCGGCTGCCGCATTGGTGGTGCTGGAATGAAAGCGCGACGGATCCAGCCCGCCCATGAAATTGCCAAGCCCGATCGCGCGGGAATCAAAGCGCAGGAAGTCCTCTTCGATGCTGAAATCGGTGATCTGGTCGCGGAACTCGGCTTGGGAATTGAAGACAAAGATATCCGACCCTGACCCGCCGGTCAGGATGTCGCCCCCTGTCCCGCCGATCAGAATATCCTGCCCCGCGCCGCCATTCAGCCGATCTGAGCCGTTGTTGCCGTAAAGCACGATGTCCGCCGCATCACCCCGGATCACATCGGCCTTGGTGCCGCCTTGCATGATTTCAATGTTGGAATAGCTGTCGCCAAGGGCGGGCAGGCCCCGGTTGTTGGCGCCATTGGCCAGGTCGACCACCAACGCAACCGTCACCGCCGAAAAGTCGAGCGTGTCGATACCAAAACCGCCGTCGACGCGATCGGCAGCATTGCCAAGCACAAAGCGATCGTTGCCATCGCCGCCGTGGATCAGGCCTACGACTGACCCGCCAAGGCCGATATAGGTGTCAGCGCCACCGTTCAGGCGCACATCGCCAAGGAAGGTGCCGGAATTGGTCAGATTGTCGGTCGCGGTGCCACCGAAGAAGGCCGCACCGGGTGATTCGATTGTTCCGGTATTGGTGATATTCAGCACGCCGATCCCGAACTTGTTCCAGATCCCATATTTTTCGCCGCTGATGAAACCGTTGTTCGTCATTGTCGTTGTTCCCGCATCGCGAACAAAAAGCGACAGGCCAGATCCGTTGGCAATGATGGTGCCGTGGTTCACCACCGTCGAGTCGATACCGTCGAGGATCACCCCGTCGCCGTCTTCTTCCACGCGGGTATAGCCGCCAAGCACCACGCCGCCGGCCTGAATAACAACCGTCTGTGCCTGTTCGCAGCCGATGGTATTGATCGCATAATCATGGGCCATCACCACACCCGAGACGGTGATCTGATACTGGCCGCTATTGGCAAGAATGGCATCCGAGGTCAGCAAGATCAGCGTCACGCCACTGGCAACTTTCAGGTCATCGTTTCCGGTCAGGACATAAACCATGCCAGAAACGGTCTGGCTGGTGGCTTGGATCAACATGGTACTCTCCCCAGGACTTGGTGCTTGAAATCGCTTTGTTTTTAACGCAATTTCGCCGCAATGTCACTTAGGCGCGGGGCTGCGTTTTCGGCTGTGCTTTGCCGCATGCGGCGCTATGGTCTGGCCATGAACGCCGATCTTCTTCTGGCCCTTCTGGGCTTTACCTTTGCCACCTTGGCCACGCCGGGGCCCAACAACATGATGCTTCTGGCCAGTGGGGTGAACTTCGGCCTGCGCCGCACGGTTCCGCATATCCTGGGGGTCTGTGCGGGCCATGCCTTCTTGGTTTTCATGGTGAGCATGGGGCTGTCCGGGCTCTTTCATGCGGTACCGCAGGCGATCATCATCCTGAAGGTGCTGTCGGTGGCCTATATGCTGTGGCTGGCCTGGAAAATCGCCCATGCGGCGGCGCCAAGGCCGGGGCAGGCGGGGGGCAAGCCCTTTAGCTTCTTGCAGGCGGCGGCCTTTCAATGGGTGAACCCCAAGGCCTGGGCCATGGCGATGGGCGCGGTCAGCGCCTATGCCGGTGAGGGGGGATTGGTCGCGGTTCTGACGATTTCGGCTGTCTTTGCCGCCGTGAACCTGCCTTCGGTCAGCGCCTGGGTCATCCTCGGTGAGGCGTTGCGCCACTGGCTACAGGTGCCTGCGCGCCTGAGGGCGTTCAACGGGACCATGGCCGCGCTTCTGGTGGCCAGCCTGGTCCCGGTTCTGCGGATCTGATTAGCGCAGCCAGAGATCAGCCTTTTTCAAGGCCGCGCGAATGGCCTGTTCGCGCCTTGGCAGATCGGCGCGGTCGAACATCTCGCGCGCCTTTCGGCCGCGGTTTTGATAGATCATTACCCGCGCCGGTTCATGGTCGCGCAAGAGCCTGCGCAATTCTTTTTCGCCAGCCACCTCTTCCAGCACCGCAACCACCCGATCGCTTTCCCGGGCGTAAAGCAGGGGCAGGTTGCGATAGTGGCAGGTGATGTCGCCATCCAGGCCATCCAGCTCTCGCCCCGGCCGACCGCCGCCCAGGCTGTGAATGACCAGGGGCAGGGCGATCTGGTCAAGCCAGGGGTCAAGCGATTGTGCCGCCAGCGCAGGCGGGACATTGTCGCGGATCGAGCGGGCATAGGTCAGAAACCTGTCGCCAAAGACATTCGGGCTTTGGTGGAAAAACCAGCCCGCGTTCAAATACAGATAGCGCTGCCAATAGCCTTCGGGCTGGGTCAGCTCCAGCGAGCTGGCCAGATCAAGGCCAAAGCGGTCATAAAGCGCGCCCCAGATCTCGTGATAGCCGCCCTTGTAAAGCTGCGGCTCGGGCCAGGTGCCCTCACGCCGCATCGAGGCCGAGGGGCGGTTGAAATCGAAAGGCAGCGACTGAAGATCGCCCAGGATCAGCGTATCGGTGTCCAGAAAAAGAAAGGGCGCATCGGGTAAGGCGGCCAGCGCCTCGATCTTGTTGCCATGCGGATAGCTTTGGCCGAACACCTTGTTTTCAATGGGCAGAGAGGTGGCTCCAAGGCTTTGCAGCATGTCGCGGATGCCGTCGGATTTCAGGCGCGGGTCGCGGTTCCAGCGTTTGCCGGGTTGGGGTTCGGCCAGAAACACCTTGCCCTGAAACCCCGGGTTGGCGGCCTTGAACGAGGCCATGAGCAGTAGCGCCTCATAGGCAAGCCGCCCGTCTTGCACGATGGCCAAGAGGTTGAAGGCGGGGGCGGCGGCATGGGTCATCGGAAAAACAACATGTTTGAAATGCAACAACCATACGAAGGACGGTTCGGAATGGAAAGACGGCGCGCCGGACGCCTAGCCGCAGGGAGTAAAGCGCAGGGACAGACAGGACATACCGCCATCGAGTTTCGCACATTCCGAATTGCCGATTTCCTGCACCCGGTAGCCTGCCGCCACCAGTGCATCGCGCGTCTGTGGGAACCCGGCCGGGAACAGCACCAGATCGTTGAAGCGGATCGCATTGGCGCTGGCCTCTTCGCCCGCTGCGGTATGGATCACCCGATAGCCCTTGAAACAGCCCGAGGCCGACAGCCGCTCGGTGGCCAGGATCGTGTCTGCATCCAGAAGCGAGCAATCGGTCTTGAAATGCAGAACGCCGGGCGGGGTATGAACCTCGCGCAAGCCGTAGCCCCAATCGGCCACGATCCCGGCCAATTCCGCAATCCCGCCTGCATTGCTGCGCGCCGAGCGGCCGACAAGGATTTCGGTTTCCGTGGTCAGGATATCGCCCGCTTCGATAAAGTTCTCTGCCCCCGTCACGGCCCGCACATCGGCATAAAGCGCGCGCAGATGCGGGGCCATTTCCGCCGCCTCACCCAGCCGCGAGGGTGCGCCCGGGCGCATAACCACCGCACCTTCGGGCAGGCACAGCGCAGTATCTTCGACAAAAAGGCTGTCGGGAAAGGCTTCCAGCGCGGGCAACTCCACCACCGTGGCCCCGGTGGATTTCAGCGCCGCGATATAGTCGGCGTGATGGGCGCGCATCCGCGCAAGATCCGGCGCGCCAGTGTCGACGGCGCGCAGGCCATGAATGGCCGAGGCCGGGGGCTGGCGCGTGATGGCATGGGTATAGGAAAAAGAGCGCATGACGACGCCTTTCAGCTCTGCATCCCGCCAATCCAGCATGGTCAAACGAAAAAAGCCAGCCTGATGGCTGGCCTTTTCATATCCCGCGAAGGGTAAAGATGGTGGGTGATCCTGGAATCGAACCAGGCATGAGTCGCCTCGGCGGAGTTACAGTCCGCTGCCACACCTTGTAGCATATCACCCACTGTGGGCGGGGAATACTCAAGCCCGCCGAGGGCGTCAAGGCGGAACCCGCCGCTTTTGCCGGAAAAATCCCGCCACTTGCCGCTTGCCAAACCCGGTTGTTCTGGTCAGGACAGGGGGAAACGGAAAAGGGCCAGCATCATGGCAAGAAAACCCGATTGGGTGATGGACAAGGAACGCGGCCGCAAGGCCGAGGCGAAAGAGACCGTCTGGCTTTTTGGCCTGCATGCGGTGCGCGATGCGCTGGCCAACCCTGCGCGCGAGAAACTGCGGCTGGTGGTGACCAAGAACGCCTTTGATAGGCTGGAGGCGGCAATTGCGGCTGCGGGCATTGCCCCCGAAATCGTCGATCCGCGCCGGTTCGACGTGCCCATCGACGAAGGCTCGGTGCATCAGGGCGCGGCCATGGAGGTCAGGCCCTTGAACTGGGGCAGGCTTGAGGATCTGGCGATTTCCGGGGCGGGAGAGCCGCTTTTGGTGCTTCTGGACCGGGTGACCGATCCGCATAACGTGGGGGCCATCCTGCGTTCGGCCGAGGTGTTCGGTGCCCGCGCCGTGATCGCGCCGCGCCACCATTCGGCGCCGGAAACCGGGGCCTTGGCCAAGACCGCAAGCGGCGCGCTCGAGCGGCAGCCCTATCTCAAGGTGACCAATCTGGCCGATGCAATGGTCGAGCTGAAGGCGATGGGCTATACCCTGATCGGGCTGGACGGCGAGGCCGAGGTGACGCTTGCCGAGGCGCTGGCGCCGACCAAGGGCCGGCCACTGGCGCTGGTCATGGGGGCCGAAGGGCCGGGCCTGCGTGAACGCACGCGCGAAACCTGTGACGTGATTGCCCGCATCCCCTATGCCGGTGGCTTTGGCAGCCTGAACGTGTCGAACGCCGCCGCCGTCAGCCTTTATGCGGCCGCGACGCGTTAAGGGATCACAAAGATGCGAGGGGTCTTTAACGGCGCGGCGGGCTTCCCATGTCTAAGGGCAGAAAACGGGCCTGGAACCCCGGTTTCGTCTGTCAACTGTCCCTCGTTCCACACCTTGCGCCCCGGGCCTGTCCCTGGGCGCTTTCTTTTTTTTGGAGCTGAATGATGACCGATGACGCCAAGATCACCCGGATCCTGACCGCCGTCAAAACCATCGCACTGGTCGGCTGGTCGCCCAAGGCCGACCGGCCAAGCCACCGGGTTGCAACCTATCTGGCCGCGCGCGGCTATCGGGTGATCCCGGTCAACCCGGGCCAGGCCGGCGAGAGGAGCGCATGGGGCGAGGTTGTGCGCGCCTCGCTTTCCGAGGCGGGGCCGGTCGATATGGTCGATATCTTCCGCCGGTCCGAAGAGGTGGGGCCAGTGGTGGATGAGGCGATTGCCACCGGCGCAAAAGTCATCTGGATGCAGCTTGGCATCGAAAATCAGGACGCCGCCGCCCGCGCCGAAGCCGCTGGGATGGAGGTGATGATGAACCGCTGCCCCGCCATCGAAATCCCCCGGCTTGGGTTGTGACCGGCATCGCATCACAGGGTTTCACGTTTCCGTCATCGCGCACCCGCCCGCCTTGCGGCGCGCGCACCCGGCTCGGATCTCAAAACCATCGCCGCCGCTTGATCCCCAAGCGGCAGGCTTGGTGAGAGTAGCGCAGAGGAGGGTAAGTCATGCTGAAATCAGGTGTTGCTCAGTCCCGTGTCAGCGCGACACTGAACGAAATCGACGGCAGCGCAGCCGATGATCGTCTGTTCGGCCTGTCCGGGCGCGATGAGATTGATGGTGGGGCGGGCAATGACCAGATTTTCGGCGGTCAGGGCGCCGATGATCTTGATGGCGAACGCGGCAATGACAGCCTCTTTGGCGGCGCCGGAAATGATCTGTTGAACGGCGGCTCCGGCGATGACCTGCTCACCGGCGGCGAAGGCAATGACATCTTTGAGTTCTATCGCAGCAGCGGACGTGACACGATCACCGACTTCACCAACGGCCAAGACCGGCTGGAAGTGGACGGGCTTGGCCGGGCGGCAGTTGAGGCGCTGATCGCAGGCGCCCGCCAGATTGGCAGCGACACCGTGCTTGACCTCGGCGGCGGCGCTCAGATCACCTTGCAGAACTTCCGTGTCGCCGATCTTGACCTTTCCGGTTTCGTGGGCTTTGGCACTCGCGGCGGCACCCCGCCCACCCCGCAGCCCACCCTTGGCCGGGACATTGACGGCACCAATGGGGCCGATCGCTTGATCGGCACAGCTGGGCGCGATGACATGGATGGGCGCGGCGGCGATGACGAGATGCGTGGCGGAGCAGGGGCTGACGACATGGACGGCGGCGCTGGCAATGACAGCCTTTGGGGCGATGCCGGGCGCGATGACATGGACGGTGGTCGCGGCAATGACCGACTGGTTGGCGGCGCAGGTCACGATACACTGGACGGCGGGCGCGGCAATGATGTGCTGACCGGGGGTGAAGGCGCCGACCGCTTTGAATTTGCCCGCAATGACGGGCGCGACATCATCACCGATTTCACGAATGGCATCGACCGCATCGAACTCGATGGCTTTACCGCGCGCGAGCTTGGCAGAATTCTGGCGTCAGCAACGCAGCAAGGGCAGGATGTCGTGCTGACCTTGTCCGCGACGGCCAGCCTGACGCTCCAGGATGTGCAACTTTCAATGCTCGACCGATCAGACTTCCTGCTCTAGGGTCTGGCCCCGCGACCACCGGCCAAAAATCTTCGAAGATTTTTGACAAATTTCTTCGAAGAAATTTGGGCGTCAAAGACGCCAGAGCCGCACCGGCGCTTTCGGCCCGCAAGCGATGATCTTCTTGGCCTCGAGATCCAGCTGCACGGCCTTCACCCACCATCACGCCGTGTCGCCGCGGGGGAAAAGCGCTTGGTCCAGCAGCGGCTTAACCGCCTCGATCAACGCCGCAGGCGTCATGCCCGGCGCGGCATCTGGCAGGCAGGCCAAGACCGCCCGGCGCATCTCGGCAAACTTGGCGGCATCCACCCGATAGGTCTTGCCGGGCTGGCCGACGTTTTCAATCTCAATCTGTGCCATGGCAGCCCCCCTTTTGGGAAAAGGCTAGCCCCGCGCGGCCTTTTCGGTAATGCCCGAGGTCCCCTCGCGCCGTTCCAGTTCCGCCAGCACCTGATCCAGCGTCACCTCGCGGGCGGCAAGCATGACAAGCAGGTGGTAAAGCACATCCGCCGCCTCGGCGGTCAGCTTTTCCCGGTCGCCCTTGACCGCCTCGATGATCGCCTCCACCGCCTCTTCGCCGAACTTCTCGGCGCATTTTTCCGGCCCCTTGGCCAAAAGCTTTGCCGTCCAGGAGCTTTCCGGATCGGCCCCCTTGCGGGCGGCGATGGTGGCGGCAAGGCGGTGAAGCGCGGTCATGACAGCCTCATGGGGATACCGGCAGCGGCCATGTGGGCCTTGGCCTGACCGATGGTGAAGGTGCCGAAGTGGAAGATCGAGGCGGCGAGAACGGCGCTGGCATGGCCTTCGGTCACCCCTTCGACAAGGTGGTCCAGCGTGCCGACCCCGCCGCTGGCGATCACCGGGATCGAGACCGCATCGGCAATGGCGCGCGTCAGGGGCAGGTTATAGCCGCCCTTGGTGCCGTCGCGGTCCATACTGGTCAGCAAAATCTCGCCCGCACCCTTGGCCGCGACCGTCCGGGCAAACTCTACCGCGTCAATGCCCGTCGGTTTGCGCCCGCCATGGGTGAAAATCTCCCATTTTCCGGAGGTTACGGTCTTTGCATCCATGGCCACGACAATACACTGCGACCCGAACCGATCCGCCGCCTCGGCGACCACATCGGGGTTGGCGACGGCGGCCGAATTGAAGGACACCTTGTCGGCCCCTGCCAGCAAGAGCGCCCGCACGTCCTGATGCGTTCGAACACCGCCGCCCACCGTCAGGGGCATGAAACACTGCTCCGCCGTCCGCGTCACCAGATCGAACATCGTGCCGCGGTTTTCATGGGTGGCGTGAATGTCGAGAAAACACAGTTCATCCGCGCCCGCCGCATCATAGGCGCGTGCCGCTTCGACCGGATCGCCCGCGTCGATCAGGTTGACGAAGTTCACGCCCTTGACCACGCGGCCATCGGCGACATCAAGGCAAGGGATGATGCGGGTTTTCAGCATGGGCGACCAATCGTGCAGGCGGTGCGCCCTACATAAGCGGTCGGGCTGCGACTGGCCAGCGGGCTTTTTTCCGCCGGTACGCGCATAGGCTGTTTCGGCCGCGCCGATTGCCTGCAAGGATAGTGCCGTTCCGTACGGTAAAGAGGCATGCCGCAACTACGTTCAAGCCCGGGTCTGCGCTATCTCGTGGCCGCACTGGCCTAGAGCATGATTGCGGTCTGGGGGTCGGAAAACCTGTTCTGGACAGTGCCCCACGCGCAGGTAAAGCCCCATGAATTGTTGCTGACCTGGGCCGCCTATTCGCTTGTGGCCGCATCTGCCCTGTCGGCGGTACTCTGGTCGGGCCTTGGTGGGTGGCGCGCGACCTTTCTGGGCGGGGCAGTTCTTGGTTTCGGCGTCGAAGGGGTGATCGTGGCCACGATGTATGACGCCTTTCCGGCGCAAGTCGTCTGGACGCCCTTGGCATGGCATGCGCTTTTGACGGGTCTAGTGGTCCTGGGGCTGGTGCGTCACTTGGCGCGCGGGGCCGTCGCCGTGCAAGTTCTGGCGCTTGTGGCACTGGGTGCGCTGGGGGCCACCTGGGGGCTTTACTGGCCTGCCGAGCTTGCCTCCATGCCCGGCCATGCGGTGACTTTGCCCTATCTTGCAGGACTTGCCCTGCCGGTCGTTGTGGCCCATGCGGTGCTCGACCGGGTAGGTCTGCTTGCCGCGCCAAGACCCCTGATCCTAGGGGCCGCGCCGATGCTGCTTGCGGCTTTGTGGCTGGTGCGTGGCAGCTTGAGCGGGTCTTTCGTGGTGTTGGTCTGCCCGGCGATGATCCTGACAACGGTCTGGGCGATGCGTCGGCTGGGCCGGGTGGGACAGCCTCTTGACTTCGGTCCAGCCGTTACCCTGTGGCGCCACACGCTGTTCCTGATCTTTCCCCTGACCGTTGCGCTTCTGGTGGTTCCGGGGTGGCAAGCCTTTGGCGCGGTCGCGGTCAATGTAGCCACTGCCTTGACAACCGGGCTGATCGGCGCGGGACTTTGGCTGTGGCTGATTTACCGCGCCGCCCGCAGGGCAGCCTAGCCGCGCAGGGCCGCCAGCGCCTCGCCCAGATCAATCGCCCCTTCATAAAGCGCCCGACCTGAAATCGCCCCGGCAATCACCCCGGTTGCCTTCAGCGCAATCAGGTCCTCCATCCGGCTTACGCCGCCCGAGGCGATGACGGGGATCGACACGGCGCGCGCCAAGGCCTCGGTCGCCTCGATGTGCGGGCCCTGCATGGCCCCGTCGCGGTCGATGTCGGTGTAGATGATCGCCGCAACGCCGGCATCTTCAAAGCTGCGCGCAAGGTCGGTGGCCTGAACCGTGGTTTCGGTTGCCCAGCCCTTGGTCGCGACAAAGCCTTTGCGGGCGTCAATACCAACCGCAACCTTGCCCGGAAAGGCCCGCGCCGCCTCGCGCACAAGGGCAGGGTTTTCCACCGCCACCGTGCCGAGGATCACCCGCGCCAGACCCTTTTCCAACCACATCGCGATGGTGGCCATATCCCGGATGCCACCACCCAACTGGGCGGGAACCTTCACCGCAGCCAAAATCGCCTCAACCGCCGCCGCATTCACCGGCGCCCCGGCAAAGGCGCCGTTCAGATCGACCAGATGCAGCCATTGGCAGCCTGCATCCTGAAACTTCACCGCCTGCGCTGCCGGGTCATCGCCAAAGACCGTCGCCGCCGACATCTCGCCCCGCAAGAGCCTCACGCATTGGCCGTCCTTCAGGTCGATGGCGGGGTAAAGGATCATGGCGCGGCTCCGTCTTGACTGGCTTTGCATTAGGCGCGCACGCGGAAAATGCCAAGGGCCGAGTGGCGACCTCACGTCATGCTGGACAGGCTGGCGCTTTGTGGCAAAGGATGGCGCAACCTTTCAGGGAGGGAGGAAGCAATGAAAAAACATGTTCTGGCGCTGGCCATGATTCTGGCAGCAGGGGCAGCGGGGGCGGATCCGGTGCATGGCACCTGGAAAACCAAGCCCGATGACAATGGAAATTTCGGTCATGTGAAGGTCACCTCATGCGGGGCGACGATTTGCGGCACGCTGGTCAAGGCGTTCGACGGGACGGGGAAAGAGATTGAAAGCCCCAATGTCGGAAAGCAGATCGTCTGGGACATGGTGGCCTATCCCGACGGGCTTTATGACGACGGCAAGATCTGGTCGCCCGACCGCGACAAGACCTATAACTCGAAAATGCAGCTGAGCGGTGACAAGCTGACAGTCAAGGGCTGCGTTCTGGGCATCTGCCGCGACGGTGGCACCTGGACACGGGTGAACTAAGCGCAAGCTTCGGGTCGTTTCCGCATCGCCTCCGTGTCATAACGATACCAAAGCGGGGTGCAGGATGAGCGCGCGAAACCAGATGACCTTGGCGTTCCTTTCCATTCTTTGGGGGGGATCGTTCGTTTTTGTCGAACTGGCGCTGACCGGCCTGCCGGTGATAACCATCGTCTGGGCGCGCGTCGCCTTGGCAGCCAGCCTTTTGGCGCTGTGGCTGATGCTCAGCCGGACGGGCTTTCCATCGCGCCAGCACTGGCCGGCCCTTGCCGTGATGGGGCTATTAAACAACGCCGTGCCCTTCACCCTTTTGGTCATGGCGCAGGGCCAGATCACTGGCGGGCTGGCCTCGATCCTGAATGCCACCACACCCCTGTGGACCGTTTTGGTGGCGCATCTTTTCACCAGCGACGAAAAAATCACTGGGACCAAGGCCATGGGGCTGACCTTGGGGTTTTCCGGGGTCGTGGTCATTGCTGGCGGCGGCGGACCGGCCAAGCTTTGGGCGATTGCCGCCTGCCTTGGGGCGGCGCTGTCCTATGGGCTGTCTGGCGTTTGGGGGCGGCGGTTCAAAGGGCTGGGCCTGCAACCCTTGCAGGTGGCCTTTGGTATGCTCGCTTCTGCCGCCACGCTCTTGTTGCCGCTCTGGGTCGTGCTGGAGCGGCCTTGGGCCAACCCCATGCCTGCACCTTTGCCGCTTGCCGCCGTGGTTGGGCTTGCGGTCCTGTCGACCGCCTTGGCCTATATACTTTACTTCCGGCTTCTGGCCAGCGCCGGTGCGGTGATGCTGTCTTTGGTGACCTTTCTGATCCCCGCCTCCGCCGTTGCATTGGGCGCGCTTGTGCTGGCCGAACCGATCCTGCCGCGACAGATCGGCGGGCTGGCGCTGATTCTGGCCGGGCTTCTGGCGATGGATGGAAGGTTTGCAAAACGGCGCGGCTAAAAGGGGGCAGGGCGGCGGGTGACGCCGAATGGCAGGTCTTTGCCGCCAAAGGGCCAAGCGATCTGGCCTATGCCGTCGCCTCGACCGGCATCCATTGCCGCGCGGGCTGCCCGGCGCGGGTATGCTTGCACGAAAATCTGCGGATTTTAGACAGCCGCGCCGCAGCCGAGGCCACCGGTTTCCGGGCCTGTAAGCGCTGCGGCGGGGCCAAGGACGGGCCGCCTCTAGCGCTGCAAGGGCCATGATCCCGGTCTGCCGCAACACCCCTTGGAACAGGCTTGGACAAACCTTACCATACGGTTAATGATCCCGTAAATTTCAACTTATTTCAATGGGTTGATCGTTGGTTCAACCTTGGACAGGTTTTGCGCAGCCCGGCCTTCTCGGCAGCGTCTCAGCCGAAAACCGACCAGCCCATCGCCCGCACCAGCCGCTCGATCGCCAGCGTGCCAAGCTGGGAATTTCCCTGCACGTTCAACCCCGGCGACCAGACCGCAATCGACGCGCGGCCCGGCGCGATGGCCAGGATGCCACCCCCGACGCCCGATTTGCCCGGCAGGCCGACGCGATAGGCAAACTCGCCCGAGCCGTCGTAATGGCCGCAGGTCATCATCAGCGCGTTGATCCGCCGCACGCGGGCGGGCGAGACCAGCCGCGCCGCCCCCGGCGCGCCCATCAGAAAGCGGCCCGCCATGGCCAGTTGCCGCGTGGTCATCTCGATGGCGCATTGGTGGAAATAGGTGCCGCAGGTCAGGTCGGGCGGATTTCTCAGATTGCCATGGGCGGCCATGAAATGCGCCAGCGCCAGATTGCGGTGGCCATGAGCGGCCTCGGGCGCCGCCACGGCCTTGTTGATGTGGATGTCATCCTCGCCCGCGGCCTCGCGCAGGAAGCGCAGGATTTCGCCCAAGACCTCGCGCGGTTTATGGCCGTGCAGGATGGCATCGGTGACCACCAGGGCACCCGCATTGATGAAGGGATTGCGCGGGATGCCGTTTTCGGATTCGAGCTGCACGACCGAGTTGAACGCGAGCCCCGAAGGCTCGCGCCCGACGCGGGTGAAAAGCTGATCGCCCAGACGGCCCAGGGCGATGGCCAGGGTAAAGACCTTCGAGACCGACTGGATGGAAAACGCCGTCTCGGCATCTCCGGTGGTCAGGCATTGCCCATCCGCCGTTGCCACCGCCATGGCAAAATGGCGGTCGCTGACATGGGCCAGTTCGGGGATGTAATCGGCCACAAGCCCCCGGTCCGGCGCTGCCACCATTTCCGCGCCGATCCGGTCAAGGATCGCCTGCAACTCGGTCAAGGCGACCATTGCAGGAAGTTGCCGATCAGCCGCAGGCCAAGGGCCTGGGACTTTTCCGGGTGAAACTGCATGCCCACCATCGTATCCCGCCCGATGATCGCGGTGATGTCACCCGCATAGTCGCAATGGGCCAGCCGGTGGGCGGGGTCGGCCACGCGGAAGTGGTAGGAATGGACGAAATAGGCGTGATCGCCGGTCTTGACCCCGGCCAGAACCGGGTGGGGGTGGTCGATGACCAGATCGTTCCAGCCCATATGCGGCACCTTGAGGCTGGGATCGGCGGGCGTGATCTTCACCACCTCGCCGGGGATCCAGTCAAAGCCGCGGGTGTCTTCATATTCGCGTCCCCAGGACGCCATCATCTGCATGCCGACGCAGATGCCCAGGAAGGGCCGGGCGCGGGTGGTTACCGCCTCGGAGATTGCCTCGAAGAGCCCGCCATAGGACCCCAGCGCCTTGCGGCAGGCCGGAAAGGCCCCATCACCGGGCAGCACGATCCGGTCGGCGCGGGCGACATCCTCGGGGCGCGAGGTGACAAGGACCGTGCTGGCCCCCGTTTCGACCGCCATGCGCTGAAAGGCCTTTTCGGCGGAATGAAGATTGCCGCTGTCGTAGTCGACGAGGACGGTAAGCATGTCTGACGCCTTGGTATGGGTGGCCCCGCCGGAGCCTCCGGCGGGGGTATTTGGGCCAAGATGAACCGCTAGAGCGCACCTTTGGTCGACGGCAGGACGCCGGTCATACGCGGGTCAGGTTCGACGGCTTCGCGCAGCGCACGGGCCACCGACTTGAACGCGGCTTCGGCGATGTGGTGGCTGTTGAGCCCGTGGATCAGATCGACATGGAGCGTGATGCCGCCATGAGTGGCCAGCGCCTGGAAGAATTCACGCACGAGTTCGGTGTCGAAGCTGCCGATCTTTGCGGTTGGGAAGGGCAGGTTCCAGACCAGGAAGGGGCGCGCCGAAAGGTCAAGCGCCGAGGCGACCTGTGCATCGTCCATTGCCAGGCGGAAATGGCCATAGCGGCGGATGCCCTTTTTGTCGCCCAAGGCGCGGGTCAGCGCCTGACCGAGCGCAATGCCGCAATCTTCCACAGTGTGGTGGTCGTCGATGTGCAGATCGCCCTTTGCGCGCAGCGTGATGTCGATCAGCGAGTGGCGCGCGAGCTGGTCGAGCATGTGGTCAAAGAACCCGACCCCGGTCTGGCAGTCGGATTTTCCGGTGCCATCGAGGTTCAGCGCGACCTCGATCGCGGTCTCATTCGTCTTGCGGGTGATCTCTGCCTTGCGCATGGGTGCCTCCCGGTGGTTTCGGGGCCTTATAGGCCGGGGGGGCGGGCTTGCAAAGCCTTTGATACCGCGACTAGATGGCCTGCATGTGGGAAAGGGTGAGGGATGCGCTGTTTTAAGGCCTATGACATACGCGGGCGGCTGGGCGAGGAGTTGAACCCGGAGATTGCGCGCATCATTGCGCGGGCCTTCGCCGAGGAGCTGGGCGCGGCCCGAGTCGTTCTGGGCCATGATCCCCGCGCCTCGTCTGAGGTGCTGGCCGCGGCGGTGGCCGAGGGGTTGATGGATGCGGGGGTGGAGGTGCTGTCGTTGGGCCTTTGCGGCACCGAGGAGATGTATTTTGCCGTGGATCATCTTGGGGCCGATGGTGGCATCGAGGTGACCGCAAGCCATAACCCCATGGATTACAACGGGATGAAACTGGTAGGGCCGGGGGCGCGGCCGCTTTTGCCGCCCCAGTTTCAGGCGGTTAGGGCGCGGGCGGAGGTGGCCGGTTTTGGCGCGGCGCGAACCGGTCGGTTGCGCCCGGTGGATCCGCGCGCGGCCTATGTGGCGCGGGTGATGTCCTTTGTCGATATCGCGGCGCTGCGGCCGCTGAAGGTGGTGGTCAATGCCGGCAATGGCGCGGCGGGGCCGACCTTTGATGCCGTGGCCGAGGCGCTGGCGGCGGCAGGGGCGCCCATGGAATTCGTCCTGCTGCATCACACTCCAGATGGCCGCTTCCCCAATGGCATCCCCAACCCGCATTTGCCCGAGAACCAGCCGGTGACCCAGCGTGCCGTTTTGGAAGCCGGGGCCGATCTGGGTGTGGCCTGGGACGGCGATTTCGACCGCTGTTTCCTGTTTGACGAAACGGGGGCTTTCGTGGCCGGGGAATATGTGGTCGGGCTTTTGGCCGAGGTGTTTCTGGCCAAAGAGCCGGGGGCAACCATCGTGCATGACCCTCGGGTGATTTGGAACACCCAGGATATCGTCGCGCGGGCAGGCGGGCGGGCGGCGATGGCGCCGACGGGGCATGCCTATCTCAAGGCCGCCATGCGCGAGACCGGCGCGGTCTATGGCGGCGAGATGTCAGCGCATCACTATTTCCGCGATTTCATGTGCTGTGACAGCGGTATGATTCCGTGGCTTCTGGTGGCCGAACTGATGGGGCGGCGGGGCGAGAGCCTGTCGCAGATGCTGGCGGCACGGCGGGCGGCGTTTCCTTCGTCGGACGAGGTGAATTTCACCGTGGCCGATGCTGGCAAGCTGACGGCAAAGATCGCCTATTCCTATGGCGCACAGGCCGAGGATGTGTGGACTGCCCCCATCGAGTGGTCCGTGTTGAATGTTAGTGCATGGTGGGCCTCGGGTCCATCGGGACGATGGTTTGCGGCGCTGGGGGACGGTATCCCAAGGCG
>VGDH01000048.1 GCA_016869835.1 Alphaproteobacteria bacterium
GATTTCCGGCGCGGAAATCGCGGGCGGAAAATGCGCGCATTTTCCGAAACCGGAGTTTGCGTCAAACTCCGTCTGGTGCGCGGGTCGCCCCGCGCACCAGATCGCGCATCACAGGTCGGTGCGACCGAGGTTCATCACCTTGTCCCAGGCCGTGACGAAATCAGCCACGAACTTGGCCTCATTGTCGGACTGGGCATAGACTTCGGCCAGCGCGCGCAGTTGCGAGTTGGAGCCGAACACCAGATCCACCCGGCTGGCCGTGGCCTTGACCTTGCCGGTCTTGGCATCGCGGCCTTCAAAGGACTGGGCGCTGTCGTCGGTCGGGGTCCAGACGGTGCCCATATTCAGGATGGCGGTGAAGAAATCGGGCGTCAGCGCACCGGTGCGGCTGCTGAAGAGGCCCTGTTTCGAGCCGCCCGCATTGGCACCCAGCGCGCGCATGCCGCCGACCAGCACGGTCATTTCCGGCGCCGAGAGCGTCAGAAGCTGGGCGCGGTCGACCAGCATTTCTTCGGCCGTGACACGGTAGCTTTGCTTTTGCCAGTTGCGGAAGCCGTCGGCGACGGGTTCCATCGGCTCGAAGCTGGCCGCGTCGGTCTGTTCGGCGCTGGCGTCCATCCGGCCCGGGGTGAAGGGCACGGCGATGGCGTGGCCTGCCACATGGGCCGCCTGTTCCACGGCAGCGGTGCCGCCCAGAACGATGAGATCGGCCAGCGAGACCTTCTTGCCGCCGGTCGCCTTGGCGTTGAAGGCGGACTGGATGGCTTCCAGCGCCTTGAGCACGCGGGCAAGGCTTGCCGGATCGTTGACCGCCCAATCCTTTTGCGGGGCCAGCCGCACGCGGGCACCGTTCGCGCCGCCGCGCTTGTCCGAGCCGCGATAGGTCGAGGCCGAGGCCCAGGCGGCCAGCACTAACTCTTGCGTCGAGAGCCCGGCGCCCAGGATCTGCGCCTTGAGCGCGGCGATATCGGCCGCGTCGATCAGCGCGTGGTCGCGGGCCGGAACCGGGTCTTGCCAGATCAGGTCTTCGGCCGGGACTTCGGGGCCGAGATAGAGCGCCTTCGGACCGGAATCGCGGTGGGTCAGCTTGAACCACGCGCGGGCGAAGGCATCGGCGAAGGCGGCCGGGTCCTTGCGGAAGCGGCGCGAGATCGGTTCGTAGATCGGATCAAAGCGCAGCGACAGGTCGGCGGTGGTCATCATCGGGCGATGCTTGATGCTGGGATCATGCGCATCGGGGATCATGTCTTGCGGTTCGACATCCTTGGCAAGCCAGATTTGGGCGCCAGCGGGGGAGTGGGTCAGCTCCCATTCGTATTTGAACAGCATGTTGAAATACCCGTTGTCCCAAGTGGTCGGGTTCGGCTTCCACGCGCCTTCGATGCCGGAGGTGGTGGTGTGGATGCCCTTGCCGGTGCCGAACTTGTTGATCCAGCCAAAGCCCATGGCTTCCAGAGGGGCGGCTTCCGGCTCGGGGCCGACGAGGGCGGCATCGCCCGCGCCATGGGCCTTGCCGAAGGTGTGGCCACCCGCGATCAGGGCGACGGTTTCTTCGTCATTCATCGCCATGCGGCCAAAGGTTTCGCGCACATCGCGGCCCGAGGCGACCGGATCGGCCACGCCATCGGGGCCTTCGGGGTTCACGTAGATCAGGCCCATCTGCACGGCGGCGAGGGGGTTTTCCAGCTCACGCTCGCCCTTGTAGCGGCTGTTTTCCTTGCCCGAGGTTTGCAGCCATTCGGCCTCAGCGCCCCAGTAGATGTCTTCCTCGGGCGCCCAGAGATCTTCGCGGCCTGCGCCAAAGCCGAAGGTCTTGAAGCCCATGGTTTCCAGGGCGACGTTGCCGGCGAGGATGTAAAGATCGGCCCAGGAGATGCCGTTGCCGTATTTCTGCTTGATCGGCCACAGGAGGCGACGCGCCTTATCCAAGTTACCGTTGTCGGGCCAGGAGTTCAGCGGCGCAAAGCGCTGGGTGCCGGTCGAGGAACCACCGCGGCCGTCGGTGGTGCGGTAGGTCCCGGCCGAGTGCCAGGCCATGCGGATCATCAGGCCGCCGTAATGGCCCCAATCTGCCGGCCACCAGTCCTGGCTGTCGGTCATCAGCTGGGCCAGATCCGCCTTGAGCGCGGCATAGTCGATCTTGGCGAAGGCTTCGGCATAGTTGAAATGCGCGCCCATCGGGTTCGAGGCGGGGCTGTGCTGGTGCAGGATGGCCAGATTCAACTGGTTCGGCCACCAATCCTTGTTGTTGCGCGCGCCATGGGTCGCGGCCTTGGCGCCGTGCATCACCGGGCATTTGCCTGCGTTGTTTCCGTCCATCTCGGTCTCCTTATTGAAAGCGGGGCAGCGGGGCGCACCATGGGTGAGTCCCGATCTCTGGAATGGTTCTAACAGAGTTCTACGATTGGTTTAAGTTGCATTTGCTGATTGCGTTGATAAGCCTCACTTATGGGAAACATCACGCTCAAACAGCTTCGCTATTTCGAGGCACTGGCGCGCACTGGGCATTTTGGCCGCGCGGCGGAGGTGTCGGCAATTTCGCAGCCCGCGCTGTCGATGCAGATCAAGGAGCTGGAGGCCGGGCTTGGCAGCGCGCTGTTTGATCGGGGCGCGCGGGCGGTGCGGCTGACGTCGTTTGGCGAGGAATTTGCCGCAAGGGCGCGGGAAATCCTACGGCTGGTGGATGAGTTGGAGGATGCCGCGCGCATCGGGCGGGACCAGATGGCGGGGCGGCTGCGGCTGGGGGTCATTCCCACGGTGGCGCCCTATCTTTTGCCGCGTGTGATTGGCGAGGTGACGCGCGCCTATCCGGCGCTGGAGTTGCAGCTGCGCGAGACGATCACGCCCAAGCTGTTGCAAGACCTGGGCGAGGGGCGGCTGGATTGCGCCATCGTGGCCTTGCCGGTGTCGGAGCCGTCTTTGGTGGAGGTGCCGCTGTTTTCCGAGGAATTTGTGCTGGTACGGCCCTTGGCCGATGCGGGCAAACCGGTGCCGAGTGCGGAAACCCTGCGCGAGATGCGGCTGTTGCTGTTGGAAGAGGGCCATTGCTTTCGCGATCAGGCGCTGTCGTTTTGCAACCGCCAAAGCGTGCAGCCGCGCGAGTTGATGGATGGATCGTCGTTGACCACGCTGGTGCAGATGGTGGGTGCGGGGATTGGGGTGACGCTCATCCCCGATATGGCGGTGGCGGTGGAAACCCGGCTGGCGCCGGTGTCGGTGGCGGCCTTTGCCGCCCCGCGCCCGTCGCGTCAGATCGGGATGGTGTGGCGGCGGACCAGCCCCTTGGCGCGGCAGTTGGTGCAGATCGCCGAGGTGGTGCGGCGCTGTGGTGTGGGAGAGGCCGGTTAGCCCTGCGTCCCGCGCGCTGTGCCGACGGCGACCGCCAGAGCGATGGCCATGGTCAGCGTGGCCGACAACGACCGGAAGGCCCCGAAATCCACCTCTTGCACGGTCAAGACCGGATCGGCCATCCGGGCGAGAGGGCTGGCCTTGTGGTCGGTCAGCGCCACCACTGGCAGATTGCGGGCGCGGGCATCGGCGACAAGGGCGAGGGTTTCTTCGGAATAGGGCGCAAAGCTGATGGCCAGCACCGCATCGCCCGGCCGGATAGCGTGGCGGTGGTCAAGCCGACCCGCGCCTTCGTGAAGCATTGCGGGAACCGACATTTTTTCAAAGACATAGGCCAGATAGGATGCCACGGGATAGGCCCGGCGCAGGCCCATCACATGCACCACGCCTGCGCCCGAAAGCACAGAGACCGCGCGTTCCAGCGCTTTTTCGTCCACGGCGGTGGTCAGCCCTTCAAGCGAGAGGCGGCCTGCCTCGACGAATTCTGCCAAAAGCCGCCCTGCCCCACCCCGCGCCCCGCCGCGTAGATTGGCAAGCCGGGTGGCATAGTCGGGCAAGGCCGGGGCATAGGCGTCCCGGAACAGCCGCTGCATGTCGGAAAAGCCGGCAAAGCCCATGATCTGGCAAAAGCGCATCACGGCCGAGGGCGGCACATCGGCCCCGGCGGCCAGATCGGCCACGGTGGAGACCGCGATGCGGTCAAGGTTCGCGGCGACATGGTCGGCGCATTGGCGCAGGCGCTTGGGCAGGCCCTGGGACAGATCGGCAAGGCGGGATGAAAAGGCCTCGATGGTTTGGGGCGCAGTGAGGCCTGTCTTGATGTCGTCGGTCATCCCTGCCCTCTTGACCTGTTCCCTTTGACGCAGGATAGCAGATGGAATAAATATTCCAAATCCAAACGCGCCTTGGGCGCATATTCCATCCCTGCAACGAAGGACAACGAAGATGACGGTTCGGTTCGGACTTTTGGGCGCGGGGCGCATCGGCAAGGTGCATGCCAAGGCGGTGACGGGTGATGCCAATGCCAAGCTGGTGGCGGTGGCCGATGCTTTTCCCGCCGCCGCACAGGCGATTGCCGAGCAGTATGGCTGTGAGGTGCGGTCGATTGATGCGATCTGTGCGTCTGCCGACATTGACGCGGTGGTGATCTGCACACCCACCGACACCCATGCTGACCTGATCGAGCAGTTCGTCAAGGCGGGCAAGGCGGTGTTCTGCGAAAAGCCGATTGATCTGTCGCTGACCCGCGTCAAGCAATGCCTTGAAGTGGTGCGCGCCCACAAAGGCACGCTGATGGTGGGGTTCAACCGCCGCTTTGACCCGCATTTCCGCGCCGTGCGTGCCGAGATCGACACGGGGAGCATTGGGGCGGTGGAGATGGTGGTGATCACAAGCCGCGATCCCGGTGCGCCGCCGGTGGAGTATATCGCCCGGTCGGGCGGGATTTTCCGCGACATGACGATCCATGATCTGGATATGGCACGGTTCCTGTTGGGCGAAGAGGTGACCGAGGTGGTCGCCACGGCATCAGTTCTGGTGGACCCGGCGATTGGCACGGCGGGGGATTTCGATTCGGTGCAGGTGATGCTGAAAACCGCAAGCGGCCGGCAGGCGATGATTTCGAACTCGCGCCGGGCCACTTATGGCTATGACCAGCGGATCGAGGTGCATGGGGCCAAGGGTGCCGTTTCGGCGGAAAACCAGCGCCCGGTGTCGATTGAGGTGGCCACGGCCGCCGGATACACCCGCCCGCCGCTGCATGATTTCTTCATGACCCGCTATACCGAGGCCTATGCCGCCGAAATTTCGGGCTTTATCGCGGCGCTGTCCAGCAAGACCCCCGCCACGCCTTCGGGCGAGGATGGGCTGATCGCGCTGGCCCTGGCCGAGGCTTGTCTGAAATCGGTGGCTGAGGGCCGCGTGGTGAAGATGACCGAGATCCTGTAAGCGGCGACACGGCCAGGGCAGCCCGTCACGGGGCTTGCCTTGGCGTGCGGGCTGGCCAAGACTGCGTCTGTCGGTAAATGTCAGGAGCCCGCCATGTCCACTTCCCCCATGATCGGCGTCATTGGTGGTTCGGGTGTCTATCAGATCGAGGGGCTGGAGGGCGCGTCCTGGGTCAAGGTGAAAACGCCTTGGGGCAAGCCTTCGGATCAGGTGCTGGTGGGGCGGCTGGGCGGATTGCCCATGGCCTTTCTGCCGCGCCATGGCCGGGGGCATGTCGAGACGCCATCCTCGGTGAATTACCGGGCCAATGTCGATGCGCTGAAGCGGCTGGGCTGTACCGATGTGGTGGCGGTATCGGCCGTGGGCAGTCTGCGCGAGGATTTCGCGCCGGGCGATTTTGTGATGGTCGATCAGTATATTGACCGGACCTTTGCGCGCGAGAAAAGCTTTTTCGGCCCCGGCTGCGTGGCGCATGTGTCCTTGGCCCATCCGACCTGCCCGCGCCTGTCGGCGGCCTGCGCCGCGGCGGCGCGGAAGGTGGGGGTGCGGGTGCATGAGGGGGCGACCTATCTGGCGATGGAGGGGCCGCAGTTTTCCACCCGCGCCGAAAGCCTGATGTATCGCGGCTGGGGGGCCGATGTAATCGGCATGACGGGGATGCCCGAGGCCAAGCTCGTCCGCGAGGCCGAGATGTGCTATGCCAGCGTGTCGATGGTGACCGATTATGATTGCTGGCATGAAGGCCATGGCGCGGTGGATGTGGCGCAGGTGATGGCGACGCTTGGCGCCAATGCCGGGGCGGCGCGGGGGCTGATTGCCGCCCTGCCGAGCGTATTGCCCGCCGAACGCAGTCCCTGCCCGCATGGCTGTGACCGCGCGCTGGACCATGCGGTGATGACCGCGCCGGACAAGCGCGACGCGGATCTTGTGGCGCGGCTGGAGGCTGTTGCCGGGCGCGTCCTGCGCTGATCATGCCTGGCCCGCGCCGGGTGCCGCCTTGTGGCGCGCGGCGCGGTCGTGATAGGCAAGCGAGGCTTGGACGGCGGGCTAGGACAGGGAGCTTCGGAGGATGGCGAGAGCGGGGCTTTTGGCGATTGCCGCGCTTTGGCTTGGGACGATGCAGGCGGTGGCTGGAGACGGGATCGCGACCGAAGGCAAGCTGTCGGACAAGGATTTCTTCCGGCTGGCCACTTGCGGGGCCACACCGGGCGGTGATTGCCTTGGCCCGGTGGTGCGCTGGTCGAAGGCCGAGGTGACCGTGTCCCTGGCCCCGGCGCATCGGCGCTGTCCGCCCAAGCTGGCAAAGGCGATGTCCGAGGCGCTGGACCGCGCCATTTCCGAGACCAACCGCGCGGGCGCAGGCATCCGGCTGCTGCGCGATGACCGGCTCTCCGCGCCCGACATCATCGTCTCGCGCCCTGCCCTGTCAGAGGGCGAAAGGACGCGCAACATTCCGCGCATGCCCAACGGCCATGAGATCGGCGTCGGATTTATGTGGCTGTGGTGGGACGAGCAGGCCGAGATCACCGAAGCCTCGATGCTGATCGCCGAGGACATCACGATCGAGGATTTGCCTTCGGTCATGCTGGAAGAGCTGTTTCAATGTCTTGGCTTTCTTTACGACATTGAAAACCGCTATTACGAGGGCCGTTTGATCCTGTCGCAAGACAGCAACGCAACCACCAGACTAGCCGGGCAGGACCGCATGATCCCGCGCAGGCTTTATCCATGAGGGGCCGCCATGGCGAAATCTGTCCGCGACTATATCCGCACCATCGTTGATTTCCCGCATGAGGGCATCCTGTTTCGCGATGTGACGACGCTGTTTGCCGATCCGCGCGGGTTTCGGATGTGTGTCGATCAGCTTTTGGCACCCTATGCCGGGATGCGGATTGACAAGGTGGTGGGGCTGGAGGCGCGGGGCTTTATCCTGGGCGGTGCCGTGGCGCACCAGCTTTCGACCGGCTTTGTGCCGATCCGCAAGAAGGGCAAGCTGCCCGGCCAGACGATCTCACAGGCCTACACGCTGGAATATGGCGAGGCGGTGGTGGAGGTGCATGACGACGCCATGGCTCCGGGGGAAAAGGTGCTGTTGGTCGATGATCTTTTGGCCACCGGCGGCACGGCCGAGGCCGGGATCAAGCTGATCGAGCGGCTTGGGGCCGAGGTGATCGGCTGCGCCTTTGTCGTCGATCTGCCCGATCTGGGGGGTCGCAAGCGGTTGGAAGGCATGGGAATGGAGGTGCATGCCCTGTGCGCCTTTGACGGGCTGTGAGCGCGGCCTGTCCCGGCCGATTGTGCGACGCGGGGCCTTCGGCTAAGTTGCGGGACATGCAGGAAAAGGGCTGTTGTCGCGCATGACCGCGCTGAAGAAATACCAGCGGCTTGAGGCGCCGGGCCTGTGGCGTGAACGTCCGGGCGCGCAAGCGCGCGATGTGATCGTGGGCTTGCGCGAGGCGACGCTTGTGCTGAGCGATCCGCGCAGCGAGGCGCCATTGACGCAATGGTCCTTGCCCGCCACCCAGCGGATGAACCCCGGCCAGATGCCGGCCCGCTTTGCCCCCGGCGCGGATGCGGGCGAAGAGGTGGAGATTGACGACGGCGAGATGATCGCGGCGCTGGAAACCGTTCACCGCGCCATCGAGCGGCGCAAGCCGCGGCCGGGCCGGCTGCGCGGCGTGCTGACGGCGGCGCTTTTGGTGACGGTGGCGGCCCTGGCGCTGTTCTGGCTGCCGGGGCAGATGAAATCCTATGCCTCGCGGATGATGCCGGAACCGACGCGCGCCGATCTGGGTGATCTGGCGCTGGCCGATATTGCGCGGCTGACCGGCCAGCCCTGCAGGGCGGTGCCGGGACGCCGGGCGGCGGCGGCGCTGGCCCAACGGCTGTTTCCCGAGGCGCCGCCGCGGATCGAGATCCTGCGCGATGCGCTTGGCGCGCCTGCGCATCTGCCGGGCGATCTGCTTTTGCTGCCTGCACGGCTGGTTGAAACCGCCGACAGCCCCGATGTGATTGCCGGGCATCTTCTGATCGAACATCTGCGCGCCGAAACCGATGATGCGGTGCGTCCGCTTCTGGACCATATGGGCCTTGGCGCCACCTTGCGGCTTTTGACCAGCGGCGCGGCACCGGCCGAGGCCGCCAAGGGCTATGGCGAGGCGTTTCTGTCCCGCCCCCCCGCCGCAGAACCCGGACCCGATCAGCAGCGTGCAGCCTTCGAGGCGGCGCAGGTCAGCTCGGCGCTTTACGGGCAGGCGATGAAGGGCCAAAGCGCGGCGGCCGAAACGCTGGTCAAGGACGATCCCTTTGCGCTTGGCGCGCCGCTTGTCGTGATGAGCGACGAAAGCTGGCTGGAGTTGCAGGCGATCTGCTCGGAATAGGGCGGGACCGCGCGCCAGACGGCGCGCGCGCCCCTAGCGGATGAAGGTATCGCCAAAGCCTGCGCGCCGCGCCATCGCCAGCGCCGCCAAGGCATCGGCGGCCGTGGCGAAGGGCCCGGCCATGACGATCTGCATCGCCCGCCCGCCCGAGGTGATCTTGGCCCGCGCCACTGGCAGACCCATGCCCTGCAACCGCGCCGCCGCGCCATCGGCATTGGAGGCCACGCCAAAGGTACCGACCTGGATATAGGCCCCGCCGCGCGCCTGCTTCTTTTCAACCGGGGCGGCGGGGTTCTGCCCCTTGGTCGAGGTGGTAACCTTGGTGCCCGGCTGGACCATGACCACCTTTTTCTTGCGCTGGGTCGCCGGTTGATCGGCCACAAGCTCGGAGGGGACCTTGCGGGTCCAGACCTGATCCTGATCGGCCCAGCCCTGGGCGGTGCCCTTGCCGCGATTGGGGTTCAGCCGGTCATCCGTCCAGGCCAGCTTGTAACCCTTGGGCGGGGTCGGCACGGCGGCAGAATGGCTGTGAACGTCGCGCCCCGAAACGCGCTGATGGCTGGCAGAGGCATGGCCAAGGCCATGGCCGCCATGATCGGACCGCGCGGCAACCATCGGATCGCTCAGCGCCGCGCCGACACCGGCGTTGCGCGGATAGACCGGCGGACGCCAGCCCGTCATGGTGCCATCGCCGCGCGTGCAGACCACGGCGGTGCCGCCGTTGCGGGTCTTGACCCGTTCGGCCACCGGGGCCGAGGTGTAACAGCCGATCTGGCCCGCGCCGGGGCCGGAGCCTACCACCACCTCATAGCCCGCGCGGGGGGCGGCCTCGACATAGGGCGCAGGGCGCGCCGAGGGTTTCGGCGCGAGGGCGACGGGGGCGGCAAGAACCGGCGCCGGGCGGGTGGCGATGGTGGCGCGCGGGGTGACGGGATCACCGGCTCGACCGCCGCCATGACGCGGGGGGCGGGTGCCGGCTCGGCCGGGGCGGGCTGCTGCGACACTTGCGCGGGGGCGGCCATTTCCGCTTCGGTCGCCACCTCGATCGCGGCGCGCGTGGTGCCGGTGGGCGGATAGCCGCACATGGCACGGCGGTCGCGCCCCACGCGCGGAACCCAGTTCACCTGCCCGCCATAGCCTGCCCTGAGGAACACGCAGCCCCGGCTGTCCACCCATTGCTGTCCTTGAAAGCCCGCAAGCGGCAGGTTGGCCGGCCCGCCGACCCGCGCCACCGACTGCGCCTCGACCGATGCGGCACCGAACACGGCCGCCAGAACGGCGACCGAAACAAACCTGAAAACCATAATGTCCCCCAAGGAGAATTCTCGCAGCAATTGTGGCGATATTGGGGCAGGTTTGTTTCCGAGTAAAGGGGGCTGGCCCCCTATTTTGTGCCGAACATGCGGTCGCCCGCATCCCCTAGGCCCGGAATGATATAACCGTGGTCATTCAAATGGCTATCGACCGAAGCTGTGACGATCGGCACATCGGGATGGGCGGCTTTCATGCGGGCAATCCCCTCGGGCGCGGCCAGAAGGCAAAGAAAGCGGATATTGGTCGCGCCCTGGGCCTTGAGAAGATCAATCGCCGCGACCGAGGAATTGCCGGTGGCCAGCATCGGATCGACGACAATCGACAGCCGCTCGTCCAGATGATCGGGCAGCTTGCAGTAATACTGCACTGGCTGCAGCGTCTCGGGGTCGCGGTAAAGCCCGACAAAGCCCACCCGCGCCGCCGGGATCAGCTCGAGGATGCCGTCCAAAAGCCCGTTGCCCGCCCGCAGGATGCTGACCAAGGCCAGCTTCTTGCCGTCGATCTCGGGCGCATCCATCGGCTCAAGCGGGGTTTCGATGCGCTTGGTCGTCATCGGCAATTCGCGCGTCACCTCATAGGCCAAAAGCAGGCTGATCTCGCGCAGAAGCTTGCGGAACGAGGCCGTCGAGGTCTCCTTGTCGCGCATGATCGACAGCTTGTGCTGCACCAAAGGGTGGGTGACGACGGTCAGATGGTCCAGCATGTCAGGGCTCCAGCAGCTTGGCTATTCTGGCCTTGGTATCGGCGTCACAGAAAGCCGCGTCAAGCGCCTGGGCGGCCAGTCGCCGGAATTGTCCCTCATCCCAGTCAAAGGCGCGGTGCAATTCGTCATATTCCCGCGCCATGGTGGTGTGGAAAAAGGGCGGGTCGTCGGTGTTGATGGTCACCTTGACGCCGCGCCGGTCCAACTAGGCAATCGGATGGCCGCGAAAGCTGGGATAGATCCCAAGGGCCACGTTCGACCCGGGACAACATTCCAGAACCGTGCCGCGCTCAGCCAACTCATCCACCAGCGCCAGATCCTCGATCGCGCGCACCCCGTGACCGATGCGGGCCACCCCCAGATCACGCAGCGCGGCGCGCACCTCGTCGGGGCCGTTCCACTCGCCCGCATGGGCGGTGATGTGCAGCCCCGCCTCGCGGGCGCAATCGAAGGTCCAGGCGAAATCCTTCAAGGCCCCGGCCCGTTCGTCCCCGGCAATCCCATAGCCGACGATGAAACGCCTGGCGGTTTCTGCCGCGCAGATCGCGGTCTGCCGCGCCTTTTCGGGGCCGAAATGCCGGATCGAGGTGATGATGCCGCGCAGCGTGATGCCCATGTCGCGCTCGGCCTGATCTGCGGCCTCTTCAATGGCCGCCAGATAATCCCGCCAGGCCGCAAGATCGCGGCCGCCGCAGAAATCGGGCGACAGGAAACATTCCGAATAGACGACGCCGGCCGCGGCACTTTCCTCTAGCACCGCCAGCGTCAGGCGGCGAAACTCCTCCGGGCCGGTCAAGGTGGTACAAGCCGCCTCATAGACCTTCAGGAAATGCCAGAAATCGGTAAAGCGATAGCTGCCATCCTCGTTGAAGATCCCGCCGATATCGATGCCCTTTTCCCGGGCAAGCCCCCGGATGAAGGCCGGCGGCGCACCCCCTTCGAGGTGCAAGTGAAGCTCGACTTTCGGCAATTGGGTCACACCATGCCCCTTTCATCTGTTCATAAATATCCTCTGGGGGTCCGGGGGGCGAAGCGCCCCCGGAGCTTGTCATAGGAACGACCGCCCCGGCCCCTGCGCTGCAACCCCCAGATGCGCGGCGACCGAGGCCGCCAAATCGACAAAGCCGCGCAGGCCCACAGGCCCCGTCCCCGCCCCGGCGCACAGGATCGGCACACGTTCGCGCGTGTGTTCGGTGCCGTGCCAGGTCGGGTCATTGCCGTGATCGGCGGTAAAGATCGCCAGATCGCCGGGACGCAGCCGGGCAAGAAACGCACCGACCCGGGTGTCGAACCATTCCAGCGCGCGGGCATAGCCCGCCACATCGCGCGGGTGGCCGTAAAGCGTGTCGAACTCGACAAAGTTGGCAAAGGTCAAGGATCCGGGCTCAGCCTTGTCCAAAAGCGTGTCAAGATGATCGAAAAGCTCAAGATCGCTTTTGCCCTTCCACAGCCGCCCGACCCCTTTCATCGAAAAGATGTCGCCGATCTTGCCCACCGCATGGGTGGCGCGGCCTGCCCCTTGCACCCAATCCAGAAGCGTCGGCGCGGGCGGGTCCATGGCGAAGTCGCGCCGGTTGGCGGTGCGTCGGAAATCGCCCGGCCCGCCGGTAAAGGGCCGCGCAATCACCCGGCCGACGCGCATGGCATGCAGATGCGGGGCGAGATCGGCGCAGAGTTTGAGCAGGCGCTCCAGCCCGAAGGCCTCTTCATGCGCAGCGATCTGAAAGACGCTGTCGGCCGAGGTATAGGAGATCGGCCAGCCCGTCCGAAGGTGTTCTTCGCAATGGGCGGCAATAATCGGCACGCCCGAGGCATGGCAATTGCCCAGGATGCCCTCGGTCCCGGCAAGTTTGCAGACCAGCGCCACCAGATCTTCGGGAAAGGCCGCAACGGTGTCGGGAAAATAGGTCCAGTCCCAGGGCACCGGCACGCCTGCCAGTTCCCAATGGCCCGAGGGGGTATCCTTGCCCCGGCTGATCTCGGTCGCAGCCCCCCAGCGGCCGCGGGGAACGGCGCCAAGGCCCGGCGCCTTCAGGCCCGAGGCCAGTTCAATGGCCGCCCCAAGGCCCAAGGCATCGAGGTTGGGCATGCAAAGCGGCCCCGCGCGGCCCTGATCGGCGCGGCCTTTGGCAAAGGCCAGCGCGATATGGCCCAGCGTATTGGCGCCAGCGTCGCCAAAGGCGGCCGCATCGGGCGCGCCACCGCAGCCGACCGAATCCATCACGATCAGAAAGGCGCGCGTCATCTCAGGTGATCCTTTGCAGGATCAGGGGCGGTTCTGCCACCGGCTCGGCCCCAAGGCGATAGGCGGCTTGCACCTCGGCGATGGCGGCATCGGCCTGCGCCTCGGTTGCGGCATGGACGCGTGCGAGGGGATCGCCGGGGGCAATCGCCTGCCCCATCCCGACCAGATCGGACAGCCCGACCGAGGGGTTCACCCGGTCGCCTTCGCGCTGGCGGCCGCCGCCCAGGCCCACGACGGCAAGCCCCAGGGCTTGCCCGTCAATGCTGCACACATGGCCTGCGCCCAGGCTTGGAACGTCGCGGATCACGGTGGCGGCGGGAAGAAGATCGGCCCAGCGGTCGAGAAAATCGCGCGGGCCGCCCTGGGCGGCGACCAGGAGGCCAAAACCTTCGGCCGCCGCGCCCGAGCGCAGCGCGGTTTCGATGCGCGCCGTGCCTTCTTCGGGGCTGGCCGCAAGCCCGGCCAGCGCCAGCGCCTCGCCGCCCAGCACCGCCGTCACGTCGAAAAGCGCGGTGTCAAAGCTGCCGGTCAGCGTCTGCATCACCTCGGCCACCTCAAGCGCATTGCCCGCCGCCCGCGCCAAGGGCTGCGACATGTCGGTGATCAGCGCCGATGTCTTGCAGCCTGCCCCCTTGGCCGTGGCCACCAGCGACAGCGCCAGCGCCTCGGCATCCTGCGGCGTCTTCATGAAGGCACCCGAGCCGCATTTGACATCAAGGACCAGCGCCTGAAGACCGGCGGCCAGTTTCTTGGACAGGATCGAGGCGGTGATGAGGTCAATCGATTCCACCGTGGCCGACACATCGCGGATGGCATAGAGGCGGCGGTCGGCCGGGGCGATTTCAGCACTGGCCGAGACAATCGCGCAGCCGATCTTGCGCAGCTGGGCGCGCAGTTGCGCTTCGGACAGGCCGGTGCGAAAGCCGGGGATCGCTTCCAGCTTGTCCAGCGTGCCGCCGGTATGGCCCAGCCCCCAGCCAGAGATCATCGGCACATAGGCCCCGCAGGCGGCCAGCGCCGGAGCCAGAAGGAGCGAGACGCAATCGCCGATGCCGCCGGTGGAGTGTTTGTCAAGGACCGGCCCCGGCATGTCCCAGTGCAGGACCTTGCCGCTGTCGCGCATCCCTTGGGTCAGGGCCACGCGCCCCGCCTCTCCCAAACCTTTGAGCAAGACCGCCATGGCAAAGGCGCCGACCTGTGCGTCGGTGACGGTCCCATCGGCCAGACCTTGGGCAAACCAGCGCAGCGCCTCGGCCCCCGGGGGGTGGCCGTCGCGGATTGCGGCGATGATGGCGCGGGCGTCCACCTTAGGCGCGGTCCATATGGGCCATCGTAAAGACGCCGGGCAGAAGTTGGGCCACGGTGACGGTCTTTTCCTTGCCGTCGAGCGTGGCCATGGTCACGCGCACGTCTTGGGCAGCGAATTCCGCGATCTTCTGGCGGCAGCCGCCACAGCAGGGCACGGGTTCGGGGCTGTCGGCCACGACGTAGATTTCGGCAATCGCGGTGTCGCCGGCCGCGCACATCGCGGCAATCGCCCCGGCCTCGGCGCAGGTACCTTCGGGATAGGCCACGTTTTCGACATTGCAGCCGACATGCACCGCGCCCGAGGGGCTGCGCAGCGCCGCGCCGACCTTGAAGCGGGAATAGGGGGCATAGGCGCGTTCGCGCACCGCCAGTGCCGCATCTCTGAGTGTCATCGCGCGCCCTCCTGTTGCCGATGGCAAAGCGTAACGCCGCCCAAGCAGGCCATGCAAGCTTGCCAAGACCAGACCAGTGCAAGACCAAGGCGAAAGGCGGGCGAAAGGCGGTGGAAAAGCCCTGCCCTTTTCCGGCAATTTGCGGCAATCTGGCAAGACTCTTGTGGCAAAGCACGCCTTTTGCCCGGAAAGAAAATAGTTTAACGGTAAACCATACCGTTCAGAGGGGACAGGAATGGACGAGACTCGGGCCGAAAATCTGCGTCAGGCGGCGCTGGATTATCATGAATTTCCCAAGCCGGGCAAACTTGAGATCCGCGCGACCAAGCCTTTGGCAAATGGCCACGACCTTGCCCGCGCCTATTCGCCCGGCGTTGCCGAGGCCTGTCTTGAGATCAAGGCCGATCCTTCCACCGCCAGCCGCTATACGGGCCGGGGCAATATGGTGGGGGTGGCGACCAATGGCAGCGCCGTTCTTGGCCTTGGAAACATTGGGGCTTTGGCATCAAAGCCGGTGATGGAGGGCAAGGCGGTTCTGTTCAAGAAGTTTGCCAACATCGATTGCTTTGACATTGAGTTGAACGAACCCGACCCGGTGAAACTGGCGGAAATCATCTGTGCACTGGAGCCGACCTTTGGCGCGATCAACCTTGAGGACATCAAGGCGCCAGATTGTTTCATCGTTGAACAATTGTGCCGTGAGCGGATGAAGATTCCGGTGTTCCACGACGATCAGCATGGCACGGCGATTGTGGTGGGCGCGGCGGCGACCAATGCGCTGCATGTCGCCGGCAAACGGTTTGACGAGATCAAGGTGGTGTCCACCGGCGGCGGGGCGGCGGGGATTGCCTGTCTGAACATGCTGCTGAAGCTGGGCGTCAAGCGCGAGAACGTCTGGCTGTGCGACCTTGCCGGGCTGGTCTATCACGGCCGGACCGACCAGATGACCGACCAGAAAGCGGCCTATGCCCAAGGCACCACGCCTGCCACGCTGGACGATGTGATTGCGGGGGCCGATCTGTTCCTGGGTCTTTCCGGCCCCGGCGTCTTGACGCCCGAGATGGTGGCCAAGATGGCCCCGCGCCCGATCATCTTTGCCCTTGCCAACCCGACGCCGGAAATCCTGCCCGACGCGGTGCGCGCCGTGGCACCCGATGCCATCATTGCCACGGGGCGCAGCGATTTTCCAAATCAGGTCAATAACGTGCTGTGTTTCCCCTTTATCTTTCGGGGGGCCTTGGATGTGGGAGCGACCGAGATCAACGATGCGATGCAGCTGGCCTGCATCGACGGCATCGCTGCGCTTGCCCGCGCCACGACCAGCGCCGAGGCGGCGGCGGCCTACAAGGGAGAGCAGCTGACCTTTGGGGCGACTTACCTGATCCCCAAGCCCTTTGACCCGCGGTTGATTGGCGTTGTGGCCAGTGCCGTGGCCAAGGCAGCGATGGACACCGGGGTGGCGACGCGGCCCATCGCCGACATGGAAGCCTATCGCGAGCGGCTGAACGGATCGGTGTTCAAATCCGCCCTGATGATGCGCCCGGTGTTCGAGGCTGCCCGCAACGCCACCCGCCGCATCATCTTTGCCGAGGGCGAGGATGAGCGGGTCTTGCGGGCCGCCAATGCCATGCTGGAGGAGACGACCGACAAGCCGATCCTGATCGGCCGCCCCGACGTGATCGCGCGGCGGTGCGAGCGGGCGGGGCTGCCCATTCGCCCGGACCGGGACTTTGAAATCATCAACCCGCAGTCGGATGTCCGTTATCGCGATTACTGGCAGACATATCATGAGCTTATGTCTCGGCGCGGCGTGACGCCCGACACCGCGCGGGCGGTGTTGCGAACCAATTCCACCGCCATTGGCGCGATTGCGGTGCACCGGAAGGACGCCGACAGCCTGATCTGCGGCACCTTTGGCCAGTATCTGTGGCATCTGAAATATGTGCGCGAGGTCTTGGCGCGCGGCGGCCTGCGCCCGCATGGCGCGCTAAGCCTGATGATCCAGGAAGATGGCCCCCTGTTCATCGCCGATACCGCCGTGAACCCGGTACCGAGCCCCGAGCAGATTGTGGAAACCACGCTGGGCGCGGTGCGTCATGCCAAGCGCTTTGGCGTGATTCCCAAGGTGGCGCTGTGCAGCCATTCGTCCTTTGGCAACCTTGACAGTGATTCGGGCCGGCGGATGCGGGCGGCGATGGAGATCCTGGGCAATCGCGAGGTGGATTTCGCCTATGAGGGCGAGATGAATGTGGATGCCGCGCTGGACCCCGAGCTGCGCGCGCGTATCTTCCCGCAGACCCGGATGGATGGGGCGGCGAATATCCTGATCTTTGCCTTCACCGATGCGGCATCGACCGCACGCAACATGCTGCGGATGAAGGCCGGGGGCCTTGAGGTGGGGCCGATCCTGATGGGGATGGGCAATCTGGCCCATGTGGTGACACCGTCAATCACCGCGCGGGGGCTTTTGAACATGTCGGCCATCGCCGGAACCCCGGTGTCGCATTACGGCTGATTTTCGCAAAATCGGGCGGCAGGGTTTGCAAACTCTGCCACCTTTCGCGGTTTTCTGCACATTCTGGCGGAGTTTGCAAAACTTTGCCGCGATTCCTGCGTGCGTTCTGCAAAGTTTTTCCCGCGCCCGTGTCGCAAAACTTGCCCGACTCACCCAAGGCTGCGTAACACTCGCGCAGACCTTGGAGGAGGGTATACCATGGGATACCGTGACGTTTACGCCAGCTGGAAGGCCGATCCTGAAGCCTATTGGTTGCAGGCGGCAAGGGAAATCGACTGGGTCAAGGCCCCGACGAAGGCGCTGAACGATACCCGCGCGCCCCTTTACGAATGGTTCACCGATGCGACCGTCAACACCTGCTGGAACGCGGTGGACCGCCACGTCGAGGCCGGTCGCGGCGATCAGGTGGCGATCATCCATGACAGCCCAGTGACGCGCACCAAGCACGCGATCACTTACCGCGAATTGCAGGCCCGCGTGGCGTCGCTGGCCGGGGCCTTGCGCGCCAAGGGCGTGACCAAGGGCGACCGCGTCATCATCTATATGCCGATGGTGCCTGAGGCCTTGGAGGCGATGCTGGCCTGTGCCCGTCTGGGGGCGATTCATTCGGTGGTGTTCGGCGGTTTTGCCGCCAATGAGCTGGCGGTGCGGATCGACGATTGCACGCCGAAGGCGATCATCGCGGCAAGCTGCGGGATCGAGCCTGCCCGCGTGGTGCATTACAAGCCGCTTCTCGATGCCGCCATTGATATGGCGACCCACAAGCCCGAATTCTGCGTGATCCTTCAGCGCGAGCAGGAAGTGGCCAAGCTGGTTGAGGGCCGCGATGTGGCCTGGCATGCGTTTCAGTATGGTGTGACGCCTGCCGAATGTGTGCCGGTTGAGGGCAATCACCCGGCCTATATCCTGTATACCTCGGGCACCACAGGTGCACCGAAGGGCGTGGTGCGTCCGACCGCCGGGCATCTGGTGGCGCTGAACTGGACCATGCGCGCGATCTATGATTGCGGGCCGGGGGATGTGTTCTGGGCGGCATCTGACGTGGGTTGGGTCGTGGGGCACAGCTATATCTGCTATGCGCCCTTGATCGCGGGCTGCACCACGATTGTCTTTGAGGGCAAGCCCGTGGGCACGCCAGATGCGGGCACCTTCTGGCGGGTGATTGCGGAACACAAGGTCCGCGCCTTCTTTACCGCGCCGACCGCCATTCGCGCGGTGAAGCGCGAGGATCCCGAGGGCAAGCTGGTGGCAGATTACGACCTGTCCCGGCTGAAGGCGCTTTACCTTGCAGGCGAGCGGGCCGATCCGGACACGATCATGTGGGCGCAGCGCCATGTGAAGGTTCCGGTGGTGGACCATTGGTGGCAGACCGAAACCGGCTATGCGATTGCGGCAAACCCCCTTGGGATTGAGGCGCTGCCGGTCAAGATCGGCTCGCCTTCGGTGCCGATGCCGGGGTTTGATGTGCAGGTCTTGGATGAGGGCGGCCATGCGGTGGCGCCGGGCACCTTGGGCGCGATTGCGATCAAGCTGCCCCTGCCCCCCGGCACGCTGCCAACGCTGTGGAATGCTGAGGAGCGGTTCAAGAAGAGCTACCTCAACCACTTCCCCGGCTTTTATGAAACCGGCGATGCGGGCTATATCGACGAGGATGGATACCTTTACATCATGGCGCGCACCGATGACGTGATCAACGTCGCGGGGCACCGTTTGTCGACGGGCGCGATGGAGGAAGTGCTGGCCAGCCACAAGGATGTGGCGGAATGTGCGGTGATCGGCGTGGCCGATGACCTGAAGGGTCAGTCGCCCTTGGGGTTCCTGTGCCTGAACAAGGGTGCAAACCGCGAGGCCGCCGAGGTTGTGGCGGAATGTGTCAAGCTGATGCGCGAGAAGATCGGCCCGGTGGCGGATTTCAAACGCGCCGTGGTGGTGGACCGTCTGCCGAAAACCCGGTCGGGCAAGATCTTGCGCGGGACCATGGTGAAGATCGCCGACGGGCAGGAGTGGAAGATGCCCGCGACGATTGATGATCCTGCAATCCTGGATGAAATCACCGTGGCCTTGAAATCGCTGGGGCTGGCGGGGGGCAAATAGGCTTTGCCCAACCACGGGCTGACTGGACAATGGCGCGGCAAGGGCTAACCTGCCGTGTCATGATCCTTTGCATTGCGCGAACCTTCCTTTTGCCTGTGGTCTCCTGTCTGCAACCGGGACCGGAGCCGGGGTCATGCGCCCGGCCGGGGGACCGATGATGGCCGCGCCCGATGTCCAGCCGCTGGATCCGCTGATGCAGCTTGCCCGCATGGCCGGACCTGAAACGGCGGGCGAGCTCTTTCGTCAATTGGCTGCGGATCTGGAAACCACCCGAACCGGCCTTGCGCAGGCCGCGGCGGCGGGGGATCTGGTGGCATTGGGCCGCCATGCCCATGTGCTGATGGCGCTGGCGGGCACGGCTGGGGACGGGGCGTTACGGGATCTGGCGCAAGGGCTGAGCGCAGGGGCGCAGGCGGGAGTGCGCGCCGCAGGCCCTGTCGCGCCAGCGGCCGAACTTGGCCCGCTTATGGCCAAGGCGGAAAGTGGCATTGCGGGCTTGATCGACAGGGTGCGCGACGGTGCGCAGGGGCTGGCGCCATGACCCCGCCCGCCAAAGGTCCGCAGCACAAGGTGGCCCCCCATGCCCCGCGACCGGCGATCCTTCTGGTCGAGGATACGCTGTCCTTGCAGGTGCTTTACCGCAGTGTCCTGCGCAAGGCCGGGCATGAGGTGGTCAGTGTGTCAACCGCCAGCGACGCCTTGGAAAGCTTTGCCCAAAGCCGGATCGGGGTGGTGCTTTTGGATCTGGTGCTGCCCGACCGCGACGGGTTGAGCCTGATGCAGGACATGCTGGCGCTGCGGCCCGAAACGGCGGTGATCGTGATGACGGCCCATGGTTCAGTGAACAGGGCGGTGGCGGCCATGCGGGCCGGGGCGCATGAGTTTCTGGTCAAGCCCCTTGACGAGGCGCGGCTGATGGCCGCGATTGCCAATGTCAGCAGCACCGAGACAGCGCCGCGGGTGGCAGCGGCGCCGGCCACATCACGCTCGGCGGTCGATAGCATGACCGTCTCGGGCTTTATCGGCTCATCCGGGGTAATGCAGCGGCTGCATCAGAAGATCCGGTCGGTGGCGCGGTCGATGGCGACGGTGTTTATCATGGGCGAAAGCGGGACCGGCAAGGAGCTTTGCGCGCTGGCAGTGCATGCGGCCTCGCCGCGCGCCGCGGGGCCGTTCATCGCGCTGAATTGTGGGGCGATCCCGCAGGACCTTCTGGAATCCGAAGTCTTTGGCCATATGAAGGGCAGTTTCACCGGCGCGATTTCAGACAAGCCGGGGGCGGCGGCGGCGGCCGATGGCGGGACGCTGTTTCTGGATGAAATCTGCGAAATGGCCCCGGCCTTGCAGACCAAGCTGCTGCGGTTCCTGCAAACCTCGACCGTGGTTCCGGTGGGCGCGACCAAGCCGCGCAAGGTGAATGTGCGCATCATCTGCGCCACCAACCGCGACCCGCTTGAGGCGGTGCGGCGCGGGGAATTCCGCGAGGATCTGTATTACCGCCTGTTCGTTGTGCCGCTGCATATGCCACCCCTGCGCGAGCGGGGCGAGGATGTGCTGGAAATCGCCGAAACCGCGCTGGCACGCTTTGCGCGGGAAGAGGGCAAGCCCTTTACCGGGCTGGATGGCCCGGTGAAAGCGCTGTTTCGCGCCCTGCCCTGGCCGGGCAATGTGCGGCAGGTTCTGAACGTGATCCGCAATATCGTGGTGTTGAACGAGGGCGGGCTGGTCACGCTGTCGATGCTGCCCGACACGCTGGACCGCCAGACCGACACGGTCGCGCCCCCACGCGCGCCAAGCGGCGCGGCGGCCGTTGCTGCGCCGCAAGCCCTGGCGCTGGATGATCTTGTGGGCCGCGCGCTGGCCGAGATCGAGCGGCGGGTGATCGAGGCGACGCTAGAGCGGCAGGGCGGATCGGTGCCGCGTGCGGCGCGGGTGCTGGAGATCTCGCCCTCGACGCTTTATCGCAAGATCGAGGGCTGGGCAAAGAGCTGAAGGCGCATCAGCCCTGCGGGCATTTTGGCCGGGGTCTGCGCTGGCGGCCAGGACGCGTTTCAGGCTATCAGGAACACCCGCACCGCCTCTTCGAACTCGCGCTGTTTTTCGGCGTGGAGCCAGTGGCCCGCGCCGATAAGTTTTGCAAAGCGCGATTTCGGGAACTGGGCGCGGATCGCCTCGCGGTATTCGGGGCGGACGTAATGGCTTTCGGCACCCGTCAGAAAAAGGGTCGGACCATCGAACTGCCCCGGCGTGCCGGGCCAGCCGACGATCTTGGGCATCTCGGCTTCAAGAACGTCGAAGTTGAGCCGCCAGCGCGGGCCGCCGTCGGCCTTGAGATCCAGCGACTGCAGGAAGAACGCCCGCAGGCCGGGATCTTCGACCGTGACGGCAAGGCGGCGGTCAGCCTCGCCCCGGGTGGCAAGGCCCGTCAGATCA
>VGDH01000049.1 GCA_016869835.1 Alphaproteobacteria bacterium
CGAAACAGCGAAAAAGAAACGGAAGGAAACTACAGCATTGACGCCAACATGACACGCAGAACATAACAACTGGGTGGGTCAGTTCTCGGTGACAATGCCGGGTCAAATCTCAGTGGCAATCAACACGAACGCTTTTATAGAGGGGAAATTCATTCCCGCTTCCAAACGCCCGATAAGATTGATCAAAGCTCCGCCTCGACGTTGTCGCGCAATTCCCGCGTCGCCGCGATCGCGCCCAGGAGCTGCTGCATCACGCGGTTGTAGCGCGTCACGGGCTGCTCCGCGACGAAGATCACGTCCTGCGGTCGGAGCTCTATCTCGCTCGCAATCGACAGGCGCGCCGGGTTAGAGGCGTCGAGGTGGTAGGCCACGGCGCTGTCGCCGCGCCGCCTGATGAGATAGATCTGGCTGCTGTCCGAGGTGAACAGCGCAATGGCGCCGCGCGAAAACATCGCGTCGCTGAGTGTCGGGCGGGCTTCCGCAGAAATCGGGAAGAGGGACTGTGATCCCACCTCGCCCGCCAAGATTACAGTCTCTGGGCGGTAGAACATGTTCTGAATGTAAACTCGGTCGCCGCCCTGCAGGTAGTACTTTGCGCTCGAAGATCCCGTCATCACTTCCCTGGCAGAGAGGCGGTACTCCTCACCCCCCCGGAAAATCTTGACCAACTTGTCGGAGCTCGGATCAAGCGTCACGCCCGACGTTGTCATGACTTCGGTTAGGGAAATCGGGCGGTCGGTAAACGGCAGAGCAATGGGCTGCATTGCGCCGCCAAAGAAGATCTTCTGTGAGTTGAAGCCCTGCACCGAGACTTCAAATCGCGGGTCCACACCCGACCTCAGGAAGGCGCCGGAGATAGAAGCCTCGACCGCTGAGATTGGCTTGCCGACCACGTCAACGCGGCCCACCTCCACGATGCTCACGTAGCCCTCCGACGTCACCGGCAGCAGGCGCACTGAGTACTCGTCCGACACTGTGCCGGTGTCGCTCACGCGCGGCATCAGGCGGGCAAATTGCAAGACGTCGCCGACGCCCACCTTATAAATTGGCGGAGGAGCCTCGGGCGGGAGGCGCAACTTGATGAAGTTGCTCTCCTCAACGAGTTGAGCTGCCCCACCAAGATTTGAGCCTGAGACCACCTTACGATTAAAGGGCGACTTATTTGCCTCCGCGGCGACGGAGGAAGTCAGCGGCACAATCTCGAGTGCGATGGACTGCTGACCCTCGTCGGAGCCAGCCTCGGGTAGCTTCTGTGGGTTGTAGATCGCGCCGCAGGAGGAGATCGCGAGGGCGGTGCAAGCGAGCAAGAGGTATCTGCCAAAGTTCATTTGCATCATCCCAACAGCAAGACGTCTGGCACTGCGGAGGAGCGCAGCTCTTCTGTGGACGACTTCACCACGTCGCCAGCCATCGCCACGGCGACGATGGTCGATGGCAATGACTTCATCGTCGACAGCACAGATGATGGCACTGTCCCGAAGTCGCAGATCACCAGGACGCGGTCGAGGTGAGACGTCTTCAGCTCAATCGCGTCCCTCAGATTGCCGCGGAGGAGGTGATCCATCACGTCACTAAGTTCGATGGGGGAGGCGCCGGAAGATGGGGCGAGGGAGCCCGAAGTCGGCAGCGACAGTGTGCCGGCACTCAAGCCTGCGTCAGACCAAGCCCTGAGGATTTGGCGCGCCACAGCGTCGGAAGACTTCTTGGCGGAGGAAGAAATCTGCCACATGACCAAGTACTTTGAGGTGCCGGCCAAGTTCGCAACGACTTCCGACGGCACTGAGCTGCGCTTCGTTCGGAAGACTTTGCCGGCCGCCACGGCCTCGGCAATCACGCGCGCAGTGTGAAGTCGCCCCGACGCAATGCCGCGCGCGAGGGCAATGCCCGCGCCGGCGAAGACACCCAAAACCGCGCCGAGCGCGAGGATGAGGCTCGATTTAGGCGCAGATGGCTCAATGGGCGGCACCGCAAATTGCAGGATGGTGCCGCTCGCGTCCGCGAAGCCGCTCATCACGGACCTTGCCTTATACTGCTCCACCAAGACCTGATAGGTCGCCTCCTGCACCTTCACTTCACGCTGCAGTGCGAGAAGTTCAGAGGCCTCGTCCGCAGAAATCTTGGCACTGTTTTCAGAGGAGACAATCGCCGCGTCAATGTCGTCCAGTCGCAGAGAGAGAGATGAGGAAATCTGTTCGAGGCGATCTAGTGGAAGCTCCGAGACCGGCAGCTCGCCCCCCGACATCTGAGACTGGATGCGGAACTCGGAGCTCAGGAGTTCAGGGTATGACTGCAAAACATCGGCCCTCACGCCGCCCGATTGTGAGGCTGCGATCATTGCAGCGACGCCGTCAAACATTTTGCGGGTCGCGTCGCGCGTCTCGCGGAGCTTGACGAGCTGAGTAGAGCGCCGCACTAAGTCCTCTACAGAGAGGGCGTTTCTGCTGATGGAGAACTCCTGGAGCCGCATCACCGCGTTGTCCATATCGGACTGCACTTTCGAGAGCTGCTCGCCGAGGTAGTCGACTTCCCTCATCGACTTGGAAACTTGGTCATCCAATGTGTCGTCCAGAATTTTCTTGACGACGGCGTTGGCGATGGCCGCCGCGGCCTCAGGGTCGCGGTGCGTGACAATTGCCTCGATCGAGCTGTTCTTCGTCGCCGCGATGTCGACAGCCTTCTCGAAGCGGCCGACAATTTCTTGCTCGACTTCAGCGTCCGTCCAGTCCGTCTTGGGCGCAATCCCAAAATACGACTTCAGCTGCGCGAGGCGACCAATCCCCAGCCTCGGGTTGAAGTATGGGTCGCCGTAAAGACCAGCCTCCCCAGCGAGCTCGATGACGAAGTCTCGTCCCGCCACCCTGTCAAAGACGAGCTTGTCATCCTTCGACGCGCCGACACTGATGCCCAACAAAGCTGCGGCACCGCCGAGATTGCCCAGTGCCCCTCCGCCGGAACTCTTCTCAAACGCAAAAACTGACTTGGCCTCATAGGTCGGCCTCACGACGTGGTTGGCGTAGACGTAGGAGAGCGCCACGGAGACAAGCGCGGTCGACGCAATCACGCGCCAACTCGAACTGAGGCCGGCGAAGAGTTCCGCCAGGTCAATCTCGTCGTCAGGGGTGGTGACGTGTTCGCTCATTAAGTTTTCTGCGCTCGATAGGTTTCTTGCTTTTTAGGTCGTACGCTTATACCTGCCGTGGCTACCCCGAGCCATAGCTACCGCACCAGCACTGGCTCGCGCCGCGCCCTTACGTCGTCTCGCTTTAACAACTCGTTCATTATTGTACGATCTAATCGCAGGCGCGGCGCATGTAAACAGGCTGCGCCCCAAAACTCTGGCGACGAACAAAAACAGATCAAGTTCATCGAAACAAATCCTGAGAGGAACCACTAGTCTGCAGTGGGAAGACTGGTCACCAGTTGACACGGCACTCACTCATTCGACTGCGCAGCCTCCCGAGAGATCACCCAACTCAGCCACCCAAGGCCCTTAGGCGCGCTTGCCCACGGTTGCCACGCCCAGAACCTCAAGCACCTTGGCCTCGATCTCGGGGGCGTTCATGCCGGCGATGCGATACATCGCCTCGGGGCTGGCCTGGTCGATGAAGGTGTCGGGCAAGACCATGGAGCGGTATTTCAGCCCCCGGTCAAACACCCCTTCCTCGGCCAAAAGCTGCGCCACATGGCTGCCAAAGCCACCAATCGCCCCCTCTTCCACGGTGATCAGGGCCTCATGCGTGCGGGCCAGCCGCAATATCAGGTCGCGGTCCAGAGGCTTGGCAAAGCGGGCATCGGCGATGGTCGGCGAAAGCCCCTTGGCCGCCAGTGACTCTGCCGCTTTCATAACCTCGCCCAGCCGGGTGCCAAAGGACAGGATCGCCACGCGCGACCCATCTCGGATCATGCGGCCCTTGCCGATCTCCAGGGGCGTGCCCTTGCGCGGCAGGTCGACTCCCATCCCCTCACCCCGGGGATAGCGGAACGCGATGGGGCCTTTATCATGCGCGACGGCGGTGGCGACCATATGCATCAACTCGGCCTCATCGGCGGCGGCCATGACCACAAAGCCGGGCAGATTGGCCAGATAGGCCACGTCGAATGACCCGGCATGGGTCGCGCCATCGGCCCCGACCAGCCCCGCGCGGTCAATCGCAAAGCGCACGGGCAGGCGCTGGATCGCCACGTCATGCACCACCTGATCGTAACCGCGCTGCAGGAAGGTCGAATAGATCGTGCAGAACGGCTTCATCCCGCCCGCCGCCAGCCCGGCGCAGAAGGTGACCGCATGCTGTTCGGCAATGCCCACGTCAAAGGTGCGTTTGGGGAACCGCGCGCCAAAGATGTCCAGCCCGGTGCCATCGGGCATGGCGGCGGTGACGGCGACGATCTTGGGGTCCACCTCAGCCTCGGCGATCAGGGCTTCGGCAAAGACCTTGGTGTAGGACGGTGCGTTGGAGGGAGCCTTTTTCTGCTCGCCCGTCACCACGTCAAACTTGGCGCGGGCATGGCCCCGGTCGGGCGCGTTTTCCGCAGGCGCATAGCCCTTGCCCTTTTTGGTCAGCACATGGATCAGCATCGGCCCGGTGGCCCGGGCATGTGCGGTGCGCAAGACCGGCAAAAGCTGGTCAAGATCATGGCCATCAATCGGGCCGACATAGGAAAAGCCCAGCTCCTCAAACAGCGTGCCGCCCACCGCCATGCCCTTTACCAGTTCCTTGGCCCGGCGCGCGCCTTCGGCAAAGGGCTCAGGCAGAAGGCTCGCAAGGCTTTTGGCGGCCGATTTCAGGTCCTGAAACGGCTCTCCCGCATAAAGCTGCGAAAGATAGCTGGAAAAGGCCCCGACCGGCGGGGCGATGGACATTTCATTGTCATTCAGGATGACAAACATCCGCTTTTTCAGGTGGCCTGCGTTGTTCATCGCCTCAAACGCCATGCCGGCGGACATGGAGCCATCGCCGATCACTGCCACTGCGTCACCCGGGTCGCCGCCCAGATCGGCCGCCATGGTAAAGCCCAAGGCCGCAGAGATCGAGGTGGAGGAATGGGCCGCACCAAAGGGATCGTAAGGAGATTCAGACCGTTTGGTAAAGCCCGACAATCCGCCTTCGGTCCGCAGCGTGCGGATACGGTCGCGCCGTCCGGTCAGAATTTTATGCGGATAGCACTGGTGGCCCACGTCCCAGATAATCTTGTCACGCGGGGCGCTGAACACGGCATGAAGTGCCACCGTCAATTCCACCACGCCAAGCCCGGCACCCAGATGACCGCCGGTCACCGAGACCGCCGAAATCGTTTCGGCGCGCAGTTCATCGGCCAGTTGGCGCAACTCGCGGTCGGTCAGACCTTTCATGTCGGCTGGCAGCGCGACCCGGTCAAGAAGGGGGGTAAGGGGACGGTCTGCCATAATGCTTCCTGTTTAATTTTCCCGCGCAATAACGAAACGGGCGCAGTCGATCAAGTTTCCTGCGGCGGGGCCATAAACCGAAAGGGCGGCCTCGGCCTCGTCTATCAGGGATCTGGCGCGCGTCTTGGCCGCATCAAGGCCCAGAAGCGAGACAAAGGTCGCCTTGCCAGCGGCGGCGTCCTTGCCCACGGCCTTGCCAGTTAGCGCAGCATCGCCGGTGACGTCCAGAACATCGTCCCAGATCTGAAAGGCCAAGCCCAGCGCGGTTGCATAGCGGCGCAGGGGGGCTGGATCGGCCCCGGCCAGAATGGCCCCCGCCTCGGCGGAAAAGCGGATCAGCGCGCCGGTCTTGCCTGCCTGCAACGCGGTGATCTCTTCCAGCGTCAGGGGCCGGGGGGCGGTTTCGGCGGCAATGTCGAGCGCTTGGCCCAGAACCATGCCTTGCGCGCCGCTGGCCTGCGCCAGCCCCGCCACCAGCGCAATGCGCCTATCGCCGGAACCAAGTGTCGGATCGGTCAAAAGCTCAAAGGCCAGCGTTTGCAGGGCATCGCCTGCCAGAACCGCCGTGGCCTCATCCCATTTCACATGCACCGTGGGCAGACCCCGGCGCAGGGCGTCGTCGTCCATGCAGGGCATGTCGTCATGCACCAGCGAATAGGCGTGCAGCGCCTCGACCGCCGCCGCTGCGCTGATCGCATGAGCGGGACCCACGCCCAGCATCCGCGCCGATTCCAGCACCAGAAACCCGCGCAGGCGCTTACCGCCGTTTGCGGCATAACGCATGGCCTGCACCACAGGGGTATCGCCAAAGCCCGCCATGGCCGCATCCAGCCGCGCCTGAATGGCCAGCGCATCGGCGGCCAGTTGGGCGGAAAAACTCACAGCCCCTCCACCGGGGTTGTGCCGACAGCGCGGCCCTCGGCGGCGCGAATCAAGTCAACCTTTTCCTCGGCCGCCTTCAGCTTGGCCGCGCAATGGGCCTTGAGGGCAGCACCTTTTTCATACAGCGCGATGGACTGTTCCAACGCCACCTCGCCGCGTTCCAACTGGGTCACAACCTGCTCCAAAGCGGCCATGGCCTCTTCGAAACTCATCTCGGATACGGCTTTGTCGGTCATCATCCCTGCCCAGTTTGTCTGCGATGCCAGTTTATCTAAGATGCCAGAACACCCACATGCGCTGCGACAGATTCCGTCAGCGCGCCCAGATCATAGCCGCCCTCAAGGCAGGATACCACCCGCCCGCCCGCGCAATCGGCGGCAATGTCGCAGATGCGGCGGGTCAGCCAGGCGTAATCCTCGGCCTGCCACTCAAGGCCTGCCAACGGGTCATCGGCATGGGCGTCAAACCCGGCTGAAATCAGGATCAACTCGGGCTGCCAGGCCACAAGGCGCGGGAAGATCACGCTGTCATAGACCTGCCTCATCCGCGCCCCGCCCGAGCCTTCGGGCAGAGGGGCATTGACGATCTGGCCATGCGCGCCCACCTCGCGCGGGTTGCCGGTGCCAGGATAAAGCGGCATCTGGTGGGAGGAGGCGAACAGGCAGCGCGCCTCGTTCCACAAAAGATCCTGGGTGCCATTGCCGTGATGCACGTCGAAATCCACGATCGCCACGCGCGATAGACCGTGATGATCAAGCGCACGTTTCGCGGCAATCGCCACGGTGCCAAAAAGGCAAAAGCCCATGGCGGTGGCGGTTTCGGCATGGTGTCCCGGTGGGCGGCAGGCGACAAAGGCGGTGGTGTCGAACCCAGTCAGGGCAGCATCGACTGCCGCCGCCGCACCACCCACGGCACGCAGCGCGGCTTCAAGGCTTCCCGGTGACAGGAAGGTATCACCGTCAAGTTGCGCCCAGCCCTGAACTGGAAGCGCCGCCGCCACCCGGTCGGCATAGGACTGCGGGTGGCAGCGTGTCACCTCTTCAAGCGCCGCAAGCGGCGCCTCATGGCGGGCAAGCGCGAGGCCCTGCACCCCCGCCTCGACCGCCCACAGGCGGTCTACCCGTTCCGGGTGGCCGGGCGGCGTGACATGCCCCCCAAAGGCGGGATGTGCGTAAAGCGCGGTCATCAGCCCTGATTTTGCTGGCAGATAATCGCCTCTTCCAAGGCCGCCGCGCTGTCGGTCAGGTCTATCGACATGACCGGGCCGCTTTCGTTGATCAGGGTCAGGGTCTGACGCATGGCGACGTCCATCAGGAAATCCACGCTGTCAAAGGGAATGTCGACGCCGGGCATGCCGTCAATATACAGACCCACCGCCACCCCGTCATAAAGCTCGCCATCCACATCCATCTGGATCGGATAGCTCTTGCCCTCTTCGATGCCCTGCCATGCCTCGTTCATGGCCAAGAGATAGCCCGTGCCACCATCGGGATCAAACCCGATGCGCACATCCGAGCCATCTTCAAACACCGCATTGATGAGGCAGCCATTGCCGATGGTGGGGTCGACGAGAATGTCCCAGACCCCGACCTGGCCCAAGGACACCAGATCCTGAGCGGTGGCAGGCATTGCAATTCCGGCCGCCAGAACCACGGCGGCCATCTTGTGAAAACGCATGTTAAAACCCCTGCTATTCAATCGTTTCAAGCCAGGCCGATGGCCCGGCAGCCGCGACCCTAGCAGATGGTGGCCGCTTCTCAACCGGGTTGCAGCATATAGCCCTCGCCCCGCACGGTTTGCAGGAAACGCGGACGCTTGGGATCATCCTCGATCTTGCGGCGCAGGCGGGTGATCTGCACATCAACCGCGCGTTCCTGACCCGCGCCATCCTCGGCCGGGGTATCACCCGCCAGCTTTTCGCGGCTGATCGGCTGGCCAGGCTGGGCGGCAAAGGCGCGCATCAACTGCGCCTCGGTCGCGGTCAGCTTGACCAGATCCGCCCCGCGCCACAACTCGCCCCGGTCGATGTCATAGCGCACGGCCCCCAGATGCAGCACCTTGGGCAGCTGAGCGGCGGCGCGGGCCTGCGGCACCCGGCGCAGAATGGCGTTGATGCGCAGCAAAAGCTCTTTCGGCTCAAAGGGTTTGACCAGATAGTCATCGGCCCCCGCCTCAAGCCCTTCGATCCGGTTCTGGGCCTCGCCCTTGGCCGTCAGCAACAGGATCGGCACCGACATCTGCCCGCGCAGATCCCGCGTCAGGCTGATGCCATCCTCACCCGGCATCATCACGTCAAGGATCAACATGTCGAACTCCAGCCCCGACAGCAACCGCCGCGCCTGGGCGGCATCGCGCGCCGTGGTCACCAGAAACCCGTTGCGGATCAGGAATTTCTGCAACAGACCCCGGATGCGCTCGTCATCATCGGCGACCAGAAGATGTGCCTGTGGTTCACTCATACACTGCCCTCTTTCAGGCTTTGATACTGCCTGCGCATTTCGGGGTCCATCATCGCCTCCAGAACCGCACGGAACCCCTGCACTGCCTGCGGCCCGGCAGCCCGATAGGCCGCGCGCATCCGCGCCCGTTGGGCATCGGACAGGGCGCGTTCCAAGGCGCGACCCTTTTCGGTAAGATAAAGATGCCGCTCACGCTTGTCCTTCTTGCCCACCCGCGCCTCAACCAGACCATCGTCAAACAGCGCGCGCAACACACGGTTCAGCGATTGCTTGGTGACGCCGAGAATGGCCAGAAGATTGCCCACCGTGGTGCCGGGGCTGCGATGGATGAAATGCACGGCGCGGTGATGGGCGCGACCGTAATCCATGGTCTCGAGGATCCGGTCGGGATCGGCGGTAAAGCCGCGATAGGCAAAGAACATCGCCTCGATGCCCTTGCGCAACTGCTCATCCGTCAGGAACAAAAGGCTTTCGCCCCCGGTATTGGTCTCGACCATCTGCACCTCCGTCTCGTCTGGAATTTACGTCAGGCTTGTTGACATTCCAAGTCACAAACGCTAGCGATTCCACGCTTTGGCGCAAGATTATGTCCGAAACGGACCAATTCAGCGCAATATTCAAAAACTCACCTTACCGCAACAGGGGGCCAGAATGACAGGCTATGACGATCGTGACGGGTTCATCTGGATGGATGGCAAGCTGGTGGACTGGCGCCAAGCCAATGTTCACATCCTGACCCATGCGATGCATTACGCCAGCGCCGTGTTCGAAGGCGAGCGTTGCTATAACGGCAAGATCTTCAAATCGACCGAACACTCCGAACGCCTGCGCATGTCAGGCGAGCTTCTGGACATGCCGCTGCCCTATTCGGTGGCCGAGATCAATGCCGCCAAAGAGGCGGTGCTGAAAGCCAACGGCCTGACCGATGCCTATGTGCGCGCGCTGGCCTGGCGCGGGGCGGGCGAGGACATGGGGGTTGCCTCAAAGCGCAACCCGATCCGCATGGCGGTGGCCTGCTGGTCCTGGGGCAATTACTATGGCGACGCCAAGATGCGCGGCGCGAAGCTTGACATCGCCAAGTGGAAACGCCCCTCGCCCGAAACCATCCCCCATGCAGCCAAGGCGGCCGGGCTTTACATGATCTGCACCATGTCGAAACACGCGGCCGAGGCGAAGGGATGCTCGGACGCGATGATGTTCGACTATCGCGGCTATGTGGCCGAGGCGACCGGGGCCAACATCTTCTTCGTCAAGGACGGCGAGGTGCATACGCCCAAGCCCGACTGCATCCTGAATGGCATCACCCGGCAGACCGTAATCGGCATGCTGCGCGATATGCAGATCAAGGTGCATGAACGGCACATCCTGCCCGAAGAACTCGAAGGGTTCGAACAATGCTGGCTCACCGGCACCGCCGCCGAGGTGACACCCGTTGGCCAGATCGGCGACTACAACTTTGTGGTGGGCGACCTGACCCAGCGTGTCGCAGCCAACTACGAACGTCTGGTGCGCACCTAAACCTCCTCGAGCGCCTGCGGCTTCTCGTCGGGGGCGCCCTCAGGCCTCGTGGCCCTTTTCGATGCGGATAAACTGCACCAGACGCTGGTTCTGTGCCGAGCGTTCCACCGGGCGTTTCCACAAGCCCTGCCAGACTTGCTGGCTGCTGCGGTGGGCAATGGTGACAAAGGCCTTGACGCGCTGCCCGGTGGGCGCGGTGCGGTGGTCGGCTAGATGCTTGGACATGGCAGTCTCCCTAAGCCTGCGATCAAACCAGAGGTCCCAAGCCTAGGCCCGAATCGCCGCCCGCCAAACCCTGTTTTTTTGACATCCCCGCCAGACCGCCGATCCGATCAGCCCCGCAGGCGGTTCACCGCCCATCGGGCCGCATCGGCAACCGCCGGGTCGGGATCATCCACCAAAGGCTGCGCGGCGGCTGCCAACCCGGCCTGCCCGGAGTTTCCGATGGCATAAAGCACGTTGCGCACCATGCGGTCCCGCCCGATCCGCTTGATCGGACTGCCCGCAAAGCGCGCGCGGAAGGCGGCATCGTCCAAGGCGGCGAGTTCGGCCAGCTCTGGCAATCCAACCTTCGGCTGATAGCCGATGTCACGGGCGGCGGCGGCAAACTTGTTCCACGGGCAGACGGCCAGACAATCGTCGCAGCCATAGATCCGGTTGCCCATCAGCCCGCGCAGGCCTTCGTCCACCGGGCCTTTGTGTTCGATGGTCAGATAGGAAATGCAGCGCCGCGCGTCCAACTGGTAAGGCGCCGGGAAGGCCCGCGTCGGGCAGGCATCCAGACAAGCGGTGCATGTGCCACAATGGCTGATCTCGGGGGCGTCTTTCGGCAAATCCAGCGTGGTGAAAATCGCCCCCAGAAAGAACCAGTTGCCCAGATCGCGCGCCAAGAGATTGGTGTGCTTGCCTTGCCAGCCAAGACCTGCCGCCTGTGCAAGCGGCTTTTCCATCACCGGGGCGGTATCAACAAAGACCTTTATTTCGCCGCCCGCCTGATCCAGAAGCCAGCGCCCAAGCCGCTTCAGCCGCCGCTTCACCAGATCGTGGTAATCTTTGCCCTGGGCATAGACACTCACCACACCCCGATCGCGCGCCGCCAGCCCCGCCATCGGATCAGCCTCCGGCGTATAGACCTCTGCCAGCATGATGACCGACCGCGCCTCTGGCCAAAGCGCCGCCGGATTGGCCCGCCATGCCTCGCGCTCGGCCATCCAGCCCATCTGCCCGTGCCGCCCCGCCTCCAGAAAGGCCCGCAGCCGCCCCGCCGCCTCGGGCACAGCATCCGGCACACAGATGCGCAGCTTGGAAAACCCCTCGTCCTCGGACTGGCGAACAAGTGCCGCTTTCAACGTGGCCAAAATATCCTCGGGGGGTGCGGGGGGCGAAGCGCCCCCGCTGCCACCGGTTGGATCAGAAATCCAGATCGGCATAATGGGCGGGCGGCGGAAAGCCCGGGATCTGGTCGGCCAAGAGCGTGCGGAAAGACGGGCGCGACTTGATCTTGGCATACCAGTCTTTCACCGTAGCATTGCGGTTCCAGTCCACGTCCGAGATATAATCGAGGCACGAAAGGTGCGCGGCCGCCGTGAAATCGGCCAAGGTCATCTCATTTCCCGCCAACCAGCGGCGCTGATCCAAGAGCCAGGCCATATAGTCGATGTGATACTTGATCCGCCCCGCCCCGGATTTCACGTTCTTCGAATCCGGATAGCCGTGGCCCATCACCTTCTTGTTCACCCGCTCATACAAAAGCTTCGAGGTGACCTCGGCATGAAACTTGTCGTCAAACCAGGCGCACAGGCGGCGCACCTCATAGCGCGCATCCACATCGCGCGGCATCAGGGCAGGCGTCGGGATCGCCTCTTCCAGGTATTCGCAGATCGCCTGGCTTTCGCTCATCAACTTCTGGTCAATCCGCAGGATCGGCACCTTGCCCGCCGGATTGCGGCGCAGGAAATCGGGGCTCGGCTCCCAATAGCGCTCTTCCACCAGTTCGACCTCAAGCTTTTTCTCCGCCAGCGTCAGGCGAACCTTGCGGCAGAAGGGCGAGAGCGGGAAGTGGTAAAGACGGATCATCTGAGGCGGGCCTGAAGGTCGGGATGCTTCTCAATAACGCCCTTGGCGGCAGTTGCAACTGGCCTATTCAAAACAGCCCGCGCGCCCGTCGACGGCAATGGTTTCGGCCCCCGATAGGATGGCGCGGGTGCGCTTGCGCACAAAGTCCGAAGGCTGGCTCGCGCTGCGCCGTTTCGGATCGGGCAGCACGGCGGCCAGCCGCGCGGCCTGCACCGCCGAGAGATCCGCCGCATCGACGCCAAAGTGATGCTGCGCCGCCGCCTGCACGCCAAAGACCCCCTCGGCGAACTCGGCGGTGTTCAGATAGACGTGCAGGATGCGCCGCTTGGTCCAGAAAAGCTCCATCACCGGGGTGATCGCCGCCTCCAGCGCCTTGCGCAGATAGCTGCGCCCGTGCCAAAGGAAGGTGTTCTTCACCACCTGCTGCGACAGGGTCGAGGCCCCGCGCGTCCCGCCGTCTTCGATGGCATCGCGGATGGCGGCCATGTCAAAACCCCAATGCAGGCAGAAGTTGGCATCCTCGGCCGCCACGACCGACCGCGCCATGACCGGCGCAATCTCGTCCCAGCTGACCCAATCCTTTTCAATGCCGCCCAGCCGCCAGGCCTCTTGCGCCTGATAGATGTTGATCGGCGGCGGGGCAAAGCTGAACAGCACGATCAGGACGGCGTAGAACGCCGCCGCCCCCGCCAGCAGGCGCAGCGTCCAAAACCGCAGGCGCCGCAAGAGCGACGGCTTTTGCGGTTCGGCTTCGGGTTCGGGTTTCTTGCGCGCAGCCATGGCCGACCATAGGCCACGAAGCGCAACCCGGGGTCAAGTCACCCGACAGAGGTCAACCGAAAGCCCCTGCCTTCCCGTCTTGCCCCAATGGCTTGCAACTCCCTGCCTCTGCATGGAACATGGCTGCCGACAGACAGAAGGAGCAGGTCGATGTTCAGGGCATTGGTGGTGAACAAGGACGAAGCCGGGGCAACCCATGCGGCGGTAACCTCGCTTGAGATCGGCGATCTGCCGGCGGGGGATGTTGTGGTTGCGGTTGACTATTCGACAGTGAACTACAAGGACGGGCTGTGCCTTGGCACGGGCGGTGGCCTTGTGCGCAGCTATCCGCATGTGCCCGGCATTGATTTCGCCGGAACAGTCGAAAGCTCTGACGATGCCCGCTACGCGCCCGACGACAAGGTGGTGCTGACCGGCTGGCGCGTGGGTGAAACCCATTGGGGCGGTTATGCCGAAAAGGCCCGGGTCAAGGCCGATTGGCTGGTGCCCTTGCCTGCCGGGCTGACGACCAAGCAGGCCATGGCCATCGGCACGGCGGGCTTTACCGCCATGCTGGCCATTCTGGCGCTGGAAGACCACGGGCTGAAACCGGGTAACGGCCCCGTGCTGGTCACCGGGGCTGCGGGGGGCGTGGGATCGGTTGCGGTCGCGCTCTTGGCGGCGGCAGGCTATGAGGTGGCCGCCGTGACCGGCCGACCCGAGACCGAAGGCTATCTGCGCGCTCTGGGTGCAAGCCAGATCGTCCCGCGTGAGACGATCAATGAGACCGTCAAGCGCCCGCTGGAAAGCGAAACCTGGGCGGGCTGCATTGATGCCGTCGGCGGGCCGATGATGGCGCGTGTGCTGGGGCAATTGAAATACGGCGGCTCCATCGCGGCGGTCGGGCTTGCGGGCGGGGCCAACCTGCCGGCCTCTGTGGTGCCCTTCCTGTTGCGCGGAGTGAATATCCTTGGGATCGACTCGGTCCTGATCCCCTATGCCTGCCGCGTGGCCGCCTGGGAGCGGATCGCCCGCGACATGCCGAAAGACAGGCTAGAGGCGATGATCAGCCTGCACGGCCTTGCCGACCTGCCGCAACTGGGTGTCGATATCCTTGCGGGCAAGGTCAAGGGCCGCGCCGTGATCGACGTGCGAGCCTGAACGTCAAGCAGCCCCCCACCCTATCTCTCCCCACGGGGTGGAGGGGGTGGGGGGCCGCCCGGACTTGCCGCTAACCCAACCCTTCGACAATCACCACATGGGCCATAGCCGCCCCATCGCGCCGCGCCTTGGCGGCCTGATACTCGGGCGAGTGGTAACAGGCCCGCGCCGCCGCCAGCGACGGAAATTCAATCACCACATGGCGGTCAAGCGCCGGGCATTCCAGCACCTCATGAGCGCCGCCCCGCGCCAGAAACCGCGCGCCATGGGCGGCAAAGGCAGTAGGCGCCAGCGCCTGATATCCCGTATAAGCCGCAGGGTCGGTCACGGTGACATGGGCGATCCAATAGGCTTTCATAGTTCCTCAAGCAGTTGGCGGGCAATCTCGGCCGCGTCTTTCAGGTGGTCGCGCACTGCCTGTTTGGCGGCGGCCGGTTCATTGGCCGCAATCGCCCCGGCGATGCGCGCCATATGGGCGGGGCCCGAGATGCGCCGGTCAGTGGTGGCCAGCGTCATCGCCCGCAAGCGCGAGATGCGCCCGTTTAGCCGCTGCACGATCTCCCAGGCGATGTCATGGCCCGCCGCAGTGAAGATCACCTCGTAAAACCGTGTCGTCGCGGCATAAAGCGCCGAAAGCTGTGCGTCGGAAAACGCGGCCTGCAGCGCGGCGAGCGCATCGGACAGCCGCGCCTTCACCCCGGCATCGGCCCGGCGCGCACATTCGGCGGCGGCGGCCGATTCCAGAAGGCGGCGGATGTCATAGATCTGCGCCGCCTGCGCCCAATCCAGCCGCGCCACCACCGGCCCGGCGCGACCTGATGTATCCACCAGCCCCTCGGCCTCAAGCGTGCGGATCACCTCACGCACCACTGACCGGGACACGCCCAGCTGATCGCAAAGCGTCCGCTCCACCAGCCGCGCCCCGCCGGGGAAACGCCCGGCGATGATCGCCCCGCGCAGGCGGTCCACAGCCATGGCCCGCAGCGTGGCGGGGGCTTCCTGGATGCGCAGATCGTCAGCTTGCTGGTTCATGGTGAAAACCTAGGCCGCGCGCGGCAAGCGCGCAAGGGTTTCTTGACATATCATATTATGGTATACCAACATACCACAAATCTGATGGAGACCTCCATGCCCGCGACGATTCGTAAGACGCTCTTGAACATCGAGACCACGCTGATCGAAGGGGGCAAGGCAGCCGTGACGCCGCTCAAGTTCATCGCAGCGGCTGCGGTCATCAAGAATCCTTGGGCCGGACTGGGGTTTGTCGAAGATCTGAAGCCGAAGATTCACGAAATTGCGCCGGAACTGGGCGAATTGCTGACCGGCATGATCATTGATGCCGCAGGGGGCGGCGACAAGGTGGAAGGCTATGGCAAGACCGCCGTGGTGGGGCTGGATGGCGAGGTGGAACACGCCTCGGCGCTGATCCATACGCTGCGGTTCGGCAATCACTACCGGCAGGCGGTGGGGGCCAAGACCTATCTGGCCTTCACCAACACGCGCGGCCCCGCGAATTGCCCAATCATGATCCCCCTGATGGACAAATACGACGAAGGCCGCCGAAGCCATTACCTGACGATCCAGTTCGCCATTCCCGATGCGCCGGCCGCCGATGAAATCGTGGTGGCGCTTGGCGCCTCGATCGGGGGCCGCCCGCATCACCGCATCGGCGACCGCTATCAGGACCTGAAAGACCTGGGCCATGACGTCAAGAACCCTGCGGCTGTCTGACGGCGGCACTGTTCGGGTGCTGGAGGAGGGCGCAGGCGAGCCTCACCTCCTGATCCACGGCGTCGGCCTGCGCGCCGAGGCCTGGGGCCCGCAAATGCGGCTTGAGGCGCATGTCTTTGCAGTGGACATGCCCGGCCATGGCGAAAGCGCTCCGCTGGCGCAAGGCGCGCGGCTTCCGGATTATGTCGCCTGGGCCGCACGGGTGATCGAGGCGCTGGGGAAGGTTCCGGTGAACGTGGCCGGTCATTCGATGGGATCGCTCATCGCCGGGGGCCTGGCCATTGAACGGCCTGATCTGGTCAAGCGCGTTGCGCTTTTGAACGGGGTGCATCGCCGCACACCCGAGGCGCGGGCCGCCGTGCTGGGCCGCGCCGCCGAAATCGCCGCCGGGGCGGGCAGCATCGAGGCCCCGCTGTCGCGCTGCTTCACGCCCGATCAGGTTGCGCTGCGTGAAACCGTGGCGGGCTGGCTGCGCGCGGTTTCCCCCGAAGGCAATGCCATGGCCTACCGCGCCTTTGCCGAGGGTGACAGCGTCTATGCCGACCGGATCGGAGAGATCAGCTGCCCGACGCTGGTGTTGACCGGCGATGGCGACCTGAATTCGACGCCGGCAATGACCTATGCCATGGCCGGCATAGTCCAGCATGGGCAGGCGGTTGTCATTCGAGGCCACCGGCATATGGTGAACCTGACCGCCCCGCGCGAGGTTTGCACGGCACTGCGCGATTGGCTGGCCGAAGAGGTGACCCGATGACATCTGCCCCGCATCCCATCGATCCGCGCGCCTTGCGCGATGCCTTCGGCTGTTTCATGACCGGGGTGACAGTGGTCACCACGCTCGTTTCCACGGGCAGGCCGCAGGGCTTTACCGCCAATTCCTTTGCCTCGGTCTCGCTGGATCCGCCGCTGCTTTTGGTCAGCTTGGCCAATTCGTCACGCAATATCAATACGTTCGCCAAAGGCGAAGGCTTTGCCGTGAACATCCTGGCCGAAGGGCAAAAGGACATCTCGGCCACCTTTGCCCGGCCCTCCGAAGACCGGTTTGCCAATCTTTACTGGCGCAAGGGCCCGGCAGGAAACCCGCTGATCGCCGGGGTATCGGCCTGGTTCGATTGCAGCCTGGAACAGGCCATTCCCGCAGGGGACCACACGATTCTGATCGGCCGAGTTGCCGGGTTCGAGGCCACTCCTGCCGCCGGGCTGGGCTATTACCGCGGTGCCTATGTCACATCGGCCCAGACGGCAGCGCAAATGCCCGCCGGACCGGATGTGGTCATCACCGCCATTCTCGAGGCCGAAGGCAAGGTCCTGTTGCAAGACGACGGGCGCGGCGGGCTGACCCTGCCCATGGCGCGTGCCGGTCGGGACGGGGTGCAGGCGGCGCTGGCGCGGCTCATCGCCGCCTCGGGTCTGCAGGCCCAGCCGGGCGCAGTCTATTCTGTCTATGACGATCCGGCCCAAGGCGCCCAGCACATCGCCTTTCTTTGCCCCACAGCACCGGGCAAGCCGCGCATGGGGGCGCTGGTGGACCTCTCGCGCGACGGGGTGGCCGATGTCACCGACCCGGCCGCCCGGATCATGCTGGAGCGTTTGGCCGACGAGGCCCCGACCGGGCGCTATGGTATCTATTTCGGCACGCATGAACAGGGGCGCGTGCAGCGGGCTCAGGAAAGGGAAGAGCCATGAAATTCTCGTTGTTCGTTCACATGGAACGCGTCAGCGCGGCGGACGAGGAACCCCGGCTATATGAGGAAATGCTGGAACTGTGCCAGATGGCCGACGAGGGCGGCATGCATGCCATCTGGACCGGCGAACATCACGGGATGAGCTTTACCATCGCGCCCAACCCGCTTTTGAACCTGGTCGATCTGGCACGGCGGACAAAGAATGTCCGGCTTGGCACCGGCACCGTAATCGCCCCCTTCTGGCACCCGATCAAACTGGCCGGTGAGGCCGCCATGGCCGATATCATCATGGATGGTCGGCTGGATCTGGGCATCGCACGTGGGGCCTATTCCTTTGAATATGAACGCGTCATGCCGGGCTTGGACGCCTGGAACGCGGGCGGGCGGATGCGCGAGCTGATCCCGGCGATCAAGGGGCTGTGGGAAGGGGATTACAGACATGACGGCCAGTATTGGCAGTTCCCGAAAACCACATCGGCCCCCAAACCCCTGCAACAGCCCTTCCCGCCGATCTGGGTCGCGGCGCGTGACCCCAACAGCCACGACTTCGCCGTCTCGCAAGGCTGTAACGTGCAGGTGACCCCCTTGCACCAACCGCATGACGAAGTGGTCTCCCTCATGGACCGCTTCAACGCCGCCTGCGCCGCGAACCCGTCTGTGCCGCGTCCCAAGATCATGATCCTGCAGCACGGCTATGTCGCCAAGGACGCCGCCGATGCCGATCTGGCCGCCGAAGAGCTGAACGCTTTCTACTGCTATTTCGGTGCCTGGTTCCTGAACAAACGGCCCATCACCCAGGGCTTGATCGAAGAAATCACGCCCGAGGAAATGGCCGCCCACCCCTTCTATTCGGCCAAGGCCATGCGCGAGAACCTTCTGATCGGGGACGCTGCCGAAGTCATTGAAAAGCTGAAGAAGATCGAAGCTTTGGGCTATGATGAATTCTCGTTCTGGATCGACAGCGGCATGAGCTTTGCGCGCAAGCGCGACGGTCTGCGCCGGTTGATTGATGACGTCATGCCCGCCTTTGCCTGAGGGACAGAATGGACCGCTTCCAGCACTATATCGACGGCGCATTCGAAACCCCGGCGCGGCATTTTCCCAGCCTTGATCCGGCCACCGGGCAGCCATGGGCCGAAATGCCCGATGCCTCGGCCGCAGATGTGGCCCGTGCCGTAGAGGCGGCGCATCGCGCCTTTCTTGGGCCCGCCTGGTCGGGGCTGACGGCTTCTGCGCGGGGCAAGCTTCTATTCCGGCTGGCCGATCTGGTGCAGGCCGCCGCCCCGCGTCTGGCGGCCTTGGAAACCCGCGACACCGGCAAGATCATTCGCGAGACATCCGCCCAGATCGCCTATGTCGCGGAATACTACCGCTATTACGCGGGCCTTGCCAACAAGATCGAAGGCGCGCATCTGCCCATCGACAAGCCCGACATGGAGGTCTGGCTGCGTCGCGAACCGGTGGGCGTGGTCGCCGCCATCGTGCCGTGGAACAGCCAGCTTTTCCTGTCGGCGGTCAAACTTGGCCCGGCGCTGGCGGCGGGCTGCACTGTGGTCTTGAAGGCATCAGAGGATGGCCCTGCGCCCCTCTTGGAATTTGCCCGTCTGGTGCATGACGCGGGCTTTCCCCCCGGTGTGGTGAATATCCTGACTGGCGGGCCGGACGCGGGCCGGACGCTGACCACCCATCCCCGCGTGGCCCATATCGCCTTTACCGGCGGCCCGGAAACCGCGCGCCATATCGTGCGGGCAAGCGCGGAAAACCTGTCGAAAACCTCGCTGGAACTCGGCGGCAAATCGCCCTTCATCGTGTTCGACGATGCCGATCTGGACTCGGCCGCCAATGCCCAAGTCGCGGGCATCTTCGCGGCCACCGGGCAAAGCTGCGTCGCAGGCTCGCGCCATATCGTGCAGCGGTCTGTCAAAGAGGCCATGCTGACCCGGCTGAAAGCCAAGGCCGAGGCGGTGGCCATCGGCGCGCCTGACCAAATGACGACCGAGGTCGGCCCTCTTTGCACCCAGCGTCAGCGCGACCGGATTCAGGCGCTGGTCGATGCGTCAATCGCCGCCGGGGCCAAACTTGTCACCGGCGGCGTCACGCCCTCGGGGACGGGCTTCTACTACCCGCCAACGATCCTGGATTGCACCGACGCCCCCCATGCCCCTGTTCTGCAACAGGAATGTTTCGGCCCGGTGCTGGCCGTGACCGCCTTTGATACCGAGGATCAGGCGCTGGAGATTGCCAATGACACCGCCTATGGGCTCGCCTCGGGCGTGTTCACCCGATCCCTTACCCGGGCGCATCGGATGATCCGGGGCATCCAGGCGGGGATCGTCTGGGTCAACACCTATCGTGCCGTCTCGCCCATCGCGCCCTTTGGCGGCCACGGGCTTTCGGGCCATGGGCGCGAAGGCGGCATGGCGGCGGCGCTGGATTACACCACGGTCAAGGCCGTCTGGCTGCGCACCTCGGACGACCCGATCCCCGACCCGTTTGTCATGCGCTAGCCATAGCTCCGCGCCCCGAAAATTGCGCTGCCCACCCGCACATGGGTGGCGCCATGGGCAATGGCGATCTCGAAATCGCTGCTCATCCCCATCGACAGGCCGGATAGCCCGTTGCGCGCGGCCATAGCGGCCAGCATGGCGAAATGGGGGCTTGGATCCTCGCCCTCGGGCGGAATGCACATCAGGCCCTGCACGGGCAAATCCATCGCGCGGCAGCGGGCAATGAAGGCGTCCAGATCGGCCGGCAAAACGCCAGCCTTTTGCGGCTCTTCCCCTGTGTTCACCTGCACGAACATCTCGGGCGCCGTGCCGCGCTCTTGCACCAGCCGCGCCAGCTTGTCCGCCAGCGAAGGGCGGTCGACCGAGTGGATGGCGTCGAACAGGTCCAGCGCCTGTTTGGCCTTGTTGGTCTGCAAGGGGCCGATCATATGCACCTGCACGCCCGAAAACCGCGCCCGCAGGTCGGGCCATTTACCCGCCGTTTCCTGCACATAGTTCTCGCCAAACAGGCGATGGCCTTCCTCCAAGACCGCCACCACCCGATCCAGGGGCTGCACCTTGGACACCGCGATCAGCCGGGTGGACCCCGGCAGGCGGCCATGCGCGGCCTCGGCGGCGCGGATGCGGGCGGTGATCTGGGCAAGCGACATAGGTAATCCTCTTGGCGGCCAGATGGCCATATCCGGGGGGGAAAGGGAAGCGGGGTAGATGGGTTTTGCCGGTGGGGATGGTACAGAATTGCTGATTGGGCTGAAAGCGGAGTCTTCTCGCTACTATTATTAAAACGAGAAGCTCACGCCGAGGTCGGCGCGGTTGACGCCAGCAACTATGCGTTCCACACCGCCCACAAGGGAAGCACCGCCGAGATCATGCTTAAGACCAAGGCCGAAGCCAGTATCAGCACCAGTCTCTTCATCAGCGACAAACGCATTCACCTTGGTCGCACCGAAGGTTGCGGAGCCACCCAGAACGATCTTGCGCTCACCATCGTTGTCAGCAGCAGCGAAGTGCACGCCGAAGTCACCAACGTTGCCCGAAACGGTAACAATGGTCTTGTCTTGAGTGTTGGTCGTCGAGTCCTGCATCGCAACAGCAGCGGTCCAGTCGCCCATCGCGCAGGAAACATATGCTGCGGTCTTGTTGCTCGACGAGCCAATGTCGGAGTCAGAGTAAGACAGGTGGCCAGTGAAACCACCCGAACTGTAGATCACTTCAATACCATTAACCCCGTTGTCAGAGGAGCTATAGGAGTCCCAACCAAACGTGCCTTTGGCGCCCGTGTTGGCAGCAACGCCAGTCCAACCCAACCTGGAGTGCCCCCACTGAAGTGGTCCACCAACTGGGATATGATGATCCCACTTTTTGGAGGACCAGAAGATGGCTGGAAAGCGAGATAAGCCGGAAGACATTGTTTTGAA
>VGDH01000050.1 GCA_016869835.1 Alphaproteobacteria bacterium
AATGCTTCAGCGCGATCCGCGAAAGCGTTCAAAATTGCAATCGCAGATACATCCCGAAGAAGCCCGGTTACATCCAATCTTACCTGAAGATTGATTTTGTAATCGTGGCCAACATTCGTTCATGGACTGACAATTGCCAATATCATCTCGTTATTCACCGCGTCCCACTGGGTCGACGGAGTTTGAACAAAGCGGCTCGGCCCAGATATGCTGCGATGGGTGTAGTTTATGACGCGGGCTGTGGCGGTCAGTCCGATGGTGTGTTTGTTATTCGCGGGCTTGGAGATTTCCTTAATTAGGTCGTTGCCCCCGGGGTACCCGTCACCAGTAGGGTATGGCTTTTCCCCGCGTATGACATCCCAAAATTCGGGGGGAATGGGGCAATTTTCTTTCAGGATTGCATTAAGGTCGGAGAGAGACGAACGCCAAGGGAAGTGAAGGTTTTTTTCTCAGACGGAACCTTATCAATGGACACATAGGCAGCATAAACAGCTTGATTCCAAACCTCTCTGGTGACTGTCAAAGCCTCAGTCACTTTCCGAGAAAGAACACTCGGGATGGGCTCGAACACCTTAAACTTGTGGATTTCGTTTCCCGTCTCAAGATCAATATCAACGATCTGTCCATAGAAGTTTTTCCCGGCAACAATGGGGCCGAGAGGCTTGGCTTTGAAGAAATTGGTGAAGGCAGCATCCAACTCGTGGATTGCATCCCTTGCCCAAGCGATACTTTGCTTTGGACGATCAAATGCGGGAAATGTAGCCAACTAGTTGCGTACCTCAACATCTAGGGGGGCAAGTTTCTGCATCATTTGCTCAAACCTGTCCTGAGCCTCGGCGGGGTTTAGTTCTCCCGCGTCCACCATGTCCTGCACCAGCTTTCCGAACCTCTCCGACTGATCCTCCTGACTTTCCTGCTTTGCCTTTTTTCCATCATGCACCAATCGTTTCATAGGTGATGAGTTTGCCGACGACACCCATCTGAGCACTGTCAAGGCAGCGATCAACCTGCGGATTTGCCGCAGGAGTGCCGACATAACTCAAGTACCTCGCCTGCTCTGACGCAAAGAAAGGATGTGACATAACAAGGCCAAGATCGGAAACTCGCGTATAGCTCAGGTCCAGTGAGGTCAGTTTTGTCAAGCCTGTCATGGCAGAAATGTCAGTCAGACCTCCAGGAGCAAATTCATTCCATGCCGCCCCTGTGGCGCGATCTTCTCCGGCATAGATCTCCCGCACCCCTTGCGCCTTGGCAAGTTCGTCTGGCAGCCGCGTCATCGCGATCAGGTCAGAAAAATCCAGAACCGTCGCCCCGCTGGCAATGGCAGCGTCTATGCGGCGAACCGCCTCGGCACTGGCGGCGGCCTCATCGGTGCGCCACTCCGCCCGCCCATACTCGTCACCCATCCCACACCCCAAATACAACCCTTGCGGGTAGAATAGCGGCCACAAGAGGTGGTAGCAAGCGCAAGCTGCGCGGCGCGTGTTTCAGGGGTCGGGCAGCTGGCACCTGTCGGGACAGATGCCATACGCCGGCCATACGCAAACCAGACGCCAACCAGAAGGCGAGTTTACCCCAAAGCGTCGTTGCAGCGGGCGCAGGTGTGGGGGTGTTTGTGGGTGCCCACATCCGGCAGGATCTGCCAGCAGCGCTGGCACTTTTCACCCTGAGCTGGGTGGAACACCACCGCCACATCCGCCATATCGGCCAACACAAAGGCCCCCTCCGGCGCCACCCCCTCGCGCAATGCAAGCCCCGAGGTGATGCAAAGTTCCGCAAAGTTGACCGACCCGAGAAGCCCTGCCAGAACCGGGCTGACAAACACCTCCGGCGCCGCTTCCAGGCTCGAGCCGATGACCTTGGCGCTGCGTTGAACCTCCAGCGCGCCCGTCACCACCCGGCGCGCATCGCGCAAGGCAGCCCATTTCGCGGCCAGCCCCGGATCAAGCCAAGCCTCTGGCGTTTCTGGGAAATCCTGCAAGTGAACCGAGGCATCCTCGCCCGGATAGCGGCATAGCCAGACCTCTTCCATCGTAAAGGTCAGGATCGGCGCCAGCCATGTGGTCAGCCGGTGGAACAGGATATCCAGCACCGTCCGCGCCGCACGGCGACGCAGCGCACTGGGCGCGTCGCAGTAGAGGGAATCTTTACGAATGTCGAAGTAGACTGAGGACAGATCCGTGGTCGCAAAGGTGAACAGCTTCTGGAACACGCCCTGGAAATCATACTTGGCATAGCCCTGGCGCACCTCTGCATCCAGTTCGGCCAGTCGGTGCAGCACCCAGCGTTCCAGCTCGGGCATCTCCGCGGGCGCGATCCTTTCGGCCTCGGTGAACCCCGCCAGATTGCCCAGAAGGAAGCGCATCGTGTTGCGCAGCCGCCGATAGCTGTCGGCCACCCCTTTCAGGATCTCCTTGCCGATCCGCAGGTCCACCGTATAGTCCGACTGCGCCACCCAAAGCCGCAGAATATCGGCGCCGTATTCGTCGATAACCTCTTGTGGCGCAACGGTATTTCCCAGGGACTTGGACATTTTCATGCCCTTTTCGTCCAGCGTGAACCCATGCGTCAGCACGCCGCGATAGGGCGCGCGCCCCTTGGTGCCGCAGGCTTGCAGCATCGACGAATGGAACCATCCGCGATGCTGGTCGGTGCCTTCCAGATACAGGTCGGCAATGCCATCTGCGCTGCCATCGGCCCGGTCACGCAGCACAAACGCATGGGTAGAGCTTGAGTCGAACCAGACATCCAGCACGTCAAAGACCTGATTGTAAGCCGACGGATCGACGATACCGGTCAGGATTTTCTCTTTGAAACCGGGGACATACCAGACATCTGCGCCCTCAGCCTCAAAAGCCGCCTTGATGCGGGCGTTGACCTCTGCACTGCGCAGTAGGAAATCGGCATCGGTGGGCTTGGCCCCGACCTTGGTAAAGCAGGTCAGCGGCACACCCCAGGCGCGCTGGCGCGACAAGACCCAGTCGGGCCGCGCCTCGATCATGGAATAGAGGCGGTTGCGGCCGGAAACCGGCGTGAATTCAACCAGTTGGTTGATTGAATGCAGCGCGCGGGCACGAATGGTGTCGCCGTAGGCGCCCATGCCATCGTCGATCTTCGCGTCAATCGCGGCGAACCACTGCGGCGTGTTGCGATAGATCACCGGGGCCTTCGACCGCCATGAATGCGGGTAGGAATGCTTCAGCTTACCCTTGGCAAAAAGCGCCCCCGCACCTGCCAGCGCCTTGATATTGCTGACATTTGCCGGGCCTTCTTTGCCGTCGGGCAGAATGATGTGCTGGCCGCCAAACAAGGGCAGATCGGTGCGATAGGACCCGTCAGCCTCGACGTTATAGGTCATGCCGAGGTTATACTTCAGCCCCATCTGATAGTCGTCATCGCCATGGCTGGGGGCGGTATGAACAAAGCCAGTGCCCGCATCATCGGTCACATGCTCACCCGCAACCATCGGCACGGGGAAATCCCATTCGCCCTTGCCGCCTTCGATACCGGCATAGGGGTGGGCGAGGATAACGCCCTCAAACTCGGCCGGGGCCACGTCGCGCAGACGGGTAAACCCTTCGACCCGCGCCGATTTCATCACGGTTTCGGCCAGGGCATCTGCCAGAATGACAACCTCACCCACTTGCGCGGCGGAATGTTCGCCCAAGGTATCAACACGATACGCGCCATAGGCGATGCCCGGCCCATAAGACACGCCACGGTTTTGCGGGATGGTCCACGGTGTCGTGGTCCAGATCACCACGGTCGCGCCGTCAAGCCCGGCCTTTGGCTTTAACCGCACCCAGACCATATGGCTCGTATGATCGTGATACTCCACCTCCGCCTCGGCCAGCGCGGTTTTCTCGACCGGCGACCACATGACGGGCTTCGATCCCTGATACAAAGTCCCGTTCATCAGGAACTTCGTGAACTCATCCGCGATCACCGCCTCGGCGTGGTAATCCATGGTGAGATAGGGCTTTTCCCATTTGCCGGTGACGCCAAGCCGCTTGAATTCGGCCTGCTGGACGTCAATCCAGCCCTCGGCGAACTTGCGGCATTCCTGACGGAAGGCCACGACGTCAACGTCGTCCTTGTTCAGCCCCTTGGCCCGATACTGCTCTTCGATCTTCCATTCGATCGGCAGGCCATGACAGTCCCAACCCGGCACATAGCGCGCATCGCGGCCCATCATCTGCTGGGACCGCACCACCATATCCTTGAGGATCTTGTTCAGCGCATGGCCAATGTGCAAATGCCCGTTGGCATAGGGCGGGCCGTCGTGCAGGGTGAAATCCTGACGCCCCGTCTTCGCCCGCAGCCGGTCATAGACGCCGATCCGTTCCCAACGGGTCAGCCAGTCGGGTTCGCGCTGGGGCAGGCCCGCGCGCATCGGAAAATCGGTTTCGGGCAGGAAAACGGTGTCGCGATAGTCACTTGCGAGGTCGTCGGTCTTGGGCGTGTCAGCGCACATCGGCGAGGGGTCCTTCAAGGTTATGGGAACGGGCGCGCGGCGGGGCGCGCAAAGGTCACTGGCTTCCCGGCGGCTGGGTCAGCGCGCCGGGCCCATAATTCGGGACCGTGTCAAGGGCAGGATCGCAGGACGCATCATCATGCGCGCCTTATACGCGGCGGTCTTCACAGGGTCCAGACCCCTGTGGCCAAGGCCGGGCCTGGTCCATAGGGCGTTTTGTCCCTTGCGCCGCGCGGCACTTCAGGGTTGGGTGATCGCATGGTGACGGAACGGTTGACGATCGGTGTCTTGGGGGCGGGCATGGGCGGGCTTGCAGTAGCGGGGCTGCTGGCGGGTCAGGGCCATGACGTGCAGCTTTTCGAGCGTTTTTAAAGCCCAAGACCGCTTGGCTCGGGGCTGGTGATCCAGCCTGTCGGGCTTGCCGTTCTTGATGCGGTTGGGGCCGGAGAAGCCGCCCGCGCGCTGGGCGCGCCCTTGCGGCGGATGCGGGGGCAGGATGGGCGCGCGACGGTGCTGGATGTGTCCTACCGCGCCGATGCGCCGGGGCTGGCGTTGCACCGGGCAAGCCTTTTTCATGTGCTGTGGCAGGCGATGAAGGCGGCGGGCGGGGTGGCCGTCACGCTGGGGGCAGATGTGCAGGCGGCGCCGGTCGTGGGGCGCCAGCGGCGCATAGACCTTGCCGATGGCCGCAGCTTCGGGCCCTTCGATCTGGTGATTGACGCCTCGGGCAGCCATTCGGGGCTGTCGCCATTGCAGGCGCGTGCCTTGCCCTATGGCGCGATCTGGGGCCATGTCCGGTGGCCATCGACAAGCAGCTTGCCGCAGGACCAGCTTTCCCAGCGCTATGACGGGGCGCGGCGGATGGCGGGTGTGTTGCCCATTGGCCGGCTGCCCGATGACCCTGCCCCCCGGGCGGCGTTGTTCTGGTCCATGCCGGTCGATGCACTGGACACATGGCCCTTGGCCGACATGGCCCTTTGGCAGGCAGAAGTGACCAGACTTTGGCCAGAGATGGCACCTTTTGTCGACGGGCTGCGCCTTGCCTCGGACCTGACCATCGCGCGCTATGGCCACGGCACATTGGCGCAGCCGCATGGTCCCGGCCTGGCCATTATCGGCGATGCCGCGCACCGCGCCAGCCCGCAGCTGGGCCAGGTGGCGAACATGGCACTTCTTGATGCCATGGCGCTGGCAACGGCCTTGAAGGCGGCACAACCGCTTGACGCGGCGCTGGCCCATTACGCCAGGATGCGGCGCTGGCATGTGCGCCTTTACCAGGCGATGAGCGCGATCTTTACCCCAATGTATCAATCGCAAAGCCGCCTTCTGCCGCTCTTGCGCAACCACCTGTTCGCCCCGGCCTCGGCCCTGCCGCCCATGCCGCGCCTGCTGACGGCCCTGGTTTCGGGCGACATGATCCCGCCCCTGGCCGGTGTGGCCTTTCCCCCGGCCCCGTCAGCCTGCGGCTGGACGCCCTCTTGCGGGCGGGGCACGCGCAGGCGCAAGCTTGGGCCAAAAAAGAAATCGCCCGATGCCCGCACCCCGCGTCGAGATCACCGTTGCCGAGATCGACGCCGTCGTGGCCCTGTTCTACGACGCGGTGCGCCACCATCCGGGGCTTGGGCCGGTCTTTGCCGCCCATGTTGCCGACTGGCCAGCACATGAGGAGAAGATCGCCCGTTTCTGGCGCAACGCGATCCTTCATGAGCGCAGCTATGACGGCAACCCGCTGGCCGTCCACCGCGATGCAGGCAATGTGCGCCCGGGCATGTTCGAGGTCTGGCTGGGGCTATTTGAGTCTGTGCTGAAGCGGAACTTGACCGCCGAACAGGCACAGGCCTGGTCCGAGCTTGCCCACCGCATCGGGCGCGGTTTGCGGGCGGGGATGGTAGAGCGGCCCGAAAAGGACGGCGTGCCGATCCTGCGTTAAGCCAAGCTTTGCCTTGGCCCGACGAGCGCCGGAACGGCGACGAGGAGGCGGCTTCAGACCCTTTTCAGGCGGATCACCACATCAACGCGGGCGATTTCGGCCCCTTCGGGCGCGGCGGGAAGTTCGGCGATCTTCAGCTGGCTTGCCGGTGCATCGGTCAGCCTGCCGCTGTCTTCCCAGTAGAAATGCGGGTGATCGTCCAGCCGGGTATCGAAATAGGACCGAGAACCGTCCACCACCACCTCATTCATCAGCCCCGCGTCGCAAAAGGCGCGCAGGGTGTTATAGACGGTGGCGAGGCTGACCTTTTCTGCGGCCCCTGCGGCGGCGGCATAAAGCCCCTCGGCGGTGACATGCCGATCTTCCCCGTCGCCCACAAGCAGCGCCGCCAGCGCCAGACGCTGCCGGGTCGGCCTTAGGCCGCCGGAAGCAAGCCAGGAAACCAGCCGCGCGTCAGGGTCTTGGACAGTGAGATCGTTCATATGTGCAGTATAAAGGACATATCAGGGACATTTCAATTGGAATCCCCACAACCTCAAGGCCAAGCCGCCCTCCCCTGCCCTTGCTTCCCTATGGGTGGGGGTGATAGACGGGTCTGACAACAGCCTTTTGGGGGGACTGGGCAGGAATGGGCCTTTATCCGACATCGTTCAGCAAGGAAGACCTGCTGAAATGCGCACGCGGCGAACTCTTTGGTCCCGGCAATGCGCAGCTTCCCGCGCCCCCCATGCTGATGATGGACCGCATCACCGAGATTTCCGAGGATGGCGGCCTGCATGGCAAGGGCCATGTGGTGGCCGAGTTCGATATCACCCCCGACCTGTGGTTCTTTGACTGCCACTTCCCCGGCAACCCGATCATGCCGGGCTGCCTTGGCCTTGACGGGCTGTGGCAGTTGACCGGTTTCAATCTGGGCTGGCGCGGCTGGGAAGGCCGGGGCTATGCCCTTGGCGTGGGCGAGATCAAGCTGACCGGCATGGTGCGCCCCGATCGCAAGATGCTGACCTACAAGGTCGATTTCACCAAGGCGCTGCAAACCCGCCGCCTGACCATGGGTGTGGCCAATGGCATCGTCGAGGCCGATGGTGAGGTGATCTATCAGGTGACCGATATGAAGGTCGCCCTGTCGGCAAGCTGAGGAAAGGAATTGCCCCATGCGTCGCGTCGTCATCACCGGAATCGGCATCGTCTCATCCATCGGCAACAATGCCGCCGAGGTGGAAGCCTCATTGCGGGCAGGCAAATCGGGCATCGTCTTTGCGCCCGAATATGCCGAACACGGCTTTCGCTGCCAGGTCCATGGCGCGCCGAACATCGTGCTTGAGGACAACATCGACAAGCGCGACCTGCGCTTCATGGGCGATGGCGCGGCCTATAACTTTATCGCGATGGATCAGGCGGTAAAGGATTCCGGCCTGTCGGAAGCCGATATCTCGAACGAACGCACCGGCATCATCGTCGGCTCGGGCGGGCCTTCGACGAAAAGCTTTTACAAGGCGCATAACATCGTGCGCGAAACCGGCGCGCCCAAGCGGATTGGCCCCTTTGGCGTGACCAAGGGCATGTCCTCAACCGTCTCGGCTTGCCTTGCGACGCCCTTCAAGATCAAGGGCGTGAACTATTCGATTACCTCGGCCTGTTCCACCTCGGCCCATTGCATCGGCAATGGCACGGAACTCATCCAGATGGGCAAGCAGGATATCGTCTTTGCCGGTGGCGGCGAGGAGCTGGACTGGACTTTGTCCTGCCTGTTCGACGCGATGGGCGCGATGTCATCGAAGTATAACGACGCCCCCGAAACCGCGAGCCGCACCTATGACGCCACGCGCGACGGCTTTGTGATTGCCGGCGGCGGCGGCATTGTGGTTCTGGAAGAGCTGAACCACGCCCTTGCCCGCGGCGCCAAGATTTACGGCGAAGTCACCGGTTATGGCGCCACCTCGGACGGCTATGACATGGTGGCCCCCTCGGGTGAAGGCGGCGAACGCGCGATGCGTCTGGCGCTGTCGACCCTGCCGAAAGACCGCAAGATCGACTATATCAACAGCCACGGCACCTCGACCGTGGTCGGCGACGTGACCGAGGTCGAGGCGATCCGCCGCGTCTTTGGCACCGGCAAGACGCCCCCGATTGCCTCTACCAAATCGCTGACCGGCCATTGCCTTGGTGGCGCAGGTGTCTGGGAGGCGATCTATTCGCTGATCATGATGAACGGCGATTTCATCGCGGCCAGCGCCAATGTCACCACACTGGACCCCGCGCTTGACCCCAGCGAAATCGTCACAACGATGCGCGACAAGGTGAAGATCGACTCGGTCCTGTCGAATTCATTCGGGTTCGGCGGCACCAATGCGACCTTGGTGATGAGCAAGTATCTCGGGTAACAGACCGTTTTTCCACGGAAAATCGTATTTCGGAGTAGATTATGGCCGAACTGATGAAGGGCAAGCGCGGGCTTGTCATGGGCGTGGCGAACGAGCGTTCCATCGCCTGGGGCATCGCCAAGGCGCTGGCCGATGAGGGCGCGGAACTGGCGTTTTCCTATCAGGGTGAGGCCTTTGGCAAGCGGGTGGAGCCGCTGGCGGCATCTGTCGGCAGCGATTTGCTGGTCGATGTCGATGTGTCCAACGATGCCAGCCTTGATGCTTGTTTTGACGCCCTGAAAACCCGCTGGGGGACGATGGATTTCCTGATCCACGCCATTGCCTATTCTGACAAGAACGAATTGACCGGGCGGTTCATCAACACCACGCGCGGCAATTTCACCAATTCGCTGGCAATCTCGTGCTTTTCCTTCATTGACGTCAGCCGCCGCGCCTCGGAGCTGATGCCGAACGGTGGCAGCCTGATTACGCTGACCTATGGCGGATCAAATCGCGTGACGCCGAATTACAACGTCATGGGCGTGGCAAAGGCGGCGCTGGAAAGCGCGACCCGCTATCTGGCCAATGACCTTGGCCCGCAGCAGGTGCGCGTCAATACCATCTCGCCCGGTCCGATGAAAACGCTGGCCGGTGCGGCCATCGGCGGCGCCCGCGCCACCTTCCGTCATACGGAGGCCAACGCACCCATGCGCGCCAATGCCACGCTTGAGGCGATTGGCGGCACCGCCGTCTGGCTGTGCAGCGATTACGGCGCCTGCACCACGGGTGAGGTTGTGCACGTCGATTGCGGCTTCCATGTTCTGGGCATGCCGCAGCAGGACAATCTTTGAACGCCAATGCCGCAGGGCACGGCTTTACAAGACAAATTCGGGAAAGCGCAGATGGGGTTTCGTGACAACGAGACCTGCAAGCTTGAGCTTTCTGACACGCGGCTCACGCTCAGCGCCGCAAGCCTTGGCTTTTATGAATCGTCCTGTGCCATCATCAATGAGACAGCGCAGGACGACGGCGCAAGGATCCTGACCCTGCAGTGCTATGGTTCAGGCGAGGAATGGCCCGCAACGGCCGTGATGAAAGACCTTGATGACGGCGGTCTCTCTCTGCAGCTCGACGAATTCGGGCAAACCTATCTGCCCTGCGACAGCTAAGCGCGCATATGGGCAACCCAGCCCGCCCGCAACGCAGGCAAAACCAGGCAGGCAAAACCAGGCCAGAGCTCTTGTACCCCTTTGACAGCGAAGGTTCCACGCTGTCGGTTGTCGCTGCACAGGAAAGGTCTGGAGCGGGCGGCGGGAATCGAACCCGCGTCATTAGCTTGGAAGGCTAAGGTCTTACCATTACACAACGCCCGCGCTGAGGGCTAGATAACATCCCCGCCCGGCGGGCTCAAGCCTTGGGCGTCGCAAAATTGGCCGGGCTGGACAATGACGGCGGGCTTGACCCTTGGCACGGCTTGGGGCAGGTGACACCCATGCTGATCTACAAGATCTTCCGCCGCCCCGAATGGGATGCCTTTCGCACCGCAGGCCAGACCCGCGGAGCCCCGATCGACGTTGCCGACGGGTTCATCCATTTCTCGACCGCTGCACAGGTTGCCGAAACGGCAGCGAAATGGTTCGCGCAAGACAGCGATCTGGTGCTTGTCGCGGTCGAGACCGGAACGCTTGGCACGGCGCTGAAATGGGAGCCGTCGCGCGGCGGGGCGCTTTTCCCGCATCTTTATCGTGATCTGGTGCTGGCCGATGTGGTCTGGGACAAATCCCTGCCGCTGGGCGCAGCGGGCCATATCTTTCCCGAGGGTGTGATTTGACCCCGACCGAACGCCTGGGCCTTGCCCTTTTGCACCGCCTTGACCCCGAGCGCGCCCATGGCCTGTCGCTTCTGGCCCTGCGCGCGGGCTTTGCGCCGCGCCCCGGTCCCGTGACATCGCCCCGGCTGGCCACCACGGTTGCAGGGCTGTCGCTGCCCAACCCCCTTGGCCTTGCGGCGGGGTATGACAAGAACGCCACCGCCCTTTCTGCCCTGGTGCAATCGGGTTTCGGCTTTGTCGAGGTCGGTGCCGCAACGCCGCTGCCCCAACCCGGTAACCCCAAGCCTCGCCTGTTCCGGCTGACCGAGGACCGCGCCGCGATCAACCGCTTTGGCTTCAACAACGACGGGGCCGAGGTTATCGCGGCCCGCCTGGCCGCCCATCCGCGCAGGCAGGTGCCGGTGGGGCTGAACCTGGGCGCCAACAAGACCAGCACCGACCGCGCCGCCGATTTCGCCCGCGTGCTGGCCATCTGCGGACCGCATGTCGATTTCGCCACTGTGAATGTCTCCTCGCCCAACACCGAGAAACTGCGTGACCTGCAGGGACCGGCGGCGCTTTCTGCCCTTCTGCGCGGGGTGATGGACACGCGCGCGGGCCTTGCGCGGCGCATCCCGGTTTTCCTGAAGATTGCCCCCGATCTGAACGGCGACGAGCTTGGGCAACTGGCCGAGGTGGCCCTGACCTCGGGCATTGATGCCATCATTGCCACCAACACCACCCTTGGCCGAGACGGTCTGACCTCTGTCCATCGTGCCGAGACCGGCGGGCTTTCAGGTGCGCCCCTGTTCGAGGCATCCACCCGTATTCTGGCGCAGCTGTCGCAGCTGACCGAAGGCAAGCTGCCCTTGATCGGGGTCGGCGGCACTGCCACGGCTGATCAGGCCTATGCCAAGATCCGCGCCGGGGCCTCGGCCGTTCAGCTTTACACCGCCCTGGTCTATGGCGGGCTGTCGCTGGTGACCGAGACCCTGCAGGGCCTTGAGGCGCGCCTTGCCCGCGACGGCCACGCCAGCATTGCCGAAGCCACCGGTACGCAGCGCGGCGTCTGGCTCTGATCTTGCCCCGAAGCGGCCTTCAATGTGGCCCAAATATTCTCGGGGGGTGAGGGCGTCAGCCCGAGGGTGGCAGACGGCCCCCCTTTCCCCGGGCGGGGAAGGGCGCTACATCAGGGCGCATGTGACAGGGGAGAGCAATGCCATGGCCGAGGACGGAATCAACAGCTTCATGACAGGCCCCGACGAACAAGGCCGGTTCGGCATGTTCGGCGGTCGCTTCGTGTCGGAAACGCTGATGCCGCTGATCCTAGATCTTGAGGCGCGCTATGAACATGCCAAGACCGACCCCAGCTTCTGGGCCGAGATGGACGATCTGTGGAAGCACTATGTCGGCCGCCCCAGCCCGCTTTATTTCGCGCCGCGCCTGACCGAGCATCTTGGCGGCGCCAAGATTTACATGAAGCGCGATGAGCTGAACCACACCGGCGCGCACAAGATCAACAATGTGCTGGGTCAGATCATCCTGGCCCGCCGGATGGGCAAGACCCGGATCATCGCCGAAACCGGCGCGGGCCAGCATGGGGTGGCCACCGCCACGGTCTGTGCCAAGTTCGGGCTGAAATGCATCGTCTACATGGGCGCCCATGACGTCGAACGTCAGGCCACGAACGTGTTCCGCATGAAGCTTCTGGGGGCCGAGGTGGTTCCGGTGACCTCTGGGCGCGGCACCTTGAAGGATGCCATGAACGACGCGCTGCGCGACTGGGTCACCAATGTGCGCGACACCTTCTATTGCATCGGCACGGTTGCCGGTCCGCATCCCTATCCGGGGATGGTGCGCGATTTCCAATCGATCATCGGCAAGGAAGTGCGCTGGCAGCTGGCCGAGCAAGAGGGCGAAGGCCGCCTGCCCGACACCGTGGTCGCCGCCATTGGTGGCGGGTCGAACGCCATGGGCCTGTTCTACCCCTTCCTTGATGATCCTTCGGTAAACATCATCGGCGTCGAGGCTGGCGGCAAGGGCGTGGATGACCGGATGCAGCATTGCGCCAGCCTGACTGGCGGGCGTCCGGGTGTGTTGCACGGCAACCGGACCTATCTCTTGCAAGACTCCGACGGCCAGATTCTGGAAGGTTTTTCCATCTCGGCGGGTCTGGATTACCCCGGCATCGGGCCGGAACATTCCTGGCTGCATGATGTGGGCCGGGCGCAGTATGTCTCGATCACCGACGCCGAGGCGCTGGAGGCGTTCCAGCTTTGCTGCAAGCTGGAAGGCATCATTCCGGCGCTGGAACCCAGCCATGCCTTGGCCCATGTGATGAAGATCGCCCCCACCCTGCCCAAGGACCACATCATCGTCATGAACATGTGCGGCCGGGGCGACAAGGACATCTTCACGGTGGCAAAGCATCTCGGCTTTGACATGAAGATCTAAGGGCTTCCAAGCAACCCCTTGATATCGCTGATAAACCTTTGTTTATTTGCCTTTGTTTTGCAACAATCACCCCGCAAAAACCGTCGAAAGATGGTATTTTCGGGCCGGCTCTGCCTTCGTTAACCCACCCGGCGAATCGGTTTGGTCTTGCCGAGGGGTGAGGCAACGAGTTGGAGAACTGATTGTGGCAAGTGAACTTCTGGTAAAGCGCCTGATGATGCAGGCAAGTGTGTCGGTTCTCGCAGGTTTGCTTATGTCCTCGGCCGTGATGGCTGAGGACACGACAGACCCTGCGGGAGATGTATCGGTGTCTTCCATCGGAACCGATGGTGAAGACGACGGTTCTGGGGAAATCGACGGTGGCGCGCCCGACGCGCCGAGCGATCCTTCTGATCTTGGTGATCCGCCGGATGACGGCACGGACGGGGGCGCGATCCCCGGCGACGTGGGCACCGATCCTTCGGGCCTTCCCGGTGAGGATGAGGGCGAGGACGGCACTTCTGACGGCTCGACCGATGTCGGATCAGGTGACGATGGCACCGATGACGGCAGCGTGGAAATCACGGTCGAAGTCACCGGTGTTCCGGTCGCCGATTTCTAGACCGATCCTGACGCGCCCTTGGCGGCCGAATCCGGCTCTGCCGACAACCGCGGCGCCCCCATGGGCCAGGCGGGCGGCGGCAATGGCGGGGAAACGGGCAGCTATCAGCGTCTGATCGTCAAGTGATCGTCGACCTCCGGCCCATCCCGACGGGTGGGCCGGAGCCTTTGCTCAAGGCCGCTATCCCCGGCCAGTCAACACAAGATTTTTCCCGCCACCAAGATTTTCCGCCCCCAGGAATTCACCGCCCGGAGATCCGAGATGCTGCGTATCACTGCCATGATCGCCTTGCTTCTTGCAGCCCCTGCCTTTGCGCAGGCCCCTGATCCTGCAGCAGGCCGAACCGCCCCCTGGCAAGAGATTGTCACCACCCTGGTCGAACGCGGCTATCGCATCCTTGAGGATGAACGCACCTGGCTTGGCCGGCAGCGCATCATTGCCGAAAAGGAAGGCACGCGGCGCGAGTTGGTGTTTCACCCCGGCACCGGCGAGATTCTGCGCGACTATTCGGTCAGATTGGCCGACGGCGGATCGGGCCGTGCTGGTGACGGGTTGGGCGCGACACGGATGGAAAGCACCACAAGCCCAGGCGCGGGTGGTGGCCTTGACAGCGCACCGGGGGTCAGCGTGGGCGATCCCGTGGGCGTCACCTCGTCCCCGTCAACCGGGCAGGCGGGCGAATGACCTACGCACCGCCCCCGTTGTCCGGGCTTTTCGCATGACACGTCTTGCCGCCTTTGGCCTTCTTCTTCTGATGCAGGCCCTTTGTGCGCTGGTCTTCGTTCTGGACATCCTGTTGTCGGCGCTTGGGGTCTATCCGGTTCCCTTGTCATGAAGCACGCGCGAGCTTCTGGAGATCGGTGCCGGGATCGGGCTGTTTCTGGGGCTGATCCTGGGCACGATCCTGGTCCTGCGCGCCGTGCGCGACCTGAAGCGGGCCGAGGCCCGGCTGGACCAGGCATCGGCCGCCTTTGTCGATCTGCTGAATGCCCGGTTTGACCAATGGGGCCTGACGGCGGCGGAACGCGATGTGGCGCTTTTCGCGATCAAGGGCTTGTCGGTCCAGGAAATGGCCCGGCTGCGCGAAACCTCGGAAGGCACGATCAAAGCCCAGACCGCCGCGATCTATCGCAAGGCCAATGTGACCGGGCGACCGCAGCTTTTGTCGCTGTTCATCGAGGATCTGATGGGCGCGGATCGCAGCAATCCTGCCGATATCGAATCAGCCGCCTAATTGCGCCTACGCCCGTGGCACCTTATCGGTCCGACCTTCCGTCGCGTTGGGCCCGACCTTTGGCGCATGGCGTCAGACCAAGGTCATAAACTGCGGTTTAGCCGCATGGAACCACAGGTTTACGTCCCCGGCCCTAAACCCCGCGCCGATAGCGCTTTGGTCTCGTCCGCTGCCTTCTGGGTTGGCCGAGGCTGACTGGCCAGGCGGGACACGCCCCGCCCTTCCGCGACAGCCTCCTGCAAGAAACCCGCCAGCAATGGCTTATTCAGGAGATTTGACACTAAGCGCATTTTCGCACTTGCCGCCTTTTCGCTCTTCCCGCCGGGGCAAGCTTCGCAAACATCGACACCAACGGGCTGATCAGCCAGTTTCAGGGCGATGGCTATACCACCATCGAGGTGACCCGTGGCATCACCGAAACCAAGGTCGAGGCGATCCGCAACAATGAAAAGGTGGAAGTCATCTATGACAACGCCACCGGCGCGGTTCTGGAAACCGAATTTGGCACCCCGGATGCCGATGACGACATTCGACCCGGCGTGACCGTCCGCGACCGCAACCGCGATTTTGTCCGCGATGAAGATAACCGGGATGACGACCTGGATGACGACCGCGACGATGATCGTGACGACGACCGGGATGATGACCGGGGTGGTGATGATGACCGGGACGGCGACGACAACGGTGGTGACGACAACGGTGGTGACGATCGGGGCGGTGACGACGACTGACACGCTTGGGCATCTTCGCGCCTTTGCGCAGCCAGACTGTCGGCCCGGTCTTGCCGGGCCGACAGTTCTTTGGAATGATGGAGGCCTGTCTTGAAGCAAGCCCATTTGATGTATCGCAGATCTTTCCTGTTGGCGACCACGGCAGCCGCCGCCTCGGCGGCCTTTCCCGCGCATGCCGATTATGTTGACAGCGTTCGCACCCAGCTTCGTCAGCAGGGCTATCGACAGATCACCGTCAGCTCTACCCTCTTGGGCCGCAGTCGCATTGTTGCAAGGTCGCGCAGTGGCACACGCGAAATCATCATGAACCCCCGCACCGGCGAGATCCTGCGCGATATGTGGTCCTCGGCCCAAGGCAACTCGGGCCCGGCAATCGTTGGAAGCGATGATACCGACGAGCAGGACGATGATCGCGACGATGATCGGGATGATGATCGCGACGACGATGGCGACGATGATGGCGGCAAGGGTCGCGGGCGTGGCGGCGATGATGACGACAACGACCGGGGAGGGGATGACGGAGACGGCGATGGTGATGGCGGCGGCAGCGATGACTGAACTCTGCCGGGCCAGGTCGTCTGCCTGATGCGAAAACAGGCCGTCCTTGTCAGTGTCCTTGTGCTTCAGGTGCTTTCGGCAGTGTTCTTTGTTGCCGATATCGCTTCGTCCTATGTCGGGCTATGGTCAGCGCCGCTCAGCTGGGAAATGCGCGAATACCTTGAGCTTTCGGCCGCCACCGGGCTGACGCTGGGGGTGGTCTTTGGCATCTGGGTGCTGCGCCGCAAGCTGCGCGAACGCAACCTTGCCCAGGAACGCCTGCTCCGCGCCTCGGGGGCTTTCATGAACCTTCTGGACGAGCGTTTTGGCGAATGGGGCTTGACCCCGGCCGAAAAGGATGTGGCGCTGTTTGCAATCAAGGGGCTGGCCACTGCCGAAATCGCCACCTTGCGCGCAACATCCGAAGGCACGGTCAAGGCGCAGACCAATGCCATCCACCGCAAGGCCGGCGTCAGTGGCCGTTCACAGCTATTGTCTCTGTTCATCGAGGACCTGATGCGGGAGGACAACACGGTGCGCTTGCCCAACATTGAAACCCCAGCGGCCTCCAGACTGGTGCCACTGGGATAACCTGAATGGGTCAGCGCCGTTACTGTTGCGGCGCGGTTTCATGCACGACGCGACACTTGCCCGCGCCGGTCTTGCCCACCCAATCTTTGGCCTTCGGCCCAATCTCGGCCACGGTCTGGGCCACATCCGCCTCGCAATACGCGATGGCGGTTCCCTTTGCTTCCGCGCGGGTCGGCCAATCCCAAGATGCCCCCCAGCCACGCCCGGATGCGATGGCAAAGGCACCATAGCCGGTCTTGGACTGGTTCTTCTAGAAAAGCTTGATAAAGCCCTCGCGCGCCGGAACTCCCAGACCGGCGGCGGCGGCATCCTTCACATCAACCTCGGTCGGAACGGTAAAGGCGTAAAGACGGCAGGCCTTAGGATTGGCCCCCTCCGACCGGCTGAACTCGGCATAGCCTGTCTCGGCTGCGGAAATCGCCATTTTCCGGCTGTTGAACCCTTGGACGAAAAAGCCAAGATCGCGCTCGGTGTTGATTGCATAGGCGCCGAAATAGCAGCAGCTGCGCGAGAAGTCACGCCAAGCGCGCTTCTGCTCGGGGCCAAGCTTGTACTCCAGCACCCGCGCGACATTGGTTTTCTTGTCATAGACCTGCACCTCGGCCGCACCGGGAACAGGAAGCGTGATACAAAGGGCCAGCGCAGCGACGGCAAGCGCAAATGGGGAAAGGGAAGGCATGCGTTCGAACTCCTATTGACCGAGAAAGGTAATGACAGGCATGATGATTCATCCACCACAGCAAAAAATCAATTTAAACATGAATTCTTCAACCCAAAATAAGAATATCTCCAGATGGGCCTCATGGCTGATGCTGCCCTATCTGGCGGTGGCTATCAGCTTTCCCTACCTCTCGCTGGAATGGCTGCTGCCAGTGAGCTTTCTTGATCGGGCGCTTTGGCTAGATGATATCTGGGTTCATCCGCAAGCCGTCATTGCCTTTGAAACCCGGCTGGTGTTCTTCCTTGTCTGGTGCCTGCCCTTGGCGACCGGGCTTTATGCCTTTTGGGCCGGGGGGGCGCTTTTGCTCTTGCTGCGCCGGGGCATCGTGTTTGATCCGCGCGTGGCGCGTAAGCTTTGGCAACTGGGAATGGGGCTGGTACTGAACGTCGGGGCAACCATGGTCGCAGGGGCCGTCTCGCCCATGATCCGGGCATGGCACGACCCCGAAGGCCCCCTGGCCCTTCGGTTCTGGTACACGACTGAACTCGGCGGGCTCTTGATCTGCGGGCTGGCCTTTCTGATGATCACGGCCATCCAGCGCGCCTCGAACCAGATCGCCAAGGAAACCGAGGGCTTCATCTGATGCGGATCGAGGTTCGGCTGGACGTCATGCTCGCCCGGCGCAAGATGAAATCGAAAGACCTGGCCGAACTGGTCGGAATCAGCGTGCAGAACCTGAGCCTGCTCAAGACCGGCAACGTCAAGGGCGTGCGTTTTGATACGCTGGCAAGGCTGTGCGAGGTGTTGTCCTGCCAGCCCGGCGATCTGCTGGAGGCGGTGGAAGGCGCGCCAGACCCCGACCCTGACTATCTGTCAGAGTAAAGCCGCAACACCTCCAGCGGCACGACGCTCAGCGTGTCCACATGGGTTGCGGCCAGATGGACCTGGGGCGCCGCACCTTCTTCATGCGCCTGCAGGAAGCGACCGGCGCACAGGCACCACCGATCGCCGGGCTTCAGCCCCGCAAAGCCGTATTCCGGGCGGGGTGTCGACAGGTCATTGCCCAGGTATTTCGACAGGGCCAGAAACTCTGCCGTCATCACCGCGCAGACCGTATGCTGGCCGCGATCCTCGGGGCCGGTATCGCAACAGCCGTTGCGATAAAAGCCGGTCATCGGCGCGGTCGAACAGGACGCGAGCGTGCCCCCCAGAACATTCACGGACGCTTTGCGCATTTACCCCTCCTGGCGGGCACTTCTTCACTGGCCCAGACACCTTCTCAGACATAGTATCGCAAAGGCGCAGGCCAAGATCAGTGAGTGAGGGTGCAAGGTGGACGGGATCATCATTCTGGCAGGTCTCCTTGTCCTTGCCATTCTGGTGTCAATCGTTGTCCTGCTTGTGCAGGTCGCAGGATTGAAGGCGCGCGTGGCGCGGCTTAAAGTGGACATGGCCGCGCGCGGGCGGCAAGATCTGACGGTCGCAGCACCCGGTCCCGGCCCTGAGGGTGCAAAGGCCGAAGGCAGCGAAGCGGATCGCCTTGCCCCACCTGTCGAGCCCGGGTCCGGCACGGATAGCGAGGCCCCGCGCGCGGGCGAAACCGAAGCCGTTCTGGCCGAAGTGGGGCCCTGGGCGCGGGTGGCGGCCCTGAGTGACGCCCGGTCCGAGACGCCTGATGGGACAACGGCTCAGGACCGACCGCTGGTGATGCGGGCCGAACGGCTGGCCGCGCTGGCGGGCGGGCTGCGTGAGAACTGGGTTTACGCGGTTTCGGCCGCCTCACTTGGCCTGGCCGGGATTTTCTTCGTGCAATACGGCATGGAGCGCGGGCTTTTGCCGCCCGGCTTGCGGGTCTTGGCGGCGCTGGCCTTTGGCGCGGCGCTGGTGGGCGCGGGCGAGTGGCTGCGCCGCAGGCATGGGGACGAGGGCACGGGTCACACGGCCTTTCTGCCTTCGGTGTTTTCCGGGGCGGGGATTGTCACGCTGTTCGCCGCCGTTCTGGCCGCGCGCCAGCTTTACGACCTGATCGGGCCGGGCACCGCCTTTGCCGGGCATCTGGCCACGGCGCGCTGGCCGTCGCAATCGGCTGGTTCTCTGGCCCCCTCCTCGTGGCCGTTGGCCTCGTCGGGGCGACGGTTGCGCCTTTTGTGGTGGGCGGCAGTTCGCAAGGCGTCGATTGGCTTTACGCCTATTTCGCCTTGATCGCCGCCCTTGGCCTGGGCGTCGATGCCGTGCGCCGCTGGGCCTGGGTGTCGGTGCTGGCGCTGGTCCTGGGATATGGCGCGGGCTTTGCGCTGCATGTCGGTGGCGTGTCGCATCTGGGCTGGTGCTTGCAGCTTTTGGCGCTGGCCTTGCTGGCCATCACCTTGCCCGAGTTGCGCCTGATCCCGGCCCATGCAGGCCCGGCGACCCTGCCCAGCGTTGCGCTGAAAGGTCGATCCGGCTGGCCACCCTTCCCGGTACGGCTGGCCTTTGGCGCGGTGGCGGTGTCCAGCCTTGGCCTGTTCATGGCAACGATGGGACAGCCTGACAGCGCGCTGTTTGCCATGGGGGCCTTGGCGAGTTTGGCGATTTTGCTGTTGCTTTGGGCTGAAAAGGCCGAGGGGCTAGACGATCTGTCCCTGCTGCCCAACGCCGGGTTGATTGCCGCGATTGCGCTGGCCCCTGGGATCTGGTCGCCGCTGTTTGCAGAGTTTGTCGCCTCTGATCTGGCGCTGCGCGCGCCCGAAAGTGCGCCGTCGTGGGTGGCGCCGTTACTGTTGGTGATGGCGTTGCTGGTATCGCAGTCACATGCCTACCGCGCCTTGCGCCCGGGCCCTTGGGGCGTGGCTTTTGGGCTGGCCGCTGTGTTGGTGGCCCCGGTATCGGCGGCGGTGCTGGAATTGTGGTGGCAGCCTGCACGAGTTCTGGGCCCCTATCTCTGGGGTCTGCACCTGATCGCGCTGGCCGCGTTCATAACCGGGCTGGCCTTGCAATTCGCCAAGGCGGATGCGGGCAACATGCGCCGCGCCGCCCATGCCACGCTGTCGGCACTGTCCTTGATCGCGCTGGCGTTGTTCGTGCTGACCACCCAGACCGCGCTGACCTTGGCGCTCGCCGTGCTGGTGGTGGTGGCGGCTGCGCTGGACCGCCGCTTCCAGCTTCCAGAGATGAGCCTTTTCCTGCAGGCGGGTTCAGCCGTGCTGGGCTATCGCCTGCTGGTCGATCCCGGCCTTGGCTGGGCACTGGTCGCCGATCTCATGCCGGTCTTGCTGGCCTTTGGCGGCAGCCTTGCGGCGCTGATGGTCAGCCTTTGGATCCTGCGCCCGCTGGCGCGTCCGATGGTAATGGCGGTGGCCGAAAGCGCAGCGGCAGGTCTGGCGGCCATTCTGGCCAATGTGCTGTTCACCCGCTGGCTGGATCAGGGGGGCGAGCCGCTTTTCAGCCATTGGGGGCTGACGTTGAACGCGATGCCCTGGCTGATCCTGATGCTGATGCAGATCTACCGCGCGCGGCTGGGCGGGGCGCTGGCGGTCTTGCGCCGCGCCATCGCGGCCTTGGCCGGTCTTTTGGCGGCCTTGGGGATCTTGGGGGTGCTGTTGCTGACCAATCCGTTGCAGTCCTGGGACGCGTCAGTCATCAGCGGCCTGGTGCGCGAGCCGATGATTCTGGACACGCTGTTCATCGCCTATGGGCTTCCCGGCCTAGTGCTGGCCATGGCGGGATGGAAACTGCCTGACCTTGGGCGAAGATCGCGGCTGATCTTCCTTGGCCTTGGGGCGGGCCTTGGGGCGGTTTATGCGGGCCTTGAGATCCGGCGTTTCTGGCAGGGCGACTGGCTGGGCGCGCCGGGCACGCTGCAGGGCGAGCTTTACAGCTATACGGTCGCATGATGCTGGTGGGTGCTGTGCTGTTCTATCAGGCAATCACGCGGCGTTCCGACGGGTTCCGGCGGCTTGCCATGGCGGTGATTGCGCTGGTGATCGCCAAGGTGTTCCTGATCGACGCATCGGGGCTGACAGGGCTGATGCGCGTCGTAAGCTTTGCCGGGCTGGGGCTGTCGCTGGCCGGGCTGGCGTGGTTGAACCGCTGGGCGGGGGTGCGGTCCCAAGGTGGGGGTGATCCACCGCAGCCTTGACAGGCGGGCCGAAAACCCCCATCTGCGCCTTATCCCCACCCATCCGGTCCCGCGTGAGGACAACGGGATGCCGGG
>VGDH01000051.1 GCA_016869835.1 Alphaproteobacteria bacterium
GATCGGGGGTGGATTTGCCGCGACGCTTTTGAAGGGTGTCACCGGGTCGGGCAAGACTGAGGTTTATCTGGAGGCGGTGGCGGAATGTCTGCGGCGGGGGCAGCAGGCTTTGGTCCTTCTGCCCGAAATCGCGCTGACGGCGGATTTTCTGGCGCGCGTTCAGGCGCGGTTCGGGGTGCGGCCTGCCGAATGGCATTCCGGCGTCACCATGACCGAGCGGCGGCGGCTGTGGAAGATGGTCGGCCAAGGCGGCGCGCAGTTCGTGGTGGGGGCGCGGTCGGCCCTCTTCCTGCCCTTCCGCGATCTGGGGCTGATCGTGGTCGATGAGGAGCATGACACGAGCTACAAGCAGGAGGATGGGGTTCTTTACAACGCCCGCGACATGGCGGTGTTGCGGGCCTCGATCGTGGGCTGTCCCATCGTCTTGGCCTCGGCCACGCCTTGCCTTGAAAGCTGGGCCAATGTGGAGGCCGGGAAATATGGCCGGTTGGACCTGAGCGCGCGGTTCGGGGCGGCGGAATTGCCGCCGATGCGGGCGATTGACATGCGGGGGGAGAACCTGCCTGCGGACCGCTGGATTTCGGCGAAACTGGCGGCGGAGGTCAAGGCACGGGTGGACAGGGGCGAGCAGTCGCTTTTGTTCCTGAACCGGCGCGGCTATGCGCCGATCACGCTCTGCCGGGCGTGCGGGCATCAGGTGGGGTGTGACGATTGCGACGCGCGGATGGTGGAGCATCGGTTCCTGAAGCGCCTCGTCTGCCACCAATGCGGCGCGACGAAGCCCGTGCCGGTGGCCTGCCCGGCTTGTGGGGTGGAGGGGCGGATGGCCGCCGTCGGGCCGGGGGTGGAGCGGTTGGCCGAGGAGGTCACGGCGCGGTTTCCGGGCGCGCGGCTGGCGGTCTTGTCGTCGGACCTGTTCGGGTCGGCCCGCGCCTTGAAACAGGCGGTGGTGAGTATTGCCGAGGGCGGCGCCGATATCATCATCGGCACGCAGATCGTGGCCAAGGGGCATAACTTTCCGCTTCTGACGTTGGTCGGCGTGATTGATGTGGACCTTGGCCTGCAGGGATCAGACCTGCGCGCGGCGGAGCGGACGTTCCAGCTGATGCGGCAGGTGGCGGGGCGCGCGGGGCGGGCGGACAAGCCGGGCGAGGCATGGCTGCAAACCCATCAGCCGGACCATCCGGTGATCCGGGCGATCCTTGGGGGCGATGAAGAGGCGTTTTGGAAGGCCGAGGCGGCCGAGCGCCGCGCGGCGGGCGCGCCGCCCTATGGGCGGATGGCGGGGATCATCCTGTCCTCGCCCGATGTGGCGCAGGTGTTTGATTTCGGGGCCGAGCTTGCCCGCCGCGATGGCCCTTTGCGCCGGGTGGGGGCGCAGGTTTATGGGCCTGCGCCTGCGCCAATTGCGCGGGTGCGCGGGCGGCATCGGGTGCGGCTTTTGGTCAAGGCCGAGAAATCGGTGCCGTTGCAGGCGGCCTTGGCCGAATGGGTGGGGCAGTTGAAACTGCCCAGCAATCTGCGGCTGGCAATTGATATTGATCCGCAGAGTTTCTACTGACGCCCGTCGCCGATTTCTGGCACAGATATCGGTCCGGAGTTTGTGCCAAACTCCGGGGCTGGCAGGCCAGCCCAAGTTTCTTGTAAGAAGTTTTCCAAAATCCTTCGAAGGATTTTGTTTTCCGTCTATATCACGCGCAATGCCAGAAGGAGACGCGCGATGTTCTTTGTCGACCGCAAGAAAATGGAAATGGTCCGCCCCGAAGATGCCCTTCCCGGCCGGGCAGACCCGATGCCGGTGACCGAGCCGCATTTCATCTCGGGGCTTGATCTGAAATCCCCGGTGCCTGCGGGCATGGCCGAGGCGATGTTCGGCATGGGCTGTTTCTGGGGGGTGGAGCGCAAGTTCTGGCAGGCGCCGGGTATCTGGCTGACCATGGTGGGTTATGCGGGTGGCTTTACGCCCAATCCGACCTACAAGGAAACCTGCACGCAACTCACCGGCCATAATGAGGTGGTGCGGGTGATCTATGACCCCTCGGTCACCTCCTACGAGGCGCTGCTGCGGCTTTTCTGGGAAAACCACGACCCGACGCAGGGCATGCGGCAGGGCAATGACATCGGATCAACCTATCGGTCGGGCATCTATGTCTACACGCCCGAGCAGGAGGCGGCGGCAGTTGCCTCGAAGGCGGCCTATGCCGAGCGGTTGCGGGCGGCGGGCTATGGGGCGATCACCACGGAGATCGTTCCCGCGCCGATGTTCTATTATGCCGAGGATTATCATCAGCAGTATCTTGCCAAAAATCCGCAAGGCTATTGCGGGATTGGCGGCACGGGGGTGACCTGCCCGATCGGGTTGAAAGCCTGACGGGCTGATGGCTTGACCGGCTGAGCCCAAGGGCCTAATCCCGCCTGGCGCAACCCCGGAGGCCGCCCATGCCATTGTTCATCGCCGAAACCACGCTGGAAGGCGATGACGCCGCCTTTGCCCTGGCCGAGGCTTTGGAGCGGATGCAGCCGCCGGCGCTTTCGGCCGAGTGCTATGACGTCGAGGGGATGGTGGGGCTTTTGAAGGTGGCCGCGACCTTTTCGCTGCCGCCGAATGAGGTGATGCTGGCCGTTCTGGCCGAAGCCTTTGGCGCGGCGGCTTTCACGGTGGCCACGGTGTCGCAGCACACCTGGTCGGCGCTGACGACCCTGCCGGGGGAAGGTGCGGCGCGGGCCCTGGCGGCCGAGATGGAGGCGATGGAGCCTGCGCCCTATGGCGTGGGGGCGTTCGAGATTGAGGATGGCTCGGGCCTGTGGGAGGTGGGCGCCTATTTTCAGGACGCGCCCGACACGGCGGCGATCAATGCGCTGGCTGCCAAGGCAGGGGCGAAGCCTTTCGTGATTTCCGAAGTGCCCGATGTCGATTGGGTCGCCCATGTGCGGCGCGAGCTGGCCCCGGTCGAGGCCGGGCGGTTTTTCGTCTATGGCAGTCATGATGCCGACCGCGTGCCGCAAGACCCCGCGCGCGTGCCCTTGCAGATCGAGGCGACGGTGGCCTTTGGCACCGGGCATCACGGCACGACGCTGGGCTGCCTGCGTGCCTTTGACCGGCTTTTGACCGAGGGCATCCGCCCGGTGAAGGTGGCCGATATTGGCGCGGGCACGGCGGTTTTGGCGATTGCGGCGGCGGCAACCCTGCCCGAGGCGCTGGTGATTGCCAGCGATATCGACGAGGTGGCGGTGGATGTGTCCGAGGCCAATGTGGCGATCAACGGCCTTGACGGCCGGGTTGAATGTCTGGAGGCCGCAGGCTTTGCCCATCCGCGCCTGCATGAGGCCAGCCCCTATGACCTGATCTTCGCCAATATCCTAAAAGGCCCGCTGATCGAACTGGCCCCCGACATGGGCCAGCATTGCGCGCCGGGCGGGCTGGTGATCCTGTCGGGCCTTCTGGCGGTGCAGGCCGAGGCGGTGACGGCGGCCTATGTGCAGGCTGGCTTTACCCCGGTTTCGCGCGAGGATATCGGCGAGTGGTCGGCATTGGTTCTGAACCGGAACTGAATTGTTTCTGTCAAATCCGGGGCTTAGCCCCCGTCTTTGCCGCTTTTTCGCCACAATTTGACCGCAACAATCCCAAACTGTGGGGCGTCGATGTGGAGCCTGTGTCATGTATGATGCAAACTTGGTGGAATTCTATGGCCGCGTTGCGGAGTACGAGAAGTACCACAACAAGGGCTATGGGCACGAAGCGCCGGGAACGCTGGGCCGCTCGGTCACCTATGGGCTGCCGAAAAAGCGTCTGCGCCTGCGTCTGATGCCGTTGGTGTTTGTGGCGATTGCCGCCTTTGGCCTGAAGGCCAGCATCCTGCATGCCGTCGGCCCGGTTGCCTATGAGGCGCGCGTGGCCGCCCTGTCGCAGGCCGAGGGTTTTGACCGGCTGGGCGGCTGGTTGATGCAGGTGGACCCGGTGACGGCCTTTGTCGCCGAAAAGATCGGTGTCGGGATCGCCGCTTTGCAAGGCTGAAGGCGGATCGTCTGGACTTGGCCCGTCATCGGCCCGTCATCGGGCCGGGTCCTGGCTGATGCGATGAGGAGACAAGGAAAAAGCCGCCGCCCGGGTTCGGGCAGCGGCTTTGTCTATTCCGGCGGCGGATCGGGGCTTAGCGCCCGATCAGCTCGATATCACCACGGCACAGACCGATATCTTCAAGCTCGCGGTCCGACAGCTTGGCCAGCGCCTTGCGGGTGACGCGGGCGTCATTCCAGGCGGCAAGGGCGGCGGCTTTGTCGTTCAGCGCCTGAACGAAGCGGAAAATGGCAATGGCGCCGAACGGCGCCGCGCGGGACGTCTCATAGGCGGCCATAGCGGGTATCCTTTCACAAACTGCTCTGATGCGAGGCGTTCATTCGCCTTCGCTTTTGGTTAGATAGTCATGCTGCAGATGCGAAGCAATGGGGGCTGCGGCATGGCCGCAATGCATGGCGCGCATGGCTGACCTCCGCATTTTTATCATGATTTTATGGGTTGATCCGGGTTTCGGCGGGAAAATGTCGGTTCTGAAAGCTGGGGCGTCGTCTTTCTGCGGGTGCATAACGGATCTGTGATCTGCGGCGCGATCTGCAATTCGCCTTGGCGGATGTTCTCTTTTCGTGCTAATCCGGACAAAAGACAACAAACGGGGGCGGGAATGCGGGTTTTGGGGATTGACCCCGGGCTGCGGAACCTGGGCTGGGGGGTGATCGATGTCGCGGGCACGCGTATTTCCCATGTTGCCAATGGCATTTGCCATTCCGCACCCGGTGAAGGCGACGGCGATCTGGCGCAGCGGCTGGTCAGCCTGCATGCCCAACTGACCGAGGTCTTGCGCGCCCATGCGCCGGATGCGGCGGCGGTGGAACATACCTTTGTCAACAAGGACGCGGTGGCGACACTGAAGCTGGGGCAGGCGCGGGGGATTGCACTGTTGGTGCCGGCGCAATTTGGCCTGACGGTGGGGGAATATGCCCCGAATGCCGTGAAAAAGGCGATTGTCGGCGTAGGCCATGCCGCCAAGGATCAGGTGGATCACATGGTGCGGCTGCATCTGCCGGGGGTGAAAATCGCCGGTCCCGATGCGGCGGATGCCTTGGCGATTGCCATTTGCCATGCGCATCATCGGCAAAGTGCGTGGCGGTTGCAGGCAGCGGTGAAAAGGGCTGTGGGATGATTGGCAAGATTTCCGGTCGGCTGGACTGGCGCGGCGGCGATACGGTGCTGATCGACGTGCGCGGTGTGGGCTATCTGGTGCATGTGTCGGAACGCACCATGGCCGGGATGCCGGGAGTGGGCGAGGCGGTCAGCCTTTATACCGACCTTCTGGTGCGCGAGGATCTTTTGCAGCTTTTCGGTTTTCCGACCATGCTGGAAAAGGAATGGCACAAGCTTTTGATGACGGTGCAGGGCGTGGGGGCCAAGGCTGCCATGGCGATCATGGGCACGCTTGGCGCCGAAGGGGTGGGCCGGGCGATCACGCTGGGCGATCAGCGCGCCATTCAGGCCGCCCCCGGTGTGGGGTCAAAGCTGGCGCAGCGGATCATCCTGGAGCTGAAATCCAAGGCAGGGTCGGTGATGGCGATGGGGGCCACGCTGGCCGTGACGGCCGAGGCCGATGCCAGTGTGATCGAACCGATGGCCCCGGCTGCGGCGAAGAAGGGGATCAAGGCCGCAAGCCCCGCGCCGTCGCGTGCGGCTTTTACGGCCGATGCCTTGTCGGCGCTGGTGAACCTTGGCTACGGTCAGGGCGACGCGGCGCAGGCGGTGGCGACCGTGGCGGGGGAAAACCCCGAGGCCGATACGGCGGCGCTGATCCGCGCCAGTCTGAAGCTTTTGGCCCCGAAGGCGTGACATGACATCTGATCCCACGCTGCGCCCTGAAAAGCTGCCCGAGGATCTGGACCGCGCGCTGCGCCCGCAGGCGCTTGAGGAATTCGTGGGCCAGGCCGAGGCGCGGGCCAATCTGTCGGTGTTCATTCAGTCGGCCCGGATGCGGGGCGAGTCCATGGATCACACGCTGTTTCATGGCCCGCCCGGATTGGGCAAGACAACGTTGGCGCAGATCATGGCGCGCGAGTTGGGGGTGGGGTTCCGCATGACCTCGGGTCCCGTGCTTGCCAAGCCCGGCGATCTGGCGGCGATCCTGACCAATCTGGAACCGCGCGATGTCTTGTTCATCGACGAGATTCACCGGCTGAGCCCGGTGGTCGAGGAGGTGCTTTACCCGGCGATGGAGGATTTCGCGCTGGATCTGGTGATCGGCGAGGGCCCGGCGGCGCGGACAGTGCGAATTGATCTGCAACCCTTTACGCTGGTTGGCGCCACGACGCGGCTGGGATTGCTGACCACCCCCTTGCGCGACCGTTTCGGCATTCCGACCCGGTTGAATTTCTATACCGAGGAGGAGCTGGACCTCATCGTTGTGCGCGGGGCGCGCCTCCTCGGTCTGAAAACCGATGCGGATGGCACGCGCGAGATTGCGCGGCGCGCGCGGGGCACGCCGCGCATTGCGGGCCGACTGTTGCGCCGGGTGGTGGATTTCGTGACGGTCGAGGGCAATGGCCGCCTAACCCGCGCCATTGCCGACCGGGCGCTGACGCGGCTGGGGGTGGATCATCTGGGGCTGGACGGGGGCGACCGGCGCTATCTGTCGCTTTTGGCCGAGAATTACGGTGGGGGGCCGGTGGGGGTGGAAACCATTGCCGCCGCGCTTTCTGAGGCGCGCGATGCGATTGAAGAGGTGATCGAGCCTTATCTCTTGCAGCAGGGTCTGATCCTGCGCACGCCACGGGGCCGGATGCTGGGGGCGAAAGCCTGGGCGCATCTGGGACTGGCAGCGCCGAAGGGGCCAAGCCAGAGCGATCTGTTCGAGGGCTAGGCAAAGGCGCGGCCAAGGGCCGCAAGGTTTGGTCTCGCCTCTGGCCTGTGGCCAAACGGCTCGTGCGAAGGGGGGCTTCACCCCCCCTCGGGCTGGCGCCCTCACCCCCGAGAGTATTTGGAGAAGGGCAAGACATGGGGTTTTCGGGAGGGGAGACGGGCGCGGTGGCGTTGGACGAGATCACGGCGCGCGCGGCGCGGGTGGGGGCGCTTTATTGCGAGCGTTTCGGCATTGTGCCGGATGAGGCGTTTTTCCTTGGCAAGCTTGCCGAGGAGTTGGGCGAGGTGTCGGCGGCGACCTTGAAGCTGACCGGGCGGTCGCGGGGGGCGGAGACGCCCATGGCCGAGCGGGAGGCGAATTTGCGCGAGGAGATGGCGGATCTCTTGGGCTTCCTCTTGATGTTTGCCGCCCATCGCGGCATCGACCTGGGCGCGGCCTTTGACGAGAAATGGGGCCGTTGGCTGAAGGATTAGGCGATGACCCCGGATCAGGTGCAGGCGCTTTTTGCGCGCAAGGATGGCAGTTACCTCTTTGCCCGGTGGGGGCGGCCGATTGTGCCGGTGGTGTTCGGGGTCGATGATGCGACGCTGTCGGTCGTCAAGGGCGCGATCGAGGCGGTGGTGACGCTGGCCGGGCACAAGATGGCCGAGACGGACCCGGAATTGGGCGCGAACCTGATGGTGTTTTTCTTCCGCGATTGGGCGGAATTGCCTGCCGTGCCGAACCTTGACCGGCTGATCCCCGATCTTGGCCCTTTGTGTGACCGTTTGGCGGCGGCAGGCGTGAACCAGTATCGCGCCCTCCGTTTTGATGCCGAGGGGGCGATCAAGGCGGCATTTGCGTTCTTGCGGATGGATGAGGCTTTGGCCGCGATGCCTGCCGAAACGCTTGCGCTGAATGAGGCGGCGCAGGTGATCCTTTTGTGGGGAGAGGGGGCGTTTGCCGATGTCTCGCCCTTGGGGCAGGCGGGGGGCACGGTGATCCTGCGGCCTGAGATTGCCGGGGTGATCCGGGCGGGCTATGACCGGGTGCTGCCTGCCGTGGCGCGCGATGCCGCCCATGCCTACCGCTTGGCGGCTCGGGCATGAAGGAGGCCGACCTTTACCCGCCGCTCAAGACCTTTCTCGAGGCGCAGGGCTATGAGGTGAAGGCCGAGATCGGGGCCTGTGACATCATGGCGGTGCGGGGGGAGGAGCCGCCGGTGATTGTCGAGATGAAGCTGTCGTTTTCGCTGGCTTTGGTCTTGCAGGGGGTGCAGCGGCAGGCCTTGTTCGACACGGTCTATCTGGCGGTGCCGGTGCCGAAAAAGGGCTGGCCGGCGCGATACAAGGATATTGTTAGCCTGTGTCAGCGTTTGAGCCTTGGGCTTTTGGCGGTCGATCCGGGCGCGGGGGTGGAGGCGCATCTTGACCCCGGCCCTTATCTGCCGCGCCGCAACACGGCCCGCGCCGGGCGGTTGCTGCGCGAGTTTCAGCGCCGGGTGGGCGACCCCAATCAGGGCGGCACGACGGGGGTCAAGCGGATGACGGCCTATCGGCAGGACGCCTTGCGCTGTCTTGCGGCCCTTGCGGCGGGGCCTTTGAAGGGGGCAGATGTGGCCCATCGCGCCGGGGTGGCGCGGGCGACCGATTTGATGCGAGCCGATCATTACGGCTGGTTTGAGCGGGTGGCTTTAGGTATTTATGGCCTGTCGCCGAAGGGGCGGACGGCGCTTGCGGACCATGTCGGGGAGATCGGTCGGCTGGGACTGGCCAGAGAGATCACGGGGGAAAGCACATGACCCATGCCTTTGCGGTTCGCGTCTATTACGAGGATACCGATCTGGCCGGGATCGTCTATTACGCCAATTACCTGAAGTTCATCGAGCGTGGCCGCAGTGAGTGGGTGCGGGAGCGCGGGATTGATCAGGGCGCTTTGAAGGCTGAGGCGGGCATCGTCTTTGCCGTGCGCAAGCTGGAGGCGGACTATCTGAAGCCCGCGAAGTTCGATGATCTCGTGACGGTGACCACTGATCTGGAGGCGCTGGGCGGCGCGAGCCTGACGCTGCGCCAGGAGGTCTGGCGCGGCGCGGAGCGGCTGTTTAAGGCGCGGGTGGTGCTGGTCTGTTTGCACCAGACCGGCGCGCCGGCGCGGCTTCCGGCGGCGGTTCGGGCGGCGTTGCAGCCCTGAACGGCGGCGCTTTGCGACATATGGGCAGGGGTTTGCGACATAGCTGGGCGCAAATCCGCCATTGACGCAGATGTGTTGGCAATCCCCCTCAAACCTTGCTAGAATCATTTGTATCAGGCGGGCGTAGACCCGTGTCAGAAGAGCAGGCGTAATGGAAACGGAAGCCATCGGAATGGCGGCGGAGATTGATTTCTCCATGCTCGCCCTATTTGCACGCGCGACCCTCACGGTGAAAATCGTGATGATCGCGCTCTTGATCATGTCCTTTTGGTCATGGGCCATCATCATCCGCAAACACCTGATGTTTCGGGCCGCGCGGGCCGAAGCCTCGGTCTTTGATCAGGCCTTCTGGTCGGGCGAACCGTTGGATGAGCTTTTTGAAAAGATCGGCGGCGACCCGCAGGGGGCCTCGGAAAAGATCTTTTCGGCGGGCATGCTGGAATGGCGGCGCAGCCATCGGCAGGATGGCGGGTTGATCGCAGGCGCGCAGGCGCGGATCGACCGGGCGATGGATGTCGCGATTTCGCGGGAATCTGAGGTCTTGAACAAGGGCCTGTCCTTCCTGGCCACCACCGGGGCCACCGCGCCGTTCATCGGGCTGTTTGGCACGGTCTGGGGGATCAAGCATTCCTTCGAGCAGATCGCCATCAGCCAGAACACCAACCTGGCCGTCGTGGCGCCGGGGATTGCCGAGGCGCTTCTGGCCACCGGGATTGGCCTGATTGCCGCCATTCCGGCCGTGGTGTTCTATAACAAGCTGAACGCCGACAGTGAGCATATCCTGGGCGGCTATGAGGCCTTTGCCGACGAGTTCGCCACCATCCTGTCGCGCCAGCTGGACGCCTGAGCCATGGGCGGGGGCGTGATGAAGAAATCGGGTGGGGGCGGCCGCAGGGGCCGCCGCCGCGGGGCATCGGCCGCGATGAGCGAGATCAACGTTACGCCGTTTGTCGACGTGATGCTGGTGTTGCTCATCATCTTCATGGTGGCCGCGCCGATGCTGACGGTGGGGGTGCCGATCGAATTGCCCGACACCGCCGCCAGTGCGATGCCAAACGAGGAAGAAGAGCCGCTGACCATCACGATCACGGCCGATGGGCTGATCCTGTTGCAGACGACCGAAGTGTCGGATGCCGATCTGATCCCCAAGCTGACCGCCATCGCGGCCGAGCGCACCTCGGACAAGGTCTTTTTGCGCGCCGATGGGGCCTTGGCCTATAAGCGGGTCGCGCAGGTGATGGGGGCCTTGAGTGCGGGCGGGTTCAACAACATCGGGTTGGTCACCGATTCCGGTGGTCCGAAGATGGATGGCAGCAACTAAGGCCGCGCGATGAACTTGGGCAGCCTGGGCTTGGGCAACATGGACAAGGCGACGACGGCTTCGGCCATCGGCCACCTGGGGGTGATCCTTTGGGCGGTCTTTGGCGAATGGTTGTTCCATCCCAAGGACATGCCGCCCATGGAGGTGGCCGAGGTCTCGCTTTTGACCGAGGGCGAGTTTCAGGCGATGATGGCGGCGGCGCCAAAGCCTGATCCGGCGGCCGAGCCTGCCGAGGAGCCGCCGGTGGTCGAGCCGCCCGAGCCGGTGGACACCGCTTTGCCCGAGCCTGAGGCGCCTCAGGAGCCGGCCCCAGTCGAAGAGATCCTGCCCGACACGGTGCCGGTTGCCCCCGAGGTGCAGCCGATTGCCGTGCCCGAGCCTGCCCCGCAGGTGGCCGAGGAAGAGCAGCCCATTCCGGTGCCCGAAAGCACGATCGCGCCCAAGCCGCGCCCGGCGCAGCGCATCACCGATGTGCCGGTGGAAAGCGAGCAGGACACGCCCGAGGTGGCCGAGGAGGCGACGCCCGAGGTGTCCGATCAGGCCGAGCCCGAGGCCGAGGTGGTGGAGACCACCGAGCCCGCCGCCGCGCCCGAGGAAAGCGCTGCGATGATCTCGCCCGATGCGACCGAAAGCGATGCGCCGGAACTGGCGCCCACGCGGTCCTTGCGCCCGCAGTCACGGCCCGAGCGTCAGGTGCAGGCCGATGAGGCGCCCGAGCCGGAGGCGCAGGCGACCGAAGAGGCCGAGGCGCAGGTGGATGCCGAGGCCGAGGCGATTGCCGCCGCCCTGGCCGAAGCGGCCGCGACCGAAACGTCAAGCGCTGACACCGGCCTGCCCGAGGGCCCGCCGATGACGGCGGGCGAAAAGGACGGCGTGCGCGTGGCGATCAATTCGTGCTGGAACATCGGCAGCCTGTCGAGTGCGGCGCAGCGGGTGAAGCTGGTGATGCGCGTCGAGATGAACGAGGATGGCACGCCCATCGGTCCCTCGATCCAGATGACAAGCTATGAAGGCGGCGATGATGCCGCCGCCCAGCAGGCCTTTGAGGCGGCCAAGCGGGCCGTGGTGCGCGGCGTGCGCGGCTGTGGCGGCAAGCCCGGCTATCAGCTTGACCCGGCGAAATATGGCCAATGGAACGTCATGAATCTGACCTTCGATGCCTCTGGCATGAGGTTGCGGTAAGATGCAGATGCGCCGCCCGATTTTCCCCGTCCGGTTCCTGCTGCCCCAGGGGCAGTCTGGCCGGAACGTCCAGACCGAAAGACTTCCCGTGACAAACGAGGACAAGATGACAGTGATGAAATCCTTTGCCGCCGCCCTGATGATCGGGCTTTGCGGCCTTGTCGCGGCCCAGCCCGCGCGGGCCGAGTTGAACATTGTCATCGACAGCCCGGTGATCGAACCGATGCCCTTTGCGGTGCCAACCTTTGTCGACGAGGGCGGGGCGGGCGATTTCGCCGCCAATATCACCCGCGTGGTGGCCGCCGACCTGGCCGGCACTGGCCTGTTCCGCGAGATTCCGGCCGAGGCGCATATCTCGGGCATCACCGCCTTTGATGCGCCGATTGCCTATAACGACTGGCAGGCGATCAATGCCCAGGCGCTGATCGTGGGCGCGGTGCAGGCCAGTGGCGATCGGATTGTCGTCAAGTTCCGGCTGTTTGACGTCTTTACCGGCCAGCCTTTGGGCGAGGGGTTGCAATTTGCAGGCACCCCCGGCAGCTGGCGGCGCATGGCGCACAAGGTGGCCGATGCGGTCTATTCACGGATCACCGGCGAAGGCCCCTATTTCGACAGCCGCGTCGTCTTTGTCGCCGAGAGCGGGCCGAAGAACCAGCGGCAAAAGCGGCTGGCGGTGATGGATTATGATGGGGCCAATGTCGCCTATCTGACCGACAGCTCGTCGATCGTGCTGGCGCCGCGCTTTTCGCCGTCGGGTGACCGGATCCTGTTTACCTCTTATGCCTCGGGTTTTCCGCAGATCTACATCATGGATGTGGGAAGCCTGCAGACCCGGTCCTTGGGCGAAATTCCCGGCACCATGACCTTTGCGCCGCGGTTTTCCCCCGATGGCGGCACGGTGGTGTTCAGTCTGGAACAGGGCGGCAATACCGACATTTACGCGATGAGCGTGAACGGCGGCGGATTGCGGCAGTTGACCAATGCGCCCTCGATCGAGACCGCGCCTTCGTTCAGCCCCGATGGCAGCCAGATCGTGTTTGAAAGCGACCGCTCGGGCAACCAGCAGCTTTATATCATGTCAGCCGGTGGCGGCGAGGCGGTGCGGATTTCGGCCGGCAAGGGGCGCTATGGCACCCCGGTCTGGAGCCCGCGCGGCGACATGATCGCCTTTACCAAGCAAAACGAGGGCCGGTTCCACATTGGTGTCATGCGCACCGAAGGCAGCGAAGAGCGGCTGTTGACCGCATCGTTCCTCGACGAAGGCCCGACCTGGGCGCCGAATGGCCGCGTGGTGATGTTCACCCGCGAAAGCGCGGGCGCAGGTGGGCAGGCGCAGTTGTTCTCGGTCGATATTTCGGGGCGCAACTTGAAGCCGGTGCCGACCGAAGGCCCGGCCTCGGACCCGGCCTGGTCACCCCTCTTGCCCTGAGGCTCATCGTTGCCCCGTTCCGGGGCCTCTTCGCCGGGGCGGCGACCGCAGCCTGCAAAGAGCCCCGAAGGGGGCGATGAGCGCAAGACACCCGATTCACAGGCGGCACAGAAGCTGCTAAGATCACCCCAATCGAGCAAACCCAGATCCATAAGGACACCATCATGACCCTCATGCCCAAAGCCCTTCTTCTTGTCGCAGCCCTTGGCCTGGCGGCCTGTAACAACCCCGACCGCTTTGGCGCGGGCGGCCCCGGTGCCGATGGCGGCGCAGGCGGTTTCGTGGACACCACCGGTCTGGGCGATCCCAATGATCCGACCTCGATCGCCTATTTCAACCAGACGGTCGGCGACCGCGTGCTGTTCGCCGTTGACCAGTCCACCCTGTCGCCCGAGGCGCGCACCATCCTGCAGGGCCAGGCCCAATGGCTGGCGTCGAACCCGAGCTATGCGATCATCGTCGAAGGCCATGCCGACGAGCAGGGCACGCGGGAATACAACCTTGCGCTGGGCGCCCGTCGTGCGGCGGCGGTGCAGCAGTTCCTGATGGCGCAAGGAGTTGCGCCGGACCGGATGAAGACCATCTCTTATGGCAAGGAGCGCCCGATCGAAGTGTGTTCGGATGAATCCTGCTATAGCCGCAACCGCCGGGCGGTGACGGTCCTTTCGATGGGTTCGGGGGTCTGATCTGATGTTGCGTTGGCTGGTTCTGTCTGCGTCCTTTGCCGTTCTGCCCCTGCTTGGCTTGCCCGCGCAGGCGCAGGACCGCGCGCAGACGCTGGCCGACATCAAGGCCGAGCTCGGCCAGTTGATGGCCGAGTTCACCGCGCTGAAATCGGAAACCGTGGCCACGGGGGCCACGGGGGGCAGTTTCGGCGCGGGCGATGTGTTGCAGCGCATAGATGCGATCGAGGCCGAGTTGATGCGGTTGACGTCGCGTGCCGAAGAGATCGAGTTGCGGCTGACCCGGGTGGTCAGTGATGGCACCAACCGCATCGGCGATCTGGAATATCGGCTGTGCGAGGTGACCGAAGGCTGCGATCCGGCCAATCTGCCGGAAACCCCCATGTTGGGGGGCGATGCTGCGGGCGGGGCGGCGGCCCCGGCCACACCCACCGCAGGCGCAGACCCCGCCCCGGCGGCGGGGGCCGGGCCGGAACTGGCCATGGGCGAACAAGCCGACTTTGACCGGGCCAAGGAGGTGCTCGGTCAGGGTTACTTTCGCGCCGCCGCTGACCTCTTTGCGACCTTTGCCCAATCCTATCCTGGCGGGCCGCTGAGCCAGGAGGCGGCCTTTCTGCGTGGAGAGGCCCTGGGCCAGCTTGGCGATACCGCAGGCGCGGCGCGGGCCTATCTTGACGCGTTTTCGGGCAAGTCGGACGGGCCATTTGCCGCCGAATCCTTGTTGAAGCTGGGGCAGGCCTTGGGCGATCTGGGGCAGGTGCCCGATGCCTGCGTGACGCTGGCCGAAGTGCCGGTGCGGTTTCCTGGCACCATTCATGCCACCAATGCCGATGTGTCGCGGCAGGGTCTGGGCTGTCAGTGACGGCTGACCCGGAGGCCCCGCGCGAGGCGGTCAGACGTGTTTTCGCCGATGCCCCGCCGCCTGCCATCGGCGTTGCCGTTTCGGGGGGGGGCGATTCTGTCGCCTTGTTGCTGGCGGCCCGTGCCGCCTATCCCGGCCATGTGCGGGCGGTGACGGTTGATCACGGCTTGCGCGCGGAAAGTGCCGATGAGGCGCGCGCGGTGGGGGCCTTGTGCGGATCGCTCGGCATTGCTCATGACATCCTGCGCTGGACGGGGCCGGGGTCTGGCGGCAATCTGATGGATCAGGCCCGGCGGGCGCGGCTGGCCTTGATTGCTGAATGGGCGCGGGGGGCGGGGATTGGCCATGTGCTTTTGGGCCATACCGCCGATGACAATGCCGAAAGCTTTGTGATGAACCTTGCGCGCAGCGCCGGGCTGGACGGGCTGTCGGGGATGCGGCCCCGGTGGCAGGAGGCGGGCGTGGTCTGGCATCGCCCGTTCCTGCCCTTGAGCCGCGAGAGCCTGCGCGCCGATCTGCGGCGCCAAGCGGTCGGCTGGATCGAGGATCCAAGCAATGACAACCGGCGTTTTGCCCGCGTCAAGGCGCGCCGGGCGTTGGCGGCACTGGCGCCCCTAGGCATCACGGCCGCGACGCTGGGCGCAAGCCTGAGCCATCTGGCCGCAGCGCGTCAGGTGCTGGTCGCGGCCACGGCCGAGGCGGCGCGGGGGATGGAGGATCTGGCAGGCGGGCTGGTCATGGCGCCCGGCACGCTGGCCGCGCTGGATCCCGAGATTGCAAGGCGGCTTCTGGCCGGGGCGATCCAGTGGATGGCGGGTGCTGACTATCCGCCGCGCGGCGCGCAGCTTACCGCCTTGCAGGCCCGGCTTGACATGGGCGCGGATGCCCAGTTGGGTGGGGTGCGGTTCCTGCACAGGCGCGGGCGGCTTTATCTGATGCGCGAGGTGCGGGCGGTGATGGGGCCGGTGCCCCTGAGCCAGATCTGGGACCATCGCTGGCGGTTGAGCGGCCCGGCCGATCCGGGCTGCAGCATTGCCGCGCTGGGGGCCGAGGGCCTGCGCCAGTGCGCGGCCCTGCCCGGTGCCTTGCCCCATAACGGCGCCCTGAGCGCAGCCCCCCTGCGGGAGGCGCTGCGGCAAAGCCCGGCGGTTTGGCGGGGCCAAACGCTGGTTGCGGCACCTTTGGCGCTGCCCGATGGGCCATATCAGGCCGATCTGTCGCAGGGACTGGCCGAATTCATCTTATCGCATTGAACCCGGGCAAGTTATCTCTATCTTAAGCACAACCGCCGATCATGGCCCCCGGGGCCTCGGCACCCTTACTTGGAGTCTCTTCGTGGGCAACGCACGAAACATCGCCTTCTGGGTCGTTCTGTTTCTTCTGATCCTGGTGCTTTTCAACGCCTTTGGCGGCAATCAGACCACCACCGCCTCGCGGACGGTGTCCTATTCCGAATTCATTCAGCGCGTCGACAAGGGCGAGGTGGCCTCGGCCACCATTGACGGGGAGCGTTTGGTGGCGACCGATACCACCGGCAACCGTTTTGCCACCGTGGTGCCGAATGATCCGGGTCTGACCGAACGGCTGATCGGCAGGGGCGTTGAGGTGCGGGCCGAGCCGCAGCAATCATCGGGCTTCATGAGCCTGTTGTCGCTGTGGCTGCCGTTCATCGTGCTGATCGGCATCTGGATTTTCTTCATGAACCGGATGCAGGGCGGCGGGCGTGGCGGGGCCATGGGATTTGGCAAATCACGCGCCAAGCTTTTGACCGAAAAGCATGGCCGGGTGACCTTTGACGACGTGGCCGGGATTGACGAGGCCAAGGAAGAGCTTGAGGAAATCGTGGAATTCCTGCGCAACCCGCAGAAGTTCAGCCGTCTGGGCGGCAAGATTCCGAAGGGCGCACTTCTGGTTGGCCCGCCCGGCACGGGTAAGACGCTCTTGGCCCGCGCCATTGCGGGTGAGGCGGGGGTGCCGTTCTTTACCATCTCGGGCTCTGACTTTGTCGAAATGTTCGTCGGCGTGGGTGCAAGCCGCGTGCGCGACATGTTCGAGCAGGCCAAGAAAAACGCGCCCTGCATCGTCTTCATCGACGAGATTGACGCTGTGGGCCGGGCGCGTGGCGTCGGCATGGGCGGCGGCAATGACGAGCGCGAGCAGACCTTGAACCAGCTTCTGGTGGAAATGGACGGGTTTGAGGCGAATGACGGTGTGATCATCGTGGCCGCCACCAACCGTAAGGACGTGCTGGACCCCGCGCTGTTGCGCCCCGGTCGCTTTGACCGCCAGATCCATGTGCCGAACCCTGATATCAAGGGTCGCGAGAAGATCCTGTCGGTTCATGCCCGCAAGGTGCCTTCGGGGCCGGATGTGGACCTGCGCGTCATTGCGCGCGGCACGCCGGGTTTCTCGGGGGCCGATCTGGCGAACCTTGTCAACGAGGCCGCCTTGATCGCCGCCCGTCTGGGCCGCCGCTTTGTCGCCATGGCCGACTTTGAGGCCGCCAAGGACAAGGTGATGATGGGGGCCGAGCGTCGGTCGATGGTGCTGACGCAGGAACAGAAGGAACACACCGCCTATCATGAGGCGGGCCACGCGATTGTGGGCATGGCGCTGCCGAAATGTGATCCGGTCTACAAGGCCACGATCATTCCGCGCGGGGGGGCCTTGGGCATGGTGGTGTCTTTGCCCGAGATCGACCGGCTGAACTGGCACAAGGATGAGTGCAAGCAGAAGATCGCCATGACCATGGCCGGCAAGGCGGCCGAGATCATCAAATGGGGTGAGGAAGGCGTGTCCAACGGCCCGTCGGGCGACATCCAGCAGGCCAGCGCGCTGGCGCGCGCCATGGTGCTGCGCTGGGGCATGTCGGATGCGGTCGGCAACATCGACTATGCCGAGGCGCATGAGGGCTATCAGGGCAAGACCGCCGGGCTTTCGGTGTCGGCCGAGACCAAGATGCTGATCGAGGGCGAGGTAAAGCGCCTGATCGACGAGGGCTATGACACCGCGCGGCGCATCCTGACCGAGCAGTCCGAGCAGTTCGAGCGGCTGGCCAAGGGGCTTTTGGAATATGAGACCCTGACCGGTGATGAGATCAAACGCGTGATCGACGGGGGCAAGCCCACCGCCGATGACGATGGCACGCCACCGGCGGTCGGGGGCGGGGAAGGGGTGATCTCGATCCCGAAAACCCGCGCCCGCAAGCCCAAGGCGACGCCAGACCCGTCGCCAGAGCCCTTGGCCTGACACGGCAGACCAGACATCCCCCGAGGCCCACCTGGCCTCGGGGTTTTGCTTTGTGAGATGCGCCTCGCGCGCCCCGTCACCCTGGAGACGATGCCATGAGCGCCTTGAAACCCACGCAATTCATCGGCCGGATCGTGTGGCTGGGGCATGTCGACGACCGGGCGACGGCGCTGGAAAGCGCGCCCTGCCGCAGCCTGACGGCAAGGTTCGCCGGACCCGAGGGCGAGGCGCATGGCGGGCTGACGCGCCCGGCCTGCAGCCGGGTGGCGGCGCTTTACAAGCGCAATACCGAGATCCGCAACACCCGGCAGTTCTCGATCCTGTCGGCCGAGGATCTGGCGGCCACGGCGGCGGCGATGGGGCTGGACGGCTTGGACCCGGCGCTGGTGGGCGCGACCATGTTGATCGAGGGGATTCCCGATTTCAGCCATCTGCCGCCTTCGTCGCGCCTGCAGGGCCAAAGCGGGGCGACCTTGGTGGTCGACATGAACAACCGACCCTGCACGCTGCCCGCCCGCCCGATCGAGGGCCAGCACCCCGGCTTTGGCAAGCGTTACAGGACCGCGGCCAAGGGGCGGCGGGGGGTGACGGCCTGGGTCGAGCGGGAGGGGCTGTTTAGCCTTGGCGATACGATCCGGCTGCATGTTCCCGATCAGCCGGTCTGGGCGCATCTGGAGGCCGCACGCGCGGAATGACCTGCCTCAGGCCGCCTGTGGCGCAGCTTTTCGCCTTTCGCCGCAATTCTCCGGCTTTTCACCCGAGATTTCCCATCGGAAACAGCCGCTGGCGAAAACCGCGCGGGACATGTCGGAAAAGGCTCGTCTAAAGCACGATTTGCCCGTTATCACGTCGGAAACGGGAAAACCCACCCCTTGGGAGAGTGAAATGGCCTTCAAAACCGACATCGAAATCGCGCGTGAAGCGAAGAAGAAGAACATCATGGAGATCGGGGCCAAGCTGGGCATCCCGTCGGAAAGCCTGCTGCCCTATGGCCATGACAAGGCCAAGGTGAGCCAGGAGTTCATCAAGTCGCTGGCCGGCAAGAAGGACGGCAAGCTGATCCTGGTGACCGCGATCAACCCGACGCCTGCGGGCGAGGGCAAGACCACCACCACCGTGGGTCTGGGCGACGGTCTGAACCGCATCGGCAAGAAGGCCGTGATCTGCATCCGCGAAGCCTCGCTTGGCCCGAACTTCGGGATGAAGGGTGGCGCGGCTGGCGGCGGTATGGCGCAGGTTGTGCCGATGGAAGAGATGAACCTGCACTTCACCGGCGACTTCCACGCCATCACATCCGCCCACAACCTCTTGTCGGCGATGATCGACAACCACATCTATTGGGGCAATGAGCTGGGCATCGACGAGCGCCGTGTGGTGTGGCGCCGCGTCATGGACATGAACGACCGCGCGCTGCGTGATATCGTGGTCAGCCTTGGCGGTGTGTCGAATGGCTTCCCGCGTCAGACCGGGTTTGACATCACGGTGGCGTCGGAAGTCATGGCGATCCTGTGCCTGTCGAATGACCTTGAGGACCTGCAAAAGCGTCTGGGCGACATCGTTGTGGCCTATACCCGCGACAAGAAGGCGATCTATGCCCGCGACATCAAGGCCGATGGCGCGATGACCGTGCTTCTGAAGGACGCGATGCAGCCGAACCTGGTGCAGACGCTGGAAAACAACCCGGCCTTCGTGCATGGCGGCCCGTTCGCCAATATCGCCCATGGCTGCAACTCGGTCATCGCGACCAAGACCGCGTTGAAGCTGGGTGACTATGTTGTGACCGAAGCCGGTTTCGGGGCGGACCTTGGCGCTGAAAAGTTCTTTGACATCAAGTGCCGCAAGGCCGGGCTGAAGCCCGCCGCTGCGGTGATCGTGGCCACGGTGCGCGCCATGAAGATGAACGGTGGCGTGGCCAAGGCCGATCTGGGGGCCGAGAATGTGGCTGCCGTGCAGAAGGGCTGCCCGAACCTCGGCCGTCACATCGCCAACGTGAAGTCGTTCGGCGTGCCGGTCGTCGTGGCGATCAACCACTTCTACAGCGACACCGATGCCGAAGTGGCCGCCGTGAAGGCCTATGTGGCCGAGCAGGGCGCCGAGGCCATCCTGTGCAAGCACTGGGCGAACGGCTCGGCCGGGATCGAGGATCTGGCGCACAAGGTGGTGCAGCTGGCGGAATCGGGTTCGGCGAATTTCGCGCCGCTTTACCCCGATGAGATGCCGCTGTTCCAGAAGCTGGAGACCATCGCCAAGCGCATCTATCACGCCGATGAGGTGATCGCCGACAAGTCGATCCGCGACCAGCTCAAGGCTTGGGAAGCGGCCGGTTATGGCCACCTGCCGATCTGCGTGGCCAAGACGCAGTATTCCTTCACCACCGACCCGACCGTGCGCGGTGCGCCGACCGGCCATTCGGTGCCGGTGCGCGAAGTGCGCCTGTCGGCCGGGGCTGGCTTCATCGTGGCGATCTGCGGGGAAATCATGACCATGCCGGGCCTGCCCAAGGTGCCGAGCGCGGAAGTGATCCGGCTGAACGATCAGGGCCACGTCGAAGGGCTGTTCTGATCGTCGGGGGCTTTGGCTTGAACTTCCGGGCGTGGGGGCATACCTCACGCCCGACCCATGGGAGGACAAGCGATGAAGGCCCCGCAGGATTGCCACGACATGACCGAACTTCGCGCTGCGATTGATGCGCTGGATGCCGGGATCGTAGCCAAGCTGAGCGCTCGCGCGGGTTATATTGATCGCGCGGCGCAACTGAAACGGGGAAACGGCCTGCCGGCGCGGATTGATGCGCGTGTGGAAGAGGTGGTGGCGAAGGTGCGCGCCGAGGCGGGGGCACAGGCGCTGGACCCCGATCTGGTCGAGGATCTTTGGCGACGGCTGATTGATTGGTCGATTGCCCGGGAAGAAAGAACTTTGGGGCAGACCCGCCCCTGAAGGGGTGACATGACGGCAACCATCATTGACGGCAAGGCCATTGCGGCCCGGATGCGCGAAGAGACCCGCGGCGCGGCGCAGGCCCTGACAAATGCCGGTTGGGCGCCGCGTCTGGTGTCGATTTCGGTGGGCGATGTCGCGGCGGCCGAGCTTTATGTCCGCAATCAGCAGAAGTCGGCCGAGGCTTCGGGCGTTGCCTTTGAGGCGCGCAATTACCCCGAGACGATTTCGCTGGAGCAGTTGCAGGGCGTTATCGCCGGGTTGAACGCCGATCCGCGCGTCAACGGGGTGATCATCCAGCGGCCGCTTCCTGCCCATATTCCGGTCAAGGCGCTGCAAAAGGCGGTGCATCCGTTGAAGGATGTCGAGGGGATGCACCCGTCATCCATCGGCAATATCGTTTACAACGATCTGACGCTGGGCCCTTGCACGGCGGTGGCGGCGGTGGAGATCCTGAAAACCCTGCCCCTGCGGATGGAGGGGCTGGATGTCTGTGTGATCGGCCACAGCGAGATTGTGGGCAAGCCGATTGCCTTTCTGATGATGGGTCTGGGCGCGACGGTGACGGTCTGTCACCATATGACGCGGCAGGTTGCGGTGCATTCCCGCGCGGCGGATGCGGTCTTTGTCGCGGTGGGCAAGCCGGGGCTTGTGACGGGAGAGATGCTGAAA
>VGDH01000052.1 GCA_016869835.1 Alphaproteobacteria bacterium
CCAAGCTGACCGCCGGTTCGAATGGCGCGCTTGACCCGGCTGACTATGAGCGCACGGTTGCGGCGCTGATGTCGGGCGGCTCGGACCCGGTCATCACCAAGACCCCTGAAGGCGCATGGACCCATGTGATCACCGACAAGGCGCTGCAATAACAGCGGCTTGAAGGAACAAGAAGGGGCGCAGGGGAAACCTTGCGCCCCTTTTTCATGGGCCTGTGCGGGGTTGCGGATTGCTGCGGGGTTTGTAAACTTCTTTACAAAGCCATGGAGGGTTCATGCCGCTGTCCGCCTTGACCGGAACCCGCTTGCGCGAGCGCAGGCAGGCCTTGGGCCTGCGGCAGGCCGATCTGGCGGCCGAGGTGGGCATTTCGGCAAGCTATCTGAACCTGATCGAACATAACCGCCGACGGATTGCCGAGGGGCTCTTGGTGCGGCTGGCGGCGGCGTTGGATGTCAGTATGGAAAGCCTGCAGGAAAGCCACGCCGAGGGGCGTCTTGACAGCTTGCGTGCGGCAGCGGCGGCGGTGCCGGGGGCAGGGGCCGAGGTCGACCGGCTTGACGAGCTTGTGGGTCGCTTTCCCGGCTGGGCAGCCGCTTTGGGGGAACTTCATGAGCGGAGCCGCGCGCTGGGGCGCGTGGTTGAGGTGCTGAGCGACCGGATGGCGCATGACCCGCATCTGTCGGCCAGTCTGCACGAAGTCTTGTCGGCGGTCTCATCGGTGCGGACAACGGCGGCGATTCTGGCCGATACCGATGATATCGAGCCCGATTGGCGGCGCAGGTTCCATCAGAACCTGCATGCCGACAGCGAGCGTTTGGCCCAGGGGGCCGAGGCGCTGGTGGCCTATCTTGATGGCGCGGCTTCGGGGCAGGAACAATCCATCGCCTCGCCGCAGGAAGAGGTGGAGGCCTGGGCCGAGGCCTGTGATTGGCAGGTGGTCGGGCCCGAGGATCTGACGCAGTCGACCCATCTTGCCTCGGGCGCAGGCCGGGCACTGGCCGAGGGGTTGCAGCGCCAGATGGCCGGAGATCTGGCCGTCATGCCGGATGAGCCTTTTGGCGCGGCCCTTGCCGAGTTGGGGCCGGATCCCTTGGCGATTGCAGGGGCCTTTGGGGTGCCGGTGCTGGCCGCCTTTCGTCGGATCGCGCTGCGTCCAGGCTCTGTCATGGGGCTTTTGGTCTGCGACGGATCTGGCACGCTTGTATTGCGCAAGACGGTGCCGGGGTTTTCCTCGCCCCGCTTTGGCGCGGCATGCCCGCTTTGGCCACTGTTCACCGCCTTGACCCGGCCCGAAACCCCGGTCGAGGCAGTGATCGCCTTGCGCGGACCGCAAGGCGCGCGGTTTCGCGCGCGTGCCTTCTGCCAGACCCGCTTTCCGGCCGGCTTCCGCGGCCCAGAGTTGCGCGAAGCCGCCATGCTGGTGCAGCCCGAACCCGCAGGGCCAGAGACCGCGCTGGAGGTCGGGCCGACCTGTCGGATCTGCCCGCGCACGGCCTGCCCGGCGCGCCGCGAGCCCTCGATCCTGCGCGGATAGCGGTGCTTTCTCTGCCAAGAATTTTTGACAGCCGTCCGTTTTGCGGGAATAGTCAAGTCCAGGTGACAGCAAGGCGGGGAGGGGACCATGTCCGGGCGCGTGCTGCTCATTGAAGATGAGCCGAACATCGCGGAAGCGATCCGTTTTATCCTGTCGCGGGACGGCTGGGAGGTGACTTGAGGACAACGGCGCGCAGGCCTTGCCGCGTGTGGCCGACGTTCAGCCCGATCTGGTGATTCTGGACCTGATGCTGCCGGGGATGAGCGGGCTTGAGATCCTGTCCTCATTGCGCGCCAACCCTGCAACCGAGGCGTTGCGCGTCTTGATGCTGACGGCCAAGGGCCAGGGTCGAGACCGAGAGGCGGCTGAGCGGGCCGGGGTGTCGGCCTTCATGTCAAAGCCCTTTTCCAATGCCGAGATGCGGGCGCAGGTGCGCGCGCTGATGGAGGGTTAGGCGCTTGCCCGGCGCTCCGCTGTTTCTGGCCCGTGCGGTCTATCGCCGCCGCCGCCTGCGCGATGCTGCCCGGCTTTTGCCGGTTCTGGGCTTGCTTCTCATGCTCTTGCCGGCGCTGGGGCGCGACAGTTCGGGCGATGTGCGCGATGCGATCTATCTTTTCGTGCTATGGGCGCTGTTGATCGCCGCCGCCGCCGTGCTTGCGCCCGGCCTGTCGGCCACCGACAGCGAGGCTGAGCCTGAGCCGCAGGCGGATCTGGTGGTGCCGCCGCGGCGCGCCAGCGAGGACCCGCGCTGAGATGCCGTTCAACCTTCTTGTCCTGTCCTGCCTGATCTATGTGATATTCCTGTTTTCCGTCGCCTTTTTTGTCGAGCGCCGGGCGACACAAGGCCGGATGGGGTTCTTGCGCTCTCCGTTGGTCTATACGCTATCGCTGTCCATCTATTGCACCGCCTGGACCTTTTACGGTGCGGTTGGCTATGCGGCGCGTTCGGGGATCGAGTTTCTGACGGTCTATCTTGGCCCGACGCTGGTCTTTGTCGGCTGGTGGCTGATCCTGCGCAAACTGGTGCGGATCGGTCGCCAGCAGCGTGTGACCTCGATCGCCGACCTGATTTCCAGCCGCTTTGGCAAATCAAACATCCTGGGCGTCGTGGTGACGTTGATCGCCGTGATCGCAACGACGCCCTATATCGCCCTGCAACTGCAGTCGATGACCCTGTCTTTTTCGGTCTTTGCCCAAGATACGCCCGAGGCCTGGCTTTTGCCCGGCCATGAGGATATCGCGCTTTGGGTGGCGGCGGGGCTGGCACTGTTCACCATTCTTTTTGGCACCCGCAATCTTGACGCCAAGGAACAGCATCACGGCATCGTCACCGCCATTGCAGTCGAGGCAGTGGTCAAGCTGGTTGCTCTTTTGGCCGTTGGCATCTTTGTCGTCTGGGGCATGGCGGGCGGCATCGGCGCGGTGATCGACAAGATCGCGGCGGTAGATCTGCCGGGCTGGCAGATGCAGGCCGACCGCTGGATCGGGCTGATCGCGCTGTCGGCGGCGGCGGTGATCAGCCTGCCGCGGTTGTTTCAGGTCATGGTGGTGGAAAACGTCGACGAGGCGCATCTGGCGCGCGCCTCATGGGCCTTTCCGCTTTATCTGTTTGCAATGAGCCTTTTCATCCTGCCCATCGCTGTGGTGGGGCTGGAACGCATGCCGGCCGAGGCCAATCCGGACATGCTGGTGCTGACGCTGCCCTTGTCAGAAGGGCAGGGCGCCTTGGCCATGCTGGCCTTTCTGGGCGGCTTTTCCAGTGCCACCTCGATGGTGATTGTCGAGACCATTGCGCTGGCCACGATGATTTCCAACAACGTGGTCATGCCGCTTTGGCTGCGGCTGCGGCCAGATGCGGCAATGTCGGGCAATCTGCGCGGCGGGGTCCTGTTGACCCGGCGTCTGGCGATTCTCGCGGTGCTGGCGCTTGGCTTTCTATACTACCGCATCTCGGGTGGATCAGAGGCGCTGGCAGCCATCGGGCTGATCGCCTTTGCCGGGATGGCGCAGTTCCTGCCAGCGCTTTTGGGTGGCATTTTCTGGCGCGGCGCCACCAAGGCCGGAGCCTTGGCCGGGTTGATCGCGGGCTTTGTCGTCTGGGCCTATACGCTGTTTCTGCCCTCGTTTTGCGAAGGGGCGGTCTTGTCGGCACAGGTCTTTTCCAATGGGCTTTTCGGCCTTGACTGGCTGCGCCCGCGCGCGCTTTTCGGCACCGAGGGTATGGATCCGCTTGTTCATTCGGTGTTCTGGTCGCTGTCGCTCAATGCGGTGCTCTTTGCTCTTGTCTCGCTTGTAACCTTCCCTGACCCGGTGGAACGCATTCAGGGCGTGGCCTTTGTCAACGCCTTTGACCGCGAGGCGCAGGCCGAACGGTTGGGCTGGACCCAGGGCCAGGCCGAGCCCGAGGCGCTTTTGGCGCTGGCCCAACGCATCCTGGGCGAAGAGGCGTTGACCTTTTTTGAATCCCAGGCCCGCGCCCAAGGCAAGGAGGGTTTTCTGCCCGACCTGACGCCCGAATTCCTGGCCGAGGCCGAGCGGCGGCTGGCCGGGTCGGTGGGGGCTGCCACCGCCCATGCTATGATCAGTCAGCTGTTCGGCCGGGCGACGGTGACGGTCGAAGATCTGATGGCTGTGGCCAATGAGACCGCACAGATCATGGAATACTCTGCCAAGCTTGAGGCCAAGCAGGAAGAACTATCCCGCGCCGCCCGGCAATTGCGCGAGGTGAATGAAAAGCTGACCCAGCTTTCGGTGCAGAAGGACGCGTTCCTGAGCCAGATCAGCCATGAGCTGCGCACGCCGATGACCTCGATCCGGGCCTTTTCCGAAATATTGACCGAGGGGGATGTTCCGCCCCAGATGGTGCAGGAATCGGGGCGGATCATCCATTCCGAGGCGGTTCGCCTGACGCGGCTTCTGGATGATCTTCTGGACCTGTCGGTTCTTGAGAACGGCACCGTGCAGCTGAATCTGGATCTGGTGCATCTGGGCAGCATGATCGACCGGGCGGTTCAGGCGGCCAGCCAGACCCGGCCTGACCGGGCGTTCGAAATCATCCGTGACCCGGTGGCCGAGGAAATCCACCTGCTGACCGATCCGGACCGTCTGGTGCAGGTGTTCATCAACCTGATCTCGAATGCCCGCAAGTATTGCGACGCCGATCCGGGCGTTCTGCGGATTGTCGTTCGGCAGAAAAGCGGGCGCATCACGGTTGACTTCATCGACAATGGAAAGGGAATTCCGAAGGAATCCCAGAGGCTTATCTTCGAGAAATTCGCCCGGCTGACCGATCAGATGCGCGCAGGCGGGGCGGGGCTTGGTCTGGCCATTGTGCGTGAGATCATGACCAATCTGGGTGGATCGATCACCTATCTTCCCGGCCAGCGCGGCGCGGCATTTCGGGTCATGCTGCCCTTGCGGCTGGAAAAACCCGCAGGGGGCGGGGGGGCGTAAAGCACTTGGCAACCTGTTTGTGCCAGATCTTGGCTCTGGACTGGTACGGAGGGCAGGGTGGTTGACGGGGTAATCCGGCGCAAGGTGTTGGCGGCGCGCGGTGATATGGCCGAAGGCGGGCCGGGGGCCGACCGGGGTTGGCGGCTGGCCCTGTCGCGTGCGGCACGCGATCAGCTCAAGGCACCGCTTGAGGTGACGGGCCTCACCCAACTGCGTGCTGGCCTTGCCGAGGTGTTGGAGGTTCCGCCCGCACGTGCGCTTGTCGTGGTTCTGGAAGGGCCGGCTGAGGGGCTGGGCATGCTGGCGCTGGGGCCAGAAGTCTATCAGGCAATGGTTGAGGTTCTTACCATCGGGCGCGTCGCAACCCAGGGAACTGCCCCGCGCAAGGCCACACGCACGGATGCCGCCATGCTTGCCCCGATGATTGATGCCGCACTTGCCGATCTTGAGGCAGGTCTTGCCACCGAGGCCGATCTGGTTTGGGCCGGGGGCTGGCGCTATGCCTCTTATCTTGATGATCCGCGCCCCTTGGGCTTGATGCTGGAAGATTTTTCCTATCGCGTGATCTCGGCCGAGGTGGATATCGGCGCCGGGGCGCGGCAGGGGCGTGTCATCCTTGCGCTTCCTGCGGAAGGCAGGGGGCAACAACCCCGGCCGGTGACCGCGGGTGTCGCGCGTGAAGGGGCCGCCGCTGAACGCAGGTTCACCGAGGCGCTGGCCGAAACCCTTGGCGCCTCGCACGTGCGGATCGAGGTGGTGCTGACGCGGATCTCGCTTCCCTTGGCACGGATCATGGCTTTGGGGTTTGGTGACGAACTGGTGCTGCGGGACGCAGCGCTTGAGCGGATCAGCCTTGAAGGCCTGGACGGCCGCAAGATGGCCGAGGGGCGGCTGGGACAGAACAGGGGAATGCGGGCGGTGCGGCTGGCGGCCGCGCTTGCAGGGGGCGGAACGGCCAGCCGCGGCGTGCCTGCCGAGGCGGTCGCGGCATCGCAACCCGGCACCCCCGCAAGCCAAACAAGCCCTGCAGGGGGGATGCAAGCCGCACCGATCGCCGGGACAGAGCCCACAGCCCGACTACGGCAAAGCGCGTGATCTGCCTTAGGCCTGGCGGGCGAAAGCCTCGATCAGCGGACGCAGGGGTTCATGCGCATAGCCATTGCGCGCGGCAATCTCCAGCATCTCATCGGTCGGGATACGGCCAGCATGGACCAACTCCCAGACCACGGTCGACCGGTTGCCCGAGGCGCAATAGGCCAGCACCGGCCCACCTGCCGCCTCAATGGCGGCGCGTTGGCGGGCGACCAGATCGGGCGTGAACTCGCCCGGGTAAACCGGGTTGACAACAAAGGCCAAGCCCGCCGCCTCAGCCGCCGTCGCCATGGCCTCGGCCTGAAGATCGCCGGGGATCTCGCCGTCAGGGCGGTTGTCGATCACCATGACATAGCCCGCCGCGCGGATTGCCTCCAGATCCTCGACCGCAATCTGCGGCGCGACGGCATAGGCAGGGGTCAGGCGGCGAAGGTCGAGCGTCATGGCAATGTCCTTGGCGTAAGTGCGCGCGACGTCAGGAGGTCGTGCGGGATGACAGCCAGCCGGCCACCATCGGTGCAAGGACCATACCCGAGACCATGGCAAGGAGGAAGAGGGCGCCGCCCCAGCCGCCAATGGCAAAAGATGCAAGCGCCGGACCGGGACACAAACCGACCAGCCCCCAGCCTGCGCCAAACATCAGCGACCCCGTGACCAGTGCCCGGTCAAGCTTTGCCGGGCTGCGGTCCGGGATGGGTGTTCCAAGCAGCGACACGCAGCGCCGTTCCGCGATGCGCCAGACAAAGGTCATCGGCAAGACCGCACCGCCCAGCACAAAAGCCAGCGTCGGGTCCCAGTCGCCAAAGAAATCCAGCCATCCCTGCACCTTGCGGGTGTCGATCATGCCCGAAACCAGTAGGCCCGCTCCGAAAAGGCCGCCGGCCACAAAGGCCACCAGATCGCGAAGATCAAGCGGCAATTTGACCGTGGATGCGTTTTGCCCGGCCATCAGATCACCTCCAGCGGATGACGGAACACCAGGACGGTGATCGCGCCGCCCAAGAGATAAAGCCCGGTTGAGGCAAGTCCTCTTGGCGCAAAGCGCGAGATGCCGCAAACCCCATGCCCCGAGGTGCAGCCATTTGCCAGCCGCGTGCCGATGCCCACCAGAAGCCCCGCCACGATGATGATCACCGGATTGGTGGTAATCTGGGTATCCACGCGGTCATAAAGCGGCACCAGAAGCGGCGGGACCGCCAGCGCGCCGAATAGGAAGGCCAGCCGCTCCATTATCGTGCTGCGCCCGGTGCCATCCACGAGGCCGCCGAGGATGCCCGAGGCCCCCATGATACGGCCGTTCACCAGAAGATAGATCGCCGCCGCGCCGCCGATCATCAGCCCGCCGACTGCGCCCCAGATCCAGTCTTGTTCGATCATCGCCTTGTACCCTTGTCCAGTCTCTTGCCCACTGGTTTAGCGCAGCCTGCTGCCGACGACCATGGGGCAGAAGCGGGCGCTCACAATCCGTTGACAGGCACTTTCAGTTAGCTGATGCCGTTGTCATCGGGTTCTGGCATCTGACCGGCGCGCATGTTGACCTGCAACGAGGGGATGATCAGGCGCGGCATGGCAAGGCTTGCATCGCGGGCCTGCCGCATGGCAACGAATTCCTCGCGCGAGCGGCCGGCGCCGAAATGTTTGTTCAGCGCCTTCTGCGCGCCAACTGTGGTCTCCCACGCGTATTGGTCACGGCCCTCGGCTTTGTAATCATGGCCGACAAAGATCCGCGTCTCTTCGGGCAAGGCAAGGATCTTCTGGATCGAATCCCACAGGATTTCGGCAGAGCCGCCCGGAAAATCGCAACGCGCGATGCCGAAATCAGGCATAAAAAGCGTATCGCCCACAAAGGCCGCATCGTCGATCACATAGGTCACGCAGGCCGGTGTATGGCCGGGGGTATGCAAGACTTCGGCGCGCATCTGGCCGATCATGAAGCTGTCGCCATGGGTGAATAGCCGGTCGAACTGGCTGCCATCGCGCTGAAGGCGCGTGCCTTCATTGAAGATCTTGCCAAAGGTATTCTGCACGACCGTGATCCGGTCGCCGATCCCGATCTTGCCGCCCAGCGCTTCCTGGATATAAGGGGCGGCCGACAAGTGGTCGGCGTGGACATGGGTTTCCAGCACCCATTCAAGTCGCAAGTCATGGGCGCGGATGAAGTCGATCACCGCATCGGCCGACCGGGTATCGGTGCGGCCCGAGGTATAGTCGAAATCCAGCACCGAATCGATCACCGCGCAGGCCCGGCTTTCGGGTTCCTGCACCACATAGTCAGCGTATTGGTAGCTTCGTCGAAAAAGGCGTGAACCTTGGGGGTCATGGCGCGCCCCTTGGGCAGGGACAGGTCTGAACCTAGGCTTATCTGCATAACATTTCAAGATGTGAATATGTTAATCGGCTTCGGATTCGGGATCAAGACCCGTTGCGTTGATTTGCATCAAGGCAGAATCCTGCCTGTGGAATTAAGCTTTTGGTGTCAGAAGGAGGATGCAGATGATCGCGATTTCCCAGCGCAAAGCCCAGCTTGAAACCCGTCTGGCCGAATTGAAGGCCCGACTTGACGGGATCGAGAACGAGCTTGACGGCCACAACTCGCCGGATTGGGAAGAGCTTGCCACCGAGTGCCAGGGGGATGAGGTTCTGGAGGATCTTGGCACGGCGGGCCAGCTTGAAATGCGCCAGATTGCAGCCGCGCTTCAGCGCATTGATGAGGGCGACTATGGGGTCTGCACCAAATGCGGTGCCGAAATCAGTGAAGAGCGGCTCGATCTTATGCCGCAGACGCCGTTCTGCCGCTCTTGCGCCGCCTAGGCGGTGCAGGCCCGGCCCACACCGGACCGGGCGCAGACCATCCTTGGGGAGGAGGCCGACATGACCAAGAAACAGACCAAGCATAGTGCAGAAACACCGGTGGCACAAATGGCCCATCTGATGGGTGAGATGACCGAGGCCGCACTTGCCGGTCAGGCGGTGGGGCTGAAACTTCTTGCCGCAGAGCTGCAGGTGCTGAGCCATCTGATACCGTCCAGCCCAACCACGGGTGAAACAGCGGATGCCTCTTCAGCCAAAGCCCAGACCCCAAAAAAAGCCTGACAGCAAGACCGACGCCGAAATTGAAGCAGGCTTTGACAACATGCCGATCTGATCGCCGGCTGTGTCGGTTGTCAGCGCGGCTTTGCCCGTCAGAACCGGCGCCGCGGGATTGCCTTTTTCGCCCCAAGATTGCTTAATGAATGTGGCCGAATTAGCTGCAGTTCTGCAGCGATTGGGCCAAGAACTGGTGAGCAAACGGTTCAGGGGCAGGCAATGGCGGGTGAGGGGCGGCTGATTGCCGAAGAGCTGCGCGGCGCCGTCGCGGTGATTTCTTTGGCGCGCCCGCCGGTGAATGGTCTTGACCGTTCGCTTTTGCAGGCTCTCATGCTGGCACTCGCTCGGGCCGAGGCAGCAGCCGAGGTGCGTGCCATTGTTCTTGCGGACGAGGGGGCGCAGTTCTGCGGGGGGCTCGATGCCCGCGAGCTGGGCCAGCCGGGTGATGCGGTGCTTGCACCCGTCGTGGCGCGGATCGAACGGCTTGCAAAGCCAGTGGTCGCGGTCTTGCATGGCAATGTGCTGGGTGGCGGGTTGGAACTGGCGCTGGCCTGCCAGGCGCGGGTTGCCGAGGAAGGTGCGCGGCTGGGTTTGCCGGAAATCGCCCTTGGCCTGTTGCCGGCAGCGGGGGCCACCCAACGGCTGCCCCGATTGGTGGGAGCACCTGTCGCGCTGCAAATGCTGATGCAGGGAAAGGCGCTGAACGCGGTTGAGGCCTTGGCGATGGGGCGTGTCGATGCAGTGGTCGAGACGCCAAAGGCACCGGGGCAGGCAGCAAGCGGGGTTTCGGCCCCCTGTCTGGCACGCGGTCTTGCCCTGGCCGAAACTCTTGCCGAGGGGCCGTGTATGCGCAGCCTTGAGCGTCGCGAGGGCCTGCGTGATCCGGTGGCCTATAACTCGGCCGTCAGCGAGGCCCGGCGGCGGCTGGGGGCAGCGGCGCTCCCGGAGTTGCAGGCGGCGGTGGACTGTGTCGAAGCGGCGCTTTTGCTTCCACCCGAACAGGGCCTTGCCTTTGAAGCCGCCCAAAGTGCGGACGCGGCCGAAAGTCCCGAGGCCGCAGGCCTTCGGCATGCCTTTACGGCCGAGCGGCGGGCGCTAGCCCTGCCTGCCAACTTTTTGGCAGGGTCCGACCCCGCCCGGTTGACCATTCTTGGCACCAAGGGGGCGGTGCCGGATGTTGCCTTGCAGGCACTGGGGGCAGGGCTTTCGGTCAGGCTTGTGGGGGCGGAACGGGATGTTCTGTCTTCGGCCTTGCAGGAATTCGCCGCCCGGCAAGAGGCGATGGTGGCCGAAGGTCGGCTGTCGGCTGCGGCGCGCGAGGCGGATTGGGCGCGGCTGTCGGCTGTTTTGCCAACCGAAACCGATGCCCCGGCCGATCTGGTTCTGGTCAGCCCCGATGCCCCGCGTCTGACACGCTTGCCCGGTCCTGATGTGGCGCTTGGCGGGAAAGGGCCGGTGGTGCTTTATCCTGCGGTGGGCGCGGGGGCTTTGGCGCAATTGGCGGTCGCGCCTGGGGCTAAAACGGCGGTGGCCGCCGATCTGGCCCCCCGGATTGCCGCAGTCGCGCTGGCGCGGCGGCTTGGCTGGCGGTTGATCCTGCAAGGACCGGGCGCGGCGCTGGATCAGCGTTTGCGGCAGGCCCTGTCGCGCGCGATCACCGCCCTTGAAGCCAGTGGTACAACCCGCGATGTCATTCGGGCCGGGATCGCAGGACAGGGTCTTTTGGGCCAGCGCCCCGAGCCAGGCGCACTGCCGTTCGATGACCCGAGGGTGGCGGAGGTTGCGGCCTTCTGCCTTGCCGCCCTGATAGCCGAAGCCTTGCGCCTTCTGGATGAGGGCAGCGCAAAGGCGCCGTTTCAGGTGGACGCCGCCGCCGTGCTGGCGCGGGTGATGCCACGGGTCAAGGGCGGACCCTTGTTTCAGGCCGATCAGATCGGCCTCATGGCGCTCCGTGCCGATCTGCGCCGCCGGGCCGGGGGCGAGCCGCAGCTTTTTGCCCCGCCCGATGTCATTGACCGGCTGATCGCCGATGGCAGGACCTTGGCCGATCTGAACCGGCGCTAGGCTGTTGGCTTGGCGTCCATGATCAGGCGAGCATCACGCCAAAGACCACGAACATCAGCCCGATCCCGGACACCGCCAAGGCGGGCATGTTGAGAACCACCGCCTTTTGCAAGGCCGCGCGCATCGCCTCATCGGGGAGATTGGCCTTTTTGGCCTTCAGCGCCAGAAGGATGCAATAGACCAGCCCAGCGACGCCAAGGATCGTCAAGGCCGCCCCGATCCAGATCATCCAGTCCATGTGCTGCTCCATTCATCACCGCCCGCGCGTCATGCCCGGATTTCTGGAAAAGTACAACGCTGCTGCGCTGAAGGGTGCAGGATGGGCGTCAGAACAACAGCTTGTAGACATTCCCCTTGGTGTCCGTCGCATTGCCCGATCCGCTGACCGTGCCAGATCCGATGACAAAAGTGCCCTGCACGCGGGTGCCGTCGGCGCAGACGGCATAGATTTCACCGGTGTTGACACCCGCAACCGTGGCCTTGCTCGCCCCAAGCTCGCCCCCGGTCTTGCGCCAGGTCAGCGACAGACCCGCCGTGTTCGACACGGTGCGCGGGGTAAGCGAGGACCATGTGCCTTCGCATTTGACCTTGCCGGGAAGGCGGAAGGTGAGCGGCCCCGATGTGCCCTCGGTGTTGCGCGCCATTGCCTCGATCACCAGTGTCGGATCGGCGGCCGCGATTGGGCCCTGCAAGGGGTAAAGCTGCATGGGCGCCGAGCCTGAACCCACGCCACCGCAGGCCGCAAGCGGCACGAGCGCAGCCAAGGCAAGTGATCTGAGGCTCATGTCGGTCCCTGTCAATTGCGTGCTGTGGGAAAGATTGGCTGGGGCGCTAGGATTCGAACCTAGGTATGGCGGTACCAAAAACCGCTGCCTTACCACTTGGCGACGCCCCAACCGTGGGGGGGTGTTTAGCGAAGCGCCTTGGGGCGTGCAAGAGGGATTTCGCAAAAATCTCGGGCACATGGCCGGGCCTTGGCTGCGTGTTGCCTGAGCGGGTTTTCGCGGCTATGCGAGGGGTATGAAACGGGTGGATGTCATCGTTCTGGGCGCGGGCGCGGCCGGCCTAATGGCCGGGATCGAGGCGGCACGCCGAGGCCGGTCGGTTCTGGTGGTGGACCATGCGGCAAAGGCGGGCGAAAAGATTCGCATCTCGGGCGGGGGACGGTGCAATTTCACCAACCTTGGCATCAGCGCTGATCGGTTCTTGTCGAAAAATCCGCGCTTTGCGCTTTCGGCCCTGAAACGTTACACGCAATGGGATTTCATCGGTCGGCTGGATGCGGCGGGCATCGGCTGGCATGAAAAGACCTTGGGGCAGCTTTTCTGTGACGGTTCGGCCAAGGAGGTCGTGGCGCTGTTGCTGGCCGATCTGGCGGCAGCAGGGGGCGAGTTGTGGCTGTCGTGCAGCCTGGGTGCGGTGCGGCGCACCGGGGGTGGATTTACGGTTGAAACCTCACGGGGGCAGGTGGCCGCGGCCTCGGTAATCGCGGCGACCGGGGGCAAGTCGATCCCGAAGATGGGGGCCACGGGATATGCCTATCAGATTGCCGAAAGCTTTGGCCTGCCCATCGTGGAAACCCGACCCGCGCTGGTGCCGCTGACCTTTGCCGAACAGGAATTGCAATGGATGGCACCCTTGGCGGGGGTGTCGGTGCAGGGGCGGGCGAGCTGTGGTCGGATCGGCTTTGACGAGGCGGTGCTGTTCACCCATCGCGGGCTGTCGGGGCCGGCGATCCTGCAAATCTCCAGCTATTGGCGCGAAGGGCAGGCGGTGTCGTTGAACCTTGTGCCGGGGCAAGATGGCTTTGCCACGCTCAGGGCCGCCAAGCAGGAGAACAGCCGCGCGCTGTTGCGCACAGCGCTGGCGCGGCTGGTTCCGGAAAAGCTTGCCCGCCATATCGAGGCTGATCTGGGGTTGGAGGCGCAGATCGGCACCCTGTCCAACGCGGTCTTGGAACGGGTGGCGGGGCGTTTGCGCGACTGGTCGCTGGTGCCGGTGGGGTCCGAAGGCTATCGCACGGCCGAGGTGACGCTGGGTGGCGTGGACACCGATGGGCTCGACGCCCGCACGATGGAGGCAAAGGGCGTGCCGGGGCTTTACTTCGTAGGTGAGGTTGTGGATGTAACTGGCTGGCTGGGCGGGTATAATTTCCAATGGGCCTGGTCATCGGGCTGGGCAGCCGGGCAGGTCGCCTGAGCGCAACTCCTCATCGCCTTCGGCGCTTGTCGTGGCGTCTCGACGAGAAGCCGGAGGCGCCCGAGGAGAAAGGTTCACACCCGCAGCGGATCTGCCTTTGCCAGACGGTCAAAGGCCATCAGGCTGTCAACCAGGGCCGGCATGTCGCGCAGATGGATCATGTTCGGCCCGTCTGACGGTGCGCGGTCGGGATCTTCATGCGTTTCGATGAAAACCCCGGCGATGCCGACGGCGACCGCGCAGCGCGCCATCAGCGGCGCAAACTCGCGCTGGCCGCCCGAGCTGTCGCCCTTGCCGCCGGGTTGCTGCACCGAATGGGTGGCATCCATGATGACCGGATAGCCGGTGCGCGCCATGATCGGCAGGCTGCGCATGTCGGCAACCAACGTGTTATAACCAAAGGACACCCCGCGCTCGGTCAAGAGGATCTTGTCATTGCCGGTGGAGGCGACCTTTTCGGCGACATTGGCCATGCCTTCCGGGGCCATAAACTGGCCCTTCTTGATGTTGATGACCGCGTCGGTTTCTCCTGCAGCAAGCAAAAGATCGGTCTGGCGGCACAGGAAGGCCGGGATCTGGATGATGTCGACCACTTTAGCCGCAACGCGGGCCTGTTCGGCGTCGTGGATGTCGGTCAGCACCGGCAGGCCCATGGCGCGCACGGCTTCCAGCACCTTGAGCCCATCCTCAAGTCCAAGGCCGCGTTTGCCCTTCAGGCTGGTGCGGTTGGCCTTGTCATAGCTGGCCTTGAAGACATACGGCGCCCCGGCGGCCGTGCAGGCCTCGGCCATGGTGCCCGCGATCATTTGCGCGTGATCCAGGCTTTCCAGCTGGCACGGCCCCGCAATCACCGTCAGCGGGCGGTTGTTACCCACCGTCAGCCCGCCGATCTTCACGTCTTTCATCTGCATTACGCCAATACCTGTTCTCTCAGGATCGCCACTGTCATTGAAACCATCAGATAGATGCCCGCAAAGATCAGCATGACGACCAAGGTGTTTTCAAAGGCACGCGGATAGGCGGCCTCGTCGGGGGCCACCGGGGCCATCGCAACCGACAGATAGCGTGTCTGGCGATTGGCTTCCACCCTTGCCGTTTCCATGGCCTGCAAGGATTGCGCCAGCAAAAGCTGTCGGGTCTGGGCATCGGCTTGCGCCGCCAGCAGGTCGGACTGCACCTGCGCCAGCGACACCCCATCCTGACCCTGTTCGGTCAGCTTGGCGCGCAATTCGCCGATCTGAACCTGCAGCGTCTCGATCCGGCGTTTCAGCGGGTCCATCCGCGCCTTGTTGGGGTTCTGGTTGGCCTCCATCTGCGCCAGCGACAGCTGATCCTGGGTCAACTGCGTTTCAAACTGACCGATCTGGCTGGTGATCAGCCCGATTTCGGCCGCGGAGGACAGGATCTTGAACCGTTCCTGCAATTCGACCACGCGCACATTGGCTTCTTGGTATTTGCGCTCGGCGTCTTCATAGCTCTCGCGCGCGCCCTTCATCTGGTCCTCGCGCAGACGCTGCGTCATCTGGTCAACCTGTTCCTCGGCATAGCCGATCAGGGCGTTGGAAAACTCCACCGCCTTTTGCGGATCGGCCGCCGTCACCTCCATTTTGACGACCCCTTCCGTCGGGTCGTACGAGATGCGGATGATTTTCTTGTACAGTTTGTAGACCGCGCTTTCGCTGGCATCGGGCGGCAGGCGCTGGATCACGTCGATCTCGGGTGCCGAGAAATGTTCCCGAAAGCCGTTGTCTGCTTCCAGCCGCTGCATGGCGACCTGGCTTTGCAGATAGCCCTGCACGGCGATCGAATCCTGCGCCGTTGCCATCGGGGTTGAGGAAAACAGCCCCCCGATGCCGCCTGCGCTGGGGCTTTCGGCCTGCTGGATCACGAACTGGGTCTTGGCCGCATACATCGGCGTGGCGATGGTGTAAAAGTAAAGCGCTGCAAGAAAGGTGGGCAGCAAGACAAAGACCGACAGCCGGGCAAACAGCAGCACCGATTTGCGGCGGCGGCGGCGCGCCAATTCGCGCTGGATCTTCATGACCTCGGCCAGATGGGCCTGTTCGGCATTGGCCGCCGTCGAGGGAAGCTGCGCGGGCTTGATCGTTTGCGGCAGGCGCACCCCGTCGCCACCCGGCGTCACGGTCAGTGCGCGCGAGGGGCTGGCCTGGCCACCGCCCGAAATCATGTCCAAGACGGCATTGGTCTGGAACGGATCAATGCCGCGCGCCCGCAAAAGCCGCACAGCGTCAAAATCGGATGTGGCGGGCAGGCCGTGCTCTTGGGCCAGCCGGCGGGCCATGCGCAGTTGCCTTCCCGTCAGCCCCTCGCGCCGGATCGCGTCAATCTCGGTCGGTGCGGCATCGGGTGAACCGGGGGTTGCCATCGGTCTTGGCCCGGCGCTGGCCGGGCCGCCTGCCGTGGCAAAGCCCGCGGCACCAAAGCCATCGGCATCAGAACCCGGCATGAAGGCATCATCACCCGGTCCTTGCACAGGAGCCGTGCGAAGAGGCCGCGCGGGCGGCAGCGGCGGCGGCGGGGGCAATTCGACCCGGCGGGTGCGGAACCGTTTAACTGTGAGCTTCATAGTCATAAAGCCGCTTCGCCTCTTCCAGGGTGTCAAACATGTACAATTGTCCGTTGCGCAGCACGGCGGCAGAACGGCAGAATTTCTCGAGCGTCTGCGGCGCATGCGAAACGACCACCACAGTGGCTTTGCGCAGCCTTTGGCGCAGGACTTGCCCGGCCTTGCGGTTGAAGTCGACGTCGGTCGAGGCGGGCATGCCTTCGTCGATCAGGTAGATGTCAAACTCCAGCGCCAGCATCAGTGCGAAGGACAGTCTTGCCCGCATGCCGGATGAATAGGTTCCAACCGGCATGTCAAAGTATTCTTCAAGCCCGCACAGCCAACGGCAGAAACTTTCGACATAATCGGGGTCAAGGCTGTAAAGCCGTGCGATGTAACGGCTGTTTTCTGTGGCGGTATGCTTGTTCTTAATGCCGCCCATGAAGCCCAAGGGAAACGAAATGCGCGAGGTGCGCAGGATCCGCCCCTCATCGGGCTTTTCAAGCCCCGCCATCATGTTGGTGATCGTGGTCTTGCCGGTGCCATTGCGTGCAAGGATGCCCAAGGAATTGCCAACCTCGATGCGGAAACTGGCGCGATCAAGGATGACCTTGCGCGTCTTTCCGCTCCAGAAGGACTTGCTGACCTCTTCGAATGCGATCATCCGCCTGCTGTTTGCCCGTGCCTACCGCGTGCGTCCCCGGATCGGCAGGAGCCCAGGCGCGCTTGGTTAACAACGGGTTCGCGCCGACCTGCCATGGAGATGCCGACATATGCCGCTTTTAATCGGCATTTCGGGCAACATTATGTCTTTATTCGTGAAACGAAAACAATACGCCGTGAAGGCAAAGATTGTTGCCGCAGCCTTAATGCCAAAGCCGCGAGAGCCCAAGCGCCGCCGAACCGGCCAGAAGCGAAAGCGCAAGGCCAAGCCGGGCAGCCTCGGCCATGATCCCGCCGGGCAATCGCTTGCGGCAGGCGCGCATTGAACGGCCGGGATGCAAGAGAGAGCCCGGCCAATATCCCAAGGGGTTTGCCGATCCAAAGCGCGGCCAGCAGCACCAGCGTGGTCGGTTGGAAGACTGAAAGGTCAATTCCGCCCCGCGTCAGGCCAAAGCATAACAGTACCCCCGCCAGCGGCTTGACCAGATGATGCGCCAGCCGGTTCAACGGGTCATGCAGAAAGGCTTCGGCCTCGGCAAAGACGCCAAAACTGCGGTCGGCGTGGGGAATCATCACAAGGACCAGCAAAAAAACCCAAGTTCCGGCGGCAGGCCCGAGGCCACGACCCCGATACATGAGACGATGCCCGCCAGAACATAGGGCCAAAGCGCCATCGCCCGACGGCGCCGCGCCTCGCCCGCGCCGGGGCCGGGATCGCGTGCCACCAGACGCCAGACCGTCACCACCGCCACCATGGGCAGCCCAAGTCAGGCCAACCGCAAGGTTGCCTCGGGATTGGTGAGGCCGGTTAGCAAAAGCCCAAGGATATCAAACCCGATCGTCAAGAGAAGCGACAGATGCAGCGCCGGATGGCCCGCGCCAAAAACCGCGCGCGCCATGAAATAGGTCAGCACCACATCGCCCTCGACCGGCACCTGCCAACCGCTGCCAAAGCCCACGCCCTCGGCCGTTTCGATCAGAAGGGCGACAAGGACCCAGATCGACACCGCCCCAAGCGCGCGCCCAAGAATTCCGGCAAAAGGCGCCAAAGCCTGACGCCCCGCCATGGCCCCGCGTTGCAGCACCAACGCCTCCCAGAACTCTTTGCCGATAAAGGCGACAAACAAGGGCATCATCAGATGCGAGACAATCAGCATGGGCGTCAGCGACACGGGCAGAGGGGCAAGCCAGCGCGGCAGGTCAAGATCCATCAACCGCCATTCCAGCGCGTCGTAGTAGCTGGCCGGTGAAAGGTTCACCCAAAGCGTCGCCACCGCCATTCCCGCCAGAAGCGCCTGGGCAAAGCGACGGACAAAGGGTGAGACGCGATACATGACGGCCCCGATCGGCTGGGGCGGGTTTCGGCCCTTCAACCATGCAGGACTGAGCGGTTCAATGAAGATTCGGGTCGTTGCCGTTTCACGCCAAGCTCCTGTTGCCACGAGGCCCGGCCGTGGGGCGTCGATTGTCCTCTTGTCCTGCCGGGAAAGGCCCTTTAGGCCGGATCGCATGCTGATGTCCGCCAAGGAGGCCCCGCCATGACCCGTTCCGCACTGGATGCCGCCCATGCTGCAATGCAGGCAGGTGGCGAGACCGAGGCGCGGGGGTTTTACCGGCTTTTGGCGGATGCGCCGCTTTGTCTTTTGCTTGCCGCACCGGCAGTGGGTGAGACGCTGACACCTCAGGTCTTTGAGCTGACCGACGGGCCGCTGACTCTGGCCTTTGACAGCGAGGAGCGACTGGCCGCCTTTGAGGACGGCCCACAGCCCTATGCGGTGTTGCCGGGCCGGGTCATCGCGCAGGCGGTCGCGGGGCAGGGCCTGAGCCTGGGGTTGAACCTTGGCAGCGGGGGTGAAAGCGAAATCCTGTTGCCTCCCGCTGCTTTGGATCATCTGCTGGCGCTTCTTGATGTCAGTTCCGATGTCATCGAGGGACGACTGCGCAGCTTTCATGTCCCGCGCGTGCCGGACGCGCTGGATGCAGCCCTGCGTGCCACCATTGCGGCGGCCTCTGGGCTGATCGGCGGGGCGGTTCTGGCCGGTGTGTCTGATGCCAATGGTGCGCAGGGCCATGTCTTGGCGCTGGTCGGCGCTCGGGCCGAAGCCGAAGCGGCGCTGGCAAAATCTGTCGCCGAGGCGCTGTCCTTTGCCGGGCTGGAAGCGGCCGCGCTGGATGTGGTGTTCCTGTCGGCCGAAGACGCCGCCTTGCCGCGAATGGTGGCGGTGGGTCAGACCTTTGAGGTGCGCCCGCCCACAGCCGCACCCGCACCCACAACACCCGCCGCGCCGGGCAGCGACCCCGATCGTCCGCCGCGGCTGCGGTAAGGTGGGGTTGCGATGGGGTATATTGATACCGTATACTGTAAATAATTGATTTTAATTAAAAGAAATAATGGATTGACGCTTGACCCACGCGGAGGCTTCGGCGATAAGCTGCCATCCGAGTTTCCGGGGGGCTTGCCCCCTTTCTCCTTACGGGACCAACCACATGAAAACCTTTACCGCAACGCCTGCGGATATTGAGAAGAAGTGGATCCTGATCGACGCCGAAGGCATCGTTCTGGGCCGTCTTGCCACCATCGTGGCCAATATCCTGCGCGGCAAGAACAAGCCGACCTTCACGCCGCACATGGACATGGGCGACAATGTGATCGTGATCAATGCCGAGAAGATCCAGATGACCGGCAAGAAGCGCGAGGACAAGGTCTATTACTGGCACACCGGCCATCCGGGCGGCATCAAGAGCCGCACCGCGCGTCAGGTGCTGGAAGGCGCCCACCCCGAGCGTGTCGTGATCAAGGCAGTTGAGCGCATGATCACCCGCAACCGTTTGGGCAAGAGCCAGATGACCAACCTGCGCGTCTATGCCGGCGCTGCCCATCCGCATGAAGCTCAGCAGCCGACGGTCCTCGACCTCAAGCCGCTGAACCCGAAGAACACCCGGAGCGCATGATCATGGCCGATATCAAATCCCTCGACGATCTGAAATCCGCCGTCGGCAATGCCCCGGCTGCCGCGCCCGCCGCTGCCGTCCGCGCCCCGGTGCGTGACAAGCTGGGCCGCGCCTATGCCACCGGTAAGCGCAAGAACGCCATCGCCCGCGTCTGGGTCAAGCCCGGCTCGGGCAAGGTCGTGGTCAACGGCAAGGACATGGCGGCCTATTTCGCCCGTCCGGTGCTGCAGATGATCCTCAAGCAGCCCTTCACGGTTGCCAATGTGGAAGGCCAGTTCGACGTTTACGCCACCGTGGTTGGCGGTGGTCTGTCGGGCCAGGCCGGTGCTGTCAAGCACGGCATCTCCAAGGCGCTGCAGCTTTACACGCCCGAACTGCGCGGCGCGCTGAAAGCCGCCGGCTTCCTGACCCGCGACAGTCGCGTGGTGGAACGTAAGAAATACGGTAAGCCGAAGGCCCGCCGTTCGTTCCAGTTCTCGAAGCGCTAAGCTGTTTGATACAATGCAAGACACGCGGTCCTTCCGGGCCGCGTGTTTTCTTTTTCGTCAGGGCAGGGGCAAAGGGCAGGGGTGGGATCAGCCCTCCCAAAAGGGCTTGGCCGTTTCGTGCTGGGCCTGCGCCCTGTCAATCCCGATGTCACGAAGTAGGTGACTATCCAGCCTTCCCAGTGTTTTGCGGCGCTGGCGCAAGGGGCGCAATGCCGCAATCGAAATCGTCTATGACGATGGTGTCACCCGCCGCATAGTCTGGCGCGTGGCCGATGCCGGAAACGAGGCCCGAATCGTCGAGGCGCTGCGGGTTTCCGTGGCCAGCCTGCGCGTCGTTCCGACGCTTTACGACGAGCTGAAGAAACGGGCGATCGCGATTGAGCGGGTCTGATTGCGCGCAGGTGCCGCGGCCGCACCTGTGGGGCTGTTGGCGTTTCTTGCGTTTTTCTCGGTCTAAGCCGTTGAAACTTCAAGCCGGACCTTGTGTCCGGCTTGAAGCATGTTCCCCTGCGCCCTAGTATCCCGTGAAATCCCTTGCCCGGCGTTGCGCTTCGCGCATAGGATTTGATCAAATAACAGGACGGCGTGCCAACAGGGGGCATGATGGACAATAACGGTTTGCTGGCCCGGATCCGCCGATCCGAGGGAGCCAGCGGTTTGGCGATCATCTCGCCCTCGGCGATTTATGTGATCCTCCTCTTGGCGGCGCCTTTGGCGACGGTCTTGCTGTTTTCGGTGCTGACATCGGAACGGGGGCAGATCGTCTTGGATTTCTCGCTGGCGAATTACGAGACGGTGTTCAGCCATCCCGTTTACAAGGCGATCATGCTGCGGTCCTTGACCGTGTCGATGCTTGTGACGCTGGCCACGGTGCTTTTGGCCTATCCCTTGGCCTATTACATCTCGTTCCATGTGCCGGCGCATCGCAAGTCGATGTGGCTGTTTCTAGTCACGCTGCCATTCTGGACCAGCTATATCATCCGCGTGTCGCTGTGGCGCGTGATCCTTGGCTATAACGGGGTGATCGACTCGGCGCTGATGGATCTGGGGCTGATCGGTGAGCCGTTGAACATCCTGTCCAATGGCGTCGCCTCGATCGTCATCACCTTGGCCCATGCCTATGCGCCCTTCGCCATTTTGCCGATCTTCGTGGCTCTGGAGAAAGTGGACCGCTCGCTGCTTGAGGCGGGGCAGGATCTGGGCGAATCCAAGCTGCGC
>VGDH01000053.1 GCA_016869835.1 Alphaproteobacteria bacterium
CCCTTCAAAGCGGCGGATGCTCCCCCGTTGACCTTTCCCCCGCCCCGGCGTATCCACGCCCCCGTGGCGCTTTGGAACCGGATTGCGGGCCACGTTAAACAAACCGCTAAAAGGGAGACGGATGCCGCACGCCCCCGAACCCCTTGGTTTCGGGGTTTTTCTTTTGGCCAAGGGGGCCGTTCGCGATGGCAAACGACTGGAAAACGCGCACAAAACTGGTGCATGACGGCATCCGCCGAAGCCAGTATGGCGAGATGGCCGAGGCGATTTTCCTGACCCAGGGCTTTGCCTACCCTTCGGCCGAGGCCGCCGAGCAGCGCTTCATCAAGGCGGGTGAGGATGAGTTCATCTATGCCCGCTATGGCAACCCCACCGTTCGGATGTTCGAAGACCGGATTGCCGCGCTGGAAGGGACCGAGGCCGCCTTTGCCTGCGCCTCTGGCATGGCGGCGGTCAATGGCGCGCTGACCTCGATGCTGAAGGCGGGGGACCATGTGGTCTCCTCGCGCGCGCTCTTTGGCTCGTGCCTGTATATTCTGGAAGACGTGTTGACCCGCTTTGGCGTGCAGGTCACCTTTGTCGAAGGGGCTGATCTGGATCAATGGCGCAAAGCCGTGACACCCGCCACCAAGGCGGTGTTTTTCGAATCCATGTCGAACCCGACGCTGGAACTGGTCGACATCCGCGCCGTTAGCGAGATTGCCCATTCGGTCGGTGCAATTGTGATCGTGGACAACGTCTTTGCCACGCCGATCTTTTCCCGTGCCGTCGATCAGGGCGCCGATGTGGTGGTTTACTCCACCACCAAGCACATTGACGGGCAAGGCCGCGCCCTGGGTGGGGTGATCTGCGGGAAAGAAGAGTTCATCCGCAAGACTGTTGAAACCTACATGAAGCATACCGGCGGCTCGATGAGCCCCTTTACCGCCTGGATGCACCTCAATGGCATGGCCACGCTCGACCTGCGCTGCCGGGCGATGGCCGACAGCGCCTTGACGGTGGCGCGTGCGCTGGAAGGCGATGCGCGGCTGTCGCGCGTGATCTATCCCGGTCTTGCCAGCCACGCCCAGCACGCGCTTGCCATGGCGCAGATGGGGTCCGGCGGCACGCTGATCGCCTTTGACATCAAGGGGGGCAAAGAGGCCGCGTTCAAATTCATGAACGCGCTGAAGATTGCGACGATTTCCAACAATCTTGGCGATGCCAAAACCATCGCCACCCATCCGGCGACGACAACCCACCAGCGCCTGCCGCAGGACCAGAAGGACAAGCTGGGCATCACGCCGGGCCTGATCCGTCTGTCGGTGGGGCTGGAGGATGCGGGCGACCTGATTGCCGACCTCATGCAGGCGTTGGAACAGGTCTGACCGCCTTTCTCGGATGCCGCCGGCTTTTCGTCCTGCGCGCCGCGCATTTCGGCGCCCCTTTGAGCGAGGCGCACAAGCCAATCAAAATGGCAAATCCCGCATCAGACGCGTCGCTTTTCCCCCTTCTTATCGGGGGCAAGGTTTCCTAGATTGAAGATCTTGCGGGAATCCCCCCGCCGGTGACTGATCCGGGCAGCCCCTTCGCCCGTATTCCTGATGACATTGACGGCAGCCCGCTGCCCGAACCGAAAGGACGCTTCCATGAACCTGCACCTGTCCGACAAAGACACCCGTCCCGGCCGCGCCGAGGCCGAGGCCGCTTTGACCACGCTGCGCCTTTGGGTGGCGCGCGCGTCCGAGGCCGAGATTGTGGCCTTGGACCCGCAGGCAGGGGCCTTGGTAGGGAAGGGCTATCCGGTTCTGTCTCGCGACTACCCGACCGAGTTCCGCGCCGATGCCGCCTACAAGGACACCCTGCCTGACCTGCAAAACGGTCCGGCAAGTCTGATCCGTGGGGCAAAGCAGACCATCCAGCACGTCGGCATTTCGAATTTCCGCCTGCCGATCCGCTTCAAGACCCGCTCGGGCGAGCCCGTGACGCTGGAAACCAGCGTGACCGGGACCGTCAGCCTCGAGGCCGAGAAGAAGGGCATCAACATGAGCCGCATTATGCGGTCTTTCTATGCCCATTCGGAAAAGGACTTTTCCTTTGGCGTCATCGAACATGCACTGAACGACTACAAACGCGATCTGGAGTCTTTCGACGCCCGCATCCAGATGCGGTTTTCCTTCCCGATGAGGGTGGAAAGCCTGCGGTCCAGCCTGTCGGGCTGGCAGTACTATGATATCGCCTTGGAGCTTGTTGATGTGGCCGGGGTGCGCAAGCATCTGATGCACCTCGATTTCGTCTATTCCTCGACCTGCCCTTGTTCGTTGGAGCTGTCCGAACATGCCCGCATGACGCGCGGGCAACTGGCGACGCCCCATTCGCAACGCTCGGTCGCGCGGATTTCTGCGGAACTGACGGGCGCGAAATGCCTGTGGTTCGAGGACCTGATCGAAATTGCCCGCGACGCGGTGCCCACCGAAACGCAGGTGATGGTGAAGCGCGAGGATGAGCAGGCCTTTGCCGAGCTGAACGCGGCGAACCCGATCTTTGTCGAGGATGCGGCGCGGTCCTTCTGTGCGGCTTTGTTGAAAGACGACCGCATTGGCGATTTCCGCGTGGTGGCAAGCCATCAGGAAAGCTTGCACAGCCATGACGCCGTATCGGTCCTCACCGAGGGGCCGACTTTCGCGGCCACCTCGCTGGACCCCCGGCTGTTCCAAAGCCTCTATCACGTAGGCTAAGCTGATTGGCTGATCCCCGCCCAAGGGCGGCCCAAGATCATCGGCCGGGCTTCGCCCCCTGATCGCGCCGGGTTAACCTTGACGGATGAGGCTTTTTGTTGCGGTTCTTCTGCTGGTAATCGGTGTGGCGTCTTGGCTGTCGCCTTTTCAGTCACGGGTTGCCGCGCAGGAGGCCATGGCGCACGGCATAGCGCCCGGCCTTCCCCAGGGCGACTTCCTTGACGCCACCCCCGAGGCGCAGGCGCTTATCCGCGCGACCGAGGGGCAGGTGGGCATCACCACCACCTATGACCCGGCCTATGTCGCTTTGGCAATCCCCGGCGGCGATGTGCCTACTGACCGTGGGGTTTGCACCGATGTGGTGATCCGCGCCCTGCGCGTGGCCTATGGGATCGACCTGCAAGCAGCGGTCAATCGCGACATGAAGGCAGATTTCGCGGCCTATCCGAAGAGCTGGGGGCTAAAGACCACTGACCGCAACATTGACCATCGTCGGGTGCCGAACCTGCAAACCTTCCTCACCCGCATGGGAGCCGAGGTGACAGGCGGTTTCGAGCCCGGCGACATTGTCACCACAATGCTGCCCGGCAATTTGCCGCATATCCTGATCGTGACCGACCGGATGGGGACCAACGCCCCCATGATCGTCCACAACATCGGCGCGGGCACGCGGGTGGAGGACCGGTTGTTCGACCACCCCCACACGGGCCATTATCGGCTGGGCACGCAGGTCCTGGCCCGCATTCGTGCGATTGCCGGGTAATCGGTGCGCCGCACGGCAGGCGGGCGGGCCCTTTGACGGGCGCCTGCAAAACCCCTATGCCTTGCGGCCATGATTGATCTGCGGCCAATCTTCTATGTGGTGGGGCGTATCCTGGTGGTCTTGGCCATCCTGATGCTGGCGCCTGCCTTTATCGATTGGCGCGCCGGGTTGGAAAATGGCGCGGATTTTCTGGAATCTGCCATCATCACCGGGGCGGTGGGCATCCTTTTGTCTGTGGCCACCTCCAACGGCCTAGCCGGCGGGTTGAACGCGCGTCAGGCCTATCTGATGACAGCGATGATCTGGGGGTTTGTCCCGTTGTTCGGTGCGCTGCCCTTCATGCTGGGCGCGCCCGGTCTGTCCTTCACTCACGCCTATTTCGAAGCGGTCTCGGGCATCACCACCACAGGGTCGACTGTCATCATCGGGCTTGAGCACCTGCCGCCCGGCATGAACCTGTGGCGTGGCATGCTGAATTCGCTTGGTGGTCTGGGGATCGCCTTTGTGGCCATGATCTTCCTGCCTGTGCTGCGGGTGGGCGGCATGCAGTATTTCAAGACCGAAGGTTTTGACACCTTTGGCAAGGCGCTGCCACGCGCCACCGACATCGCACGGCAACTGGTGATCGTCTATTTCGGCCTCACGCTGGCCTGCATCCTTGTCTATCGCCTGTTGGGCATGAGCGAACTTTCCGCCGTCGTCAACGGCATGTCGACCGTGGCGACCGGGGGCTTTTCCGATGCCGATGCATCCTTCAGCCGGTTTGATGCGCCCATTCAATATGCGGCTGCCTTGTTCATGGTGATCTCAAGCCTGCCCTACATCCGCTATGTCCAGCTCTTGAACGGCCAGGCGCGCCCCTTGTGGCAAGACAGCCAGATCCGCGCCTACCTGCAGTGGATTGCCGTCGCGGTGGGAACGGTGACGCTGTGGCGGTTGGTCAGCGCCGGTGGGGGCATTGAAGAGACCTTCCGCGAGGCGCTGTTCAACCTGATCTCGATCATGTCCTCGACCGGCTTTGGCGCGGGCAGTTTTTCGGGCTGGGGTGGCTATATGCTGGTTGTGGCCTTCCTGATCGGGATTGTGGGGGCCTGTTCAGGGTCGTCGGCATCTGGGCTTAGCGTGTTCCGGGTGCAGATCGCGGCCTCGGCGCTTTTGGCCCAGATCCGCCAGATCGCCTCGCCCTCCAAGGTGGTGCCGGTGCGGTATGAAGGCCGCGCTGTTGAGGAGGATGTGATCTCGGGCCTGATCCTTTTCATCACAAGCTTTGTGCTGTTGATTGGGCTGATGACCGTGACGCTGACTCTGACGGGGGTTGATCCGATGTCGGCCTTGTGGGGGGTTTGGACCTCGATCGGAAACATCGGTTACGGGATGGGGCCCCTGACATCGCGGACCGGCACCTTGATGGACTACCCAGATGCGGCGAAATGGGTGCTGATCCTTGCGATGATCATGGGGCGGCTGGGGCTGATGGCGGTGTTCGTGCTGTTCCTGCCGCGCTTCTGGCGTGATTGAAGTGTCACGCCAGTCGGCCGCTCAGCCAGGGTTCATGCAGCCCAGCACGAAACCTGAACCGTCATGCCCAAGGCTGCCGCGTTCAGCGCGTCAGGCGTAAGCGCTGCGCCGCTTTCCGCCGGGCCGCCGGTGACGGCAAGGCCCGCGCCCTGTGCCAAGGCCGACAGCGCCGCCGCATCGGCCGCCAGTGCCATGCCCTCGGGCAATTGCCGGGCGGAGTCGGCCGGCGTCGGTATCAGAACGCCGATCACCACGCCCGCCCGGTCAATCACCGGACCACCCATGTCGCCCGCCATCACCGGCGCCAAAAGCCGCGCCTGACCGGGTTCGCCCATCAGCCCCTCGGCCGCATCGAAAGTGCCAAAGGTCAGAACCGCCGCCGGAAGCCGCTCACCATAGGAAAAGCCGGCGATCGAGATTTCCGACCCGTTGCGCGGGGTTGCCGTGGCAAGCCGCGCAACGGCGCGGGGGGCCAGTGCCGCCTTGGGCGCCAGAAGCGCAAGCCCGGACGCCGCGTCTTCGGCGGCAATCTCGGCGGCCGTTTCGGCCCCGATCGTCACCTTGGCGCAGCCTGCCACATTGGCAAGCGCCGTCGCAACATGGCCGCCTTCGTCAACAAACACGCCCGAGGCGACCCGAGCCGGCTTGCGCAGTTCAAGCCCTGCAAGCATGCCGCTGAGCGCGGCCTCTTTCATCGGCACCAACCCGGTATCCAGCGCCTTGCCCCCGACCGGACGGAACGACGACTTCAGAACTGGCAGAATCCGCTCCATCCGCGCAGCATCGGCGGGGTTCCAGACCACCAGATAGCCCTTCACCATCCCGTCGCGGGTTTCGGCAAAGGCAAGGCTTTGCACCTTGGACGATGTGGCATTGATGGTGAACTGGCTTTCGCCCAATGAACGCTCGCCACTTTCCGGGACCACCCCAAGCGTTCGCAGGATGTCATAAAGCCCGGCCAGCGCCTCTGGCCCGCCGGGTTCGGAAATCAACAAGATCCGCAGGCCAGAGCCGTCTTTTTCCGCAAAATGCACGAAAGGCGGTTCGTAATGGTCAAACTGGACCAGCGAGAGGGGGAGGGTGATCTCGATCCCCGCCTCGGCCTCGGTGATGGTTTCAAAGCCGAATTCGGCCAGATCCGCGGCGTGATTGGTGACCAGCGTCGCGCGCTGGACGGTGGTTAAGACGCCCGTGGGTTCAAAACCATTGGCCTCTTGCCAGGCCGTCATCGAGGCGCGCGTGCCGGGCCCAAAGGCGCCGTCAATGCCGCTTTGATAAAAGCCATACCATTTCAGCGCCTCTTGCAGCGCCTTGCGCTCATCACGGCTCAACTCTGCCTCGCTTGCGCGCGCCTCGCTCAGGGTTTCGTCGGGTTCCACCGGGGTAGGGGCCTCGACCGTTTCGGTCGGCTCTGCGGCAGTCTGGTCCGCCGCAGTCTGATCTACCGCAGTCTGATCTACCGCAGCCTGGGTGCCGACATCATCGGCGGTCGTTGTGGCCTCCTCGGTGACCGCCTCGGCGGCCCCTTCCTCTGCCGTGGCCTCTGCCCCAGCCTCGGCGCTGCCCAGATACTCAAGCCGCACGGCAAAGCCCGTCCCGTCGGTCACGAACGCATCGCGCGGCACCTGCCCGGACCGGCGCAATTCCGCCAGTCGCCCGGCAGCCGCCTCGGGGCTATAGGGGCCCAGCACGATCGCATGCCACGACCGCCCCTTGAACACCGCAACATCGGGAAATTCGGCCGCATAGGCCGCAGCCCGCGCCCGCGCCGTCGCCTCGGAGGGATAGGATTCGATCTGGATCCAGGCGTCTTCTTCGCCGACCTCCTGGGCATGCGCCGGCGTTCCAACAACCCCGAACACCGCCCCAACCCCAGCCAAAGCCAGGGCCAAGACCAATCCGAACCGCCAAAAATTCATTTTCCCCCCATCGCGCCCGAACCAGAGGGCGGCACTTTTCCTGTCAAATCAATCTGCCTGACCTTGGCAGGCCGTCTGGCGAATACAAGGGCCAAAGCCCCGGAATCTCAACCGTGCATTGACCCTTTGACGCCTCTTGCCTATGGAAGGGCAGCATTTCAAGAGGCTGACCATGTCTGACGCGATCAAAGCCCCGCGATCCTTTCAGGAAATCATCCTGAGGTTGCAGAACTACTGGGCTGCGCAAGGATGCGCTGTCTTGCAACCCTATGACATGGAGGTCGGGGCAGGGACCTTTCACCCCGCCACCACCCTGCGCTCGCTGGGGTCAAAGCCCTGGGCCGCGGCCTATGTCCAGCCCTCACGCCGCCCGACTGACGGGCGCTATGGCGAGAACCCCAACCGCCTGCAGCACTACTACCAGCATCAGGTCATCATCAAACCCTCGCCCGCCAACCTGCAAGAGCTGTATCTGGGCTCGCTGCGCGAGATCGGGATTGATGCGTCTCTTCATGACATCCGTTTTGTCGAAGATGACTGGGAAAGCCCGACGCTTGGCGCTTGGGGACTGGGCTGGGAAGTCTGGTGCGACGGGATGGAGGTCAGCCAGTTCACCTATTTCCAGCAAGTCGGCGGCCATGACTGCAAGCCGGTATCGGGCGAGTTGACCTATGGCCTTGAACGCCTGGCGATGTATGTTCTGGGCATCGATCATGTCATGGACATGCCCTTCAATGACCCGGACGCCCCGATTGCGCTGAGCTATGGCGACATCTTCCGCCAGACCGAAGAGGAATACTCGCGCCACAACTTTGACGGTGCGACGACCGAGATGCTGTTTCAGCATTTCAAGGATGCCGAGGCGGAATGCGAACGCCTGCTGGCCTTTGAACCCGACGATCCCAAATCGGGCAAGCGCATCATCATGGCGCATCCGGCCTATGACCAGACCATCAAGGCGAGCCATTTGTTCAACCTCCTCGATGCGCGTGGGGTGATTTCGGTGACGGAACGCCAAGCCTATATCGGCCGGGTGCGCGCGTTGGCCAAGAAATGCGCCGACGCCTTCCGGCAGACTGAAGCGGGGGCGGATGCCCCTGTGGGGGGGTGAGACATGCCCTATTACCCACCCCAGACGCCGCATCAGCGCCTTTTGGATCGCGCCAAGGACCTGCACAATTTCATCGGCCGCAAGGCTCGGCGCGAGATGATGCACCAATATGGCCCGCGCGCCGTGGCCGAGTTCGAGGCCCGGCTGAAGCGTGTCGGCCCAGGCGATGTCTGTCTGGATCTTGGGGCCAACCTGGGGGTGTTCACCGAAAAGCTGGCCGCGACCGGTGCCTTGGTCCACGCCTATGAGCCGGATCCCTATGCCTTTGAGATTGCTCAGAAGCGTGTTGGCCATCTGCCCAACGTGATCCTGCATAACGAAGCGGTTGCAGCAACCTCTGGCACGCTGACCTTGCGTCGCTCGGTCAAGTTCGCTCGCAAACCCGCGGCAGCCACGGGCAGTTCAACCATCGTCTTTTCCAATCCAAAAAAGTTCGATGAAACAGGCATCCCGGTCACTGTGCGGTCTTTTCGCGATGTATTGGCGGGCATCGGCCGTCCCATTGCTATGGTGAAGATGGACATCGAAGGGGCCGAGTTCGACATCCTGCGCGATATCTTCGCCCATCCCGCCGTTTTCGACATCGACGCGCTTTACTGCGAAACGCACGAACGCTCGGTTTATGCCGAATTTGCCGAAATAGACCGCATGCGCCGCGCTTCCGATACAATGTCGCGGCCGCACGTCAACTTGTACTGGCCTTGATCATGTGGGGCCGAATTGCAGCAGGTGTTATTGTGCTCACAGCCTTGGTTGCGGGTGTTGCCGTCTACTACCTTCAGGAATATGCCTACTACAGCGAGGCGGCCTTTGAGCCCGGACGCGAAATCATGCTGACGCCCATTGAGAGCGATCTGCCCGAGCCGATCCTTGCCGAGGGCATCATCGGTATTGATGCAGAAAGCAGTCCGCTGCGCTTTCGTGCCTGTTTTCGCACACCGCTGACCCAAGGCATGCTGTCCGAAACCTATCAAGCTTATGAGGGGGCTACCCCGCTTAATGCGCCGTCATGGTTCGACTGCTTCGATGCACAGGCCATTGGTGTGGGCCTTGAGAACGGCGAGGCCTTGGCCTTCCTCTCGCAGTCCGACATTGCCCCGGATGTGGACCGCGTGGTTGCCGTTTTCGCGGATGGGCGCGCTTATGCCTGGCACCAGTTCCGTCCCGGCGCTTTGGAGGGCAATTGATGGCCGTCAACCGCCTTGGATTGCCCTTTGCAAAAGCTCTGCACTTCAGCTTGCACAACGCCGTAACTGCGCTGGGCGTGTTTTCGCATAAACCCGTGACCATCCGAGCCGAAGGTGATGCCTTTGTTGTCACCTCAGAAGGTCGCGAAATCTTTGTGCCGGCCGCGATCCGTTGGCGCATGTATCGCCGTGGTTGGGCCAACCGGCTGGGCCGCCTGCGCCAAAACTTCGGTATCCCCGACCATGTGCAGATCGGACCGGCAGATCATGTCATCGACATCGGTGCCAATGTCGGAGAGTTTGCGCTGGCATGCGCCGGGCTTGGCGCCCGCGTGGATTGCATCGAAGGCGACCCTCGGGTCTTTGCCTGCCTTGCCCGCAATATCGCGGCAGAGCCACGGATCACCGCCCATCAGACCGTTGTCTGGCACCGTGAAGAGGATCTGAACTTCTTTTCGGCACCGGAAGATGCTGACAGCTCGCTCATCGCCGATGAGAGTGACCCGCGCTACAAGCCGATCAAGGTCCATGCCGTGCCTTTGGACCTTCTGGCTGAACAGGGTGGTTGGGGGGAAATCGCACTTTTGAAGTGTGATGCCGAGGGGGCCGAACCCGAGGTCTTGCGCGGCGCCGCAACTGTTTTGGCCCGTACCCGCGCTGTCGCCATCGATACAGGGCCCGAAAGGATGGGCGAAGAAACGCACGAACCCGTTGCCACCATCCTGTCCGCTGCCGGGTTTCGTGTTTTCCGCGACATCCGCAAGGGCCGCAAAATCACTTTCGGCCTTCGGGCCTGAACCAGGACCAGATCTGCCATGCCCGACCTTCTGATCGAACTCTTCTCCGAGGAAATCCCCGCCCGGATGCAGGCCCGCGCGCGCGAGGATCTGAAAACCATGGTGACCAATGGTCTGGTCGAGGCCGGTCTGACCTATGCCTCTTCCGGGGCCTTCTCTACACCCCGCCGCCTGACCCTGACGATCGAAGGCCTGTCCGCCCAGTCGCGCCCGGTGCGCGAGGAGCGCAAGGGCCCATCGGCCACCGCACCTGACGCCGCCATTCAAGGCTTTTTGCGCTCCACCGGGCTGACCCTGGACCAGCTTGAACGCCGCGCTGACAAGAAGGGCGAAACCCTTTATGCCGCGATCGAAAAGCCCGGCCGCGCCGCGGCAGAGATCATCGCCGAGGTGCTGGAGGCGACGATCCGCAACTTTCCCTGGCCGAAATCCATGCGCTGGGGCAGCGGAACCCTGAAATGGGTGCGCCCGCTGCACTCCATCCTTTGCCTTTTGACAGATGAGGCCGGCAGCACCGTGGTGCCGATGACGGTCGAAGGTATCACCACCACCAACACCACCGAAGGCCACCGCTTCCTGTCGCCGGGCCGCTTTACCGTCACGGGTTTTGACGACTATGCCACCCGCCTGAAACGCGCCCATGTGGTGCTGGATTCGGCCGAACGCGAGGCCGCTATCTGGCAAGGCGCGCAGAACCTCGCCTTCGCGGCGGGCATGGAAGTAGTTGAGGACAAAGGACTTCTTACCGAAGTCGTGGGCCTTGTCGAATGGCCCGTGCCGCTGATGGGCCGGATTGCGGAAGACTTTCTGCACCTGCCGCCCGAGGTCCTGCAAACCTCGATGAAGGAACACCAGAAGTTCTTCTCGGTGAAAAACCCGAAAACCGGGCGGATTGAGGGCTTTATCACTGTCGCCAACACCCAGCCCGCCGACCAAGGTGCGACGATCCTCAAGGGCAACCAAAAGGTGCTGACCGCGCGGCTGTCCGATGCGCGCTTCTTCTATGAAAATAACCTGCGGGTAGCGAAAGCTGGCATGGGCGAGTGGCTCGAGGGCCTCAAGGCCGTGACCTTCCACAACAAGCTGGGGAGCCAAGCCGACCGCATCGCCCGCATCGCCGCCCTTGCGCGCGAAATAGCCCCGCTCGTCGGCGCGGATGCGCTCCTCGCGGAACAGGCGGCCAACCTCGCGAAGGCCGACCTGCGCTCGTCCATGGTCGGCGAATTCCCCGAACTTCAGGGCCTGATGGGCATGTACTACGCCCGTGCAGCTAACCTGCCGGATGCAGTGGCGCTGGCCGCCCGCGACCACTATTCGCCGCTCGGCCCCTCAGATGCCGTGCCGACCGACCCGGTTTCCGTAGCCGTAGCGCTGGCCGACAAGATCGACACGCTAACCGGCTTCTGGGCCATCGACGAAAAACCCACGGGGTCGAAAGACCCCTTCGCGCTCCGCCGTGCGGCACTGGGGGTTATTCGGTTGGTGCTGGGGAATGGGGTGCGGGTTGCGCTATGGGAAAAATGCCTGCCTGCGCTTGATCGGGCTTACGATGCTGCAAGAAAGAGCAAGGACGCAGCCTCAACTACGCAGGGCGGTGCATTCTTGGGAAGCGTTGGGGTCACCACTTCAACACCTCAAGGAAAGCGGATCGAGCCACGGCTTGACGACCTCCTCTCCTTCTTCCACGACCGCCTGAAGGTCTTCCTCAAAGACCAGGGCATCCGCCACGATGTCATCGACGCCTGCTTGGCCATGCCGGGCAACGACGACCTCACCCTCCTCGTTAAACGCGCCGAGGCGCTGGCCGCCTTCCTCAAAACCGAAGACGGCCCGAACCTCATGCAAGGTTACAAACGCGCCAACACCATCCTGACCCAAGCCGAACAAAAGGACGGCGTGGAATATTCCTTTGGCGCCGATCCGAAATTCGCTGAAACCGACGAAGAACGCGCCCTTTTCACGGCCCTCGATCAGGCCGAAGCCGCCATCACCCCCGCCATGGGGGCCGAGGATTTCCCCGCCGCCATGGCCGCCATGGCCAAGTTGCGCGCCCCCATCGACGCCTTCTTCACCGCTGTTCAGGTCAACAGCGACAACCAGATCACCCGTCGCAACCGCCTGAACCTCTTGCACCGCATTCGCGCCATCTGTTCGGACGTGGCGGATCTGACAAAGATCGAGGGCTAAGCCCTTCAACGTGGACCAAATATCCCGGGGTCCGGGGAGGCGCCCCAGGGCTTTACCCAAGCGGCCCCATCCGTCGTTCTTCGGTCAACAGCACATTGGCCTCAACCTGACCCAGCCCCGGCAAGGTCATGATCCGCCGCCGCAGAACCCGTTCGAAATCAGCGATGTCGCGCGCCACCACACGCAGCCGATAATCGAACATCCCCAGCACATGCTGCACCACCTGCACCTCGGGGATCGCCTGCACCGCGCGCTCAAAATCCTCAAGCGACACCCGGCCCTTGGTGGCCAGCTTCACCCCCAGAAACACCGTCACCCCGAACCCAAGCGCGGCGCGGTCGACCTCCAGGCGCAGGTTGCTCAGAATCCCCGCTTCCTCCATCCTCTTGACCCGCCGCCAGGCCGCAGGTTGCGACAGGCCAAAGCGCCGGCCCAACTCTCCCGCCGTCAGATCACCCTCAAGCGACAGGGCCCGAAGCATCCCGCGGTCGGTGTCATCAAGGTCGATCACGCCTTTTATCACAGCGGCAGCCCCTCGCTGTCCTTGATGGTGGCGATCAGCATCAGCGCATCCACCTCGGCGATATGGGGCAGAGACAGGATTCGCGCGCGGTAGACCTCTTGGTAATGGCCCATGTCGCGCGCCACCACGTTCAGGCGCACATCCACCCGGCCAAGAAAGGTCTCGATCGCCACCACCTCGGGCACCTCGCGCGCCGCCGCGATGAACTCGTCAAAGGCGCGCGGGTTGGTCTTGTCGAGCGTAAAGCGCAAGCTGACCTCCACCTCGAACCCCAGGGCCCGCCAGTCGATCGCCGCGCGAACATTGCGGATCATGCCCGTCTCGCGCAGACGCTCCACCCGGCGGGCCAGCGTGGCCGCCGTAACGCCCGCACGGTCAGCCAGCAGGCTGCGCGGGGCCGAGGGTTCGGCCAGCATCTGCCGCAGGATGCGGCGATCTGTGTCGTCAACTTGCATGAAATCTGCATCAGCCTGAGTATCGACGAATGATATTTCGCAGAAATCTGCGCTATCGTCAAATTTTGCACGAGATAGCGCGCAAATCCCCTTATTGTCGCGCCATCAACATCAGGAGACACGCCCATGCGCGTTTATTATGACCGTGACTGCGACATCAACCTCATCAAGGACAAGAAGGTCGCCATCCTTGGCTATGGCTCGCAGGGCCATGCCCACGCGCTGAACCTGCGCGATTCGGGGGCCAAGAACCTTGTCGTGGCGCTGCGCGAAGGCAGCCCCTCGGCCAAGAAAGCCGAAGGCGAGGGCCTGAAGGTCATGGGCATTGCCGAAGCTGCCGCCTGGTGCGACCTGATCATGTTCACCATGCCCGACGAGCTGCAGGCCGACACCTACAAGCGCTACGTCCATGACAACCTGCGCGAAGGGTCTGCCATTGCCTTTGCCCATGGCCTCAACGTGCATTTCGGCCTGATCGAGCCGAAAAAGGGCGTCGACGTCATCATGATGGCCCCCAAGGGCCCCGGCCACACCGTGCGCGGCGAATACACCAAGGGCGGCGGCGTGCCCTGCCTTGTTGCCGTCCATCAGGACGCGACCGGCAAGGCCATGGAAATCGGCCTGTCGTATTGCTCGGCCATTGGCGGCGGCCGTTCGGGCATCATCGAGACCAACTTCCGTCAGGAATGCGAAACCGACCTCTTCGGCGAACAGGCCGTGCTTTGCGGCGGTCTGGTCGAACTGATCCGCATGGGCTTTGAAACTCTGGTCGAAGCCGGGTATGAGCCCGAAATGGCCTATTTCGAGTGCCTGCACGAAGTGAAGCTGATCGTGGACCTGATCTACGAAGGCGGCATCGCGAACATGAACTACTCGATCTCGAACACCGCCGAGTACGGCGAGTATGTCTCGGGCCCGCGCATCCTGCCCTATGACGAGACCAAGGCCCGGATGAAGGCAGTCCTCCGCGATATCCAGACCGGCAAGTTCGTGCGTGACTTCATGCAGGAAAATGCCGTGGGCCAGCCCTTCTTCAAGGCAACCCGCCGGATCAACGACGAACACCAGATCGAAAAGGTCGGCGAGAAACTCCGCGCGATGATGCCCTGGATCTCCAAGGGCAAGATGGTGGACAAGTCGCGCAACTGAGCGATTTTCATGCGAAAAATCGCGGTCGGGGGGTAACCCCCGACCGTTTTCATTTCACCAGCCGCAACACCATTTCCTTCAGCCGCTTCACCCGTCCGGTGTAGGGCGGGAACATCAGCGGCAAAAGGGTAAAGCGGTTCTGCATGACCGGCTTTAGGTGGCTGAAGCTGTCAAAGCCCACCCGGCCATGCGACGCACCCATGCCCGAATTCCGATGCCCCCGAAGGGCAGGTTCTGATGGATGAAGGGCATGATCGTCAGGTTCACCCCCAAAGACCCTGATGAGGTCTCGGCCCTGAGCCGCGCCACCAGATCCGCGCCGCCAAAGGCATAGATCGTCAGCGGCTTAGGTCCGGCATTGATCGCAGAAATCGGCTCGGCCAGATCGCGGTAGGGGATCAATGGCAAAAGGGGGCCAAAGATCTCTTCGCTGGAAATCGCCATTTCGGCTGTCGTCCCGGTCAACAGTCGTGCCGCCATATGCCGCAGCTCGGGCCGGTCGGGGCCAAGCGCTTCAACCTGCGCGCCCTTGGCGCTGGCATCGGCAAGGAGCGCGTTCAGCCGGGCATAATGCCGGTCGTTCACGATGGCTGTCGTGCCACCTGCCGCCATTCCTTGCCATTCGGCGCGAATCGCGGCGGCAAGCGGCCCCATCAGCCTTTCAGGGATATAGACATGATCCGGGGCCACACAGATCTGCCCCGCATTCACCACCTTGCCCCAGGCGATCCAGCGGGCCGCACGGGCAAGATCGGCATCCTCGCCCAGCACAACCGGGCTTTTTCCGCCCAGTTCAAGCGTGACCGGTGTCAGGTTCCGCGCTGCGGCCGCCATCACGATCTTGCCCACCCCGGGCGAGCCGGTAAAGAAGATGTGGTCAAAGGGCTGCGCCAGAAGGGCCTGCGAGACATCCTGTCCGCCCTCGAACACCTCGACCAGCCCGGGCAGGGCCTGCGGCAACAGCCGGGCGATCAGCGCCGATGTGGCGGGTGTCAGTTCGGACGGCTTGACCGCGACCGCGTTGCCGGCGGCAATCGCCGAAACCACCGGCGACAGGGCCAGCAGAAAGGGAAAGTTCCACGGTGCGATGATCAGCGCCACGCCCTTGGGCTGGGGGTAAAGCGCGGCGGATGTGCCAAGCGTCATCAATGTGGGCATGACCCGGCGGGGCCTCATCCAGCGCCGCAGGTGGCGGCCTCTGTGGGCGATTTCGGCAAGGACCGGCAAGACCTCGACCAGATCAGCCTCGACGGCGGGCTTGCCCAGATCGGTGCCCACGGCGCGGGCGATCTCGTCGCGATAGGCAAGGATGGTCTCGCCCAGCCGGACCAACGCCGCCTTGCGCTGGGCAAGCCCGAACCCGGAACGGCGGTCGGCCGAACCGGACAAAAGCCCGTCCACGCGGGTCTTGATTGCGTTCGCATCATCCATGGCGACAGGCTATCCCGCCCGCGCGCCGAGACAAGCCCGACGTTGGGTCACCAGACAATTGGCTTTCCCGCCCAGTCAAAGAAGCCGCCCGTTTGCGCCGGGGTCAGAGCCGAAAGCACGTCTAGCAAATGGCCTGCTGCGACCTCCGGGCTGACTGAGGGAAGATTGCCGCCAAAGGCCGCTGAAAGGCCCGTTGCCACATGGCCCGGATGCAGGGTCACGACCACCGCTTGCGGGTGGCTGCGGGCAAGTTCGATCGCACTCGTATGGATCAACTGGTTGAGCGCCGCCTTGGCTGCCCGGTAGGAGTACCACCCGCCCAAGGCATTGTCGCCGATCGACCCCACCCGCGCCGAAAGCGCGGCAAAGCGGGCCGGACGGTCGCGTGGCATCAGGCGCGCGGCATGTTTCAAGGCCAGCGCCGGCCCCATGGCATTGACCGCAAACTGCCCCAAAAGCGCCGCTGCGCCAAGGCTGCGCAGGCTTTTCTCTGGCACCATGTCGCCCAAGGCCAGCGCGCCCGTGGCGACCAAAACCGTGTCGAACTCTCCTGAAAGACTGCCCAGGGCGGCCGAGATGCTGGCCTCATCGGTGATGTCAAACCCATCTCGGCTACGCGACAGGCCCAGAACATCCGCGCCCCGCCGCCCGAGTTCGGCGCAAAGCGCCGCTCCAATGCCCCCGCTCGCACCGATGACGAGTGCCCGCATGATCAGACCCATATTCTGCCCAACCGATATACGGCAGGGCCGGGCGAAAGGATCACTGACAGCGTGAAACGACCCTCAGACCGCCGCCTCGACCGCGCGGACAATCTCGCCCACCACATCCGCCAGCATCGCCTCATCCTCACATTCCGCCATGACGCGGATCAGCGGCTCGGTGCCGGATTTGCGGATCAGGATGCGGCCCTTGCCCGCAATCCGCGCCTCATTGGCGCGGATCACGGCCTGCACCGTCTCGACCTCCAGCGGGGCCTTGCCCGCCTCGAACCGCACGTTTTTCAGGATCTGCGGCACGGTATCGAACTGCTGGATCAGCGTGCTGGCCGCCTGGCCGGTGCGGGCCATCTCTGCCAGGAACTGCAACCCGGCCAAAAGCCCGTCACCGGTGGTGGCATAGTCGGTCATCACGATATGGCCTGACTGTTCACCGCCCAGGTTCCAGCCGCCACGCCGCATCGCCTCGACCACATAGCGGTCACCGACATTGGTGCGTTCAAGGCGCAGACCCCGTCCGCCCAGAAAGCGCTCCAACCCAAGGTTCGACATCACCGTCGCCACCAGCGTGCCGCCCTTGAGCCGCCCATCATCCGCCCAACGGGCCGCGAAAAGCGCCATGATCTGATCGCCATCGGCCACCAGACCATGCTCATCCAGGATCATCACCCTGTCCGCATCGCCATCCAGGCTGATGCCGACATGCGCGCCATGCGCCACCACGGCCTCGGCCGCGGTCTGGGTGTGGGTGGAGCCGCATTTGTCGTTGATATTGGTGCCGTTCGGGGCGACGCCCACCGGAATGACCTCGGCCCCAAGCTCCCACAAGACCAAAGGCGCGGCCTTGTAGGCAGCGCCATTGGCGCAGTCGATCACCACCTTCAGCCCGTCCAGCCGCAGGCCAGCGGGAAAGGTGGTCTTGGCATATTCGACATAGCGGCCCAAAGCGTCGTCGATCCGCTTGGCGCGGCCGATGTTCTGCGGCTGGGCGGGGGCAATATCGCCTGCCACCATCGCCTCGATCTCGATCTCGGCCTCGTCCGACAGTTTGAACCCGTCCGGGCCAAAGAACTTGATGCCGTTGTCATGATGCGGGTTGTGGCTGGCCGAGATCATCACGCCCAGGTCCGCCCGCATGGATTTCGTCAGAAATCCCACGGCAGGGGTCGGCACCGGGCCCAGAAGCAGCACGTTCATGCCCGTGCTGGTCAGGCCCGCCGTCAGCGCGTTTTCCAGCATATAGCCCGACAGCCGGGTATCCTTGCCGATCACCACCCGATGGGCATTGCTGCCATCGCGGCGAAAGAAGCGCCCGGCGGCTTGGCCCAGCTTCAAGGCCATCTCGGCGGTCATCGGATAGGTATTGGCCCGGCCCCGCACCCCATCGGTGCCGAAAAGCTTGCGCGTCATCGTCAATATCCCCTCGTTGCGGCCTGCCACAGCCGAAGCGCCTGTCGCGTTTCAGCCACGTCATGCACGCGGATCATCTGCATCCCCTGCGCTACCCCGGCCATGGCCACCGCCAGCGAACCGGGCATCCGCCGCGCCGCCTCGGCCTCGGCGCCGATGGTGCCGATGAACCGCTTACGGCTGGCGCCCAAAAGCACCGGCACACCCAGATTGTGAAACAGGCTCAGCCGCGCCAGTAGCGCCAGGTTATGCTCAAGCGTCTTGCCAAAGCCGATGCCGGGATCAATCGCCAGCCGGTCCTCGGGAATCCCCGCCGCCCGCGCCACGGCCAGCCGTTCGGCCAAGGCGTCATAGACGTCCAAGAGCACATCGTCATAGCGCGGATCGTCCTGCATGGTGGCCGGTGTTTCGATGGAATGCATCAAGATCACCGGCACGCCCGCTTTGGCCGCCACCCCGGCCATGGCCGGATCAAAGCGTAAGGCGGTGACATCGTTCAGGATCGTCGCTCCGGCCCCAAAGGCGGCCGTTGCCACGGCAGCCTTGCGGGTGTCGATCGAAATCGGCAGCGCCAGCCCCCCGTCGCGCAGGGCGGCGATCACCGGCGCCGTGCGGGCGGTCTCTTCGTCGGCGGAAACCTCTGCCGCGCCCGGCCGCGTGCTTTCGCCGCCAATGTCCAGAATATCGGCCCCATCGGCCATCCGCCGGGCCTGCATCAAGGCCGCCTCGGGCCGCAGGAACAAACCGCCATCCGAAAAGCTGTCGGGTGTGATGTTCAAGATGCCCATTATGCGCGGGCAGTCCATCGACAAGCCGCCAAAGCCCGGTCGCGGCATGGACAGCCGCTGGCGGTCGCCCTTGGTCAGATCCCCAAGCCCCACCACTTCCGAACGTGATCCACGTGCGATGACCTCAACCCGGTCAAACCAGCACCAGCCCCCCGCAACCGGCAAGGCCCCGGTCGGTCTGGCAGGGTCACTCATGGCGATGGGGCGCAGATAATGGGTCAAACTTGGTCTTTCATCTTGACAAAATACCCTGCGGGGTCCGGGGCGCAAAGCCCCGAGGGCGGCCCCCCGCGTGTCGTTCAAGGGATTAAGCCGAACCTCGCCACTTGGGCAAGGGGAAAGCCCTAGGCCTTTTCCACCTGCACGCGGCTTCCTGCCGGAAGTGCAACAGTGCCGTGAACGATCAGCCGCTCGGCCGCCATGGTCTCGGCCAGCCACAGGGCAAGCGCCACCGGTTCGCGGCTGTGGGGGCCATCGACGGCGTCCAGCACCAGTTTTGATGGCGCCCAGACCATCATCTGCCCCCGTTTCACCGCCCAGTCGATCTCGGTGCGGGTGGCCATCACCACACAGCGTGGATCGCGGGCGGCCAGGACCCAGGCGTTCTGCTCGATCGCCAAAAGGTCAACCCGGCGCTGGGTCGGCTTGTGGCCGGTTTGCGGGCGCGCCATGTCGGGCAGGCCAACCGTCAGGATCACCGGCAGGCCCCGCGCCTGCAGCGCATCGAGCCGCGCGGGCAGATCGGGGTCAAGAATGGCGGCATTATCGAGATAGACCACCAACGGATGCA
>VGDH01000054.1 GCA_016869835.1 Alphaproteobacteria bacterium
CGGAGCTTGGCGACGATCTCCTCCGGCTTGTGCTTCTTCTGGGGCATTCCTTCATCCTCCAAATGGCTCAAAAACCATACCTCAGGGAGGACCACTTTTCAGGGGGCAGGCCACATGAGCGGATGCTACCCAATTAGGCCCTCCTGACAACCCACCAATGCGCGCGTGCGCAACCGTATCATTTCCTAAGTGTCTGATCCCATGGGATGGGGCTACCAGTAATCTATCGAAACCCAGTTCTGCGGCAGGTCGTGCGGCGCTTCAAAATGCTCGGGAAGTTGCACGATCGCCTCATAGTCGCAATCACCGGCAGGCTGAGCGCCATCGTAAAAAGAACCATCATCTTAATTCATTTGCTCAGCAACTGCTCAGATTTGGGGAATGCGTGTCTTGCGAAGACGCAAACTTTGCGTCGGCCAGCTACCCCTGAGCGCACCGGAACGCCGCCGCGCGCGCCCGCGCGCGTACCACAAACCGGCTCAAATATCCACCAAAATGATACAATATAACATTTGGAGATCGGGGGCGATTTGCGCATCTGGAGTGTCTACTTAGGGTACACCCATAGAAAACGTCTCCGACAGTCTCGCCCTTTGTCGCTTTAGGCTTGTATTCGCATTAAAAGACGATCATGGATGAGGGGTCTATATCTCAAGGAGACAAATGATGCCGATGTACGGTTACGCACGCGTATCCTCACTGTCTCAATCGACGGAGATACAGGTGTCACGGTTAAACGCCGTGGGGTGCGACGTCGTGCGACAGGAGGCTGCTTCAGGCCGCAGCCGCGTAGGTCGCACCGAGTTGGAAACCATTTTGGAGTTCATCCGCCCCGGCGACACGCTAGTCGTCGTCAAACTCGACCGCCTAGGCCGCAGCACTCGGGATGTGCTGAACCTGGTTCACGAACTCGAAAGCAAGGGCGCTGCACTGCGCGTGCTGGAGCCTGAGATCGATACATCGAAGCCCGAGGGACGCATCATCCTGACCACTCTGTCGATGGTGGCTGAAATGGAAGTTCAGTTCATCAAGGAGCGCCAAAGGGCTGGGATCGAGGCTGCCAAGGCGAAGGGCATTTACAAAGGGCGCAAACGGTCAATCGACCGTGGCGCAGTCTGTAAGCTGCACAAGGAAGGCATCGGGGCAACCGAGATAGCTCGGCGGCTCGGGATAGGCAGGGCAAGCGTTTACAAAGTGTTGGCTACACATGCCTGACAGGATGACGCAGAGCCCCCCCGGTGGGGAGGGGTTAAGCTAGGGGGCGGCTGCTGACGCGAGGGGCGCAGACGTATGGTGACCGCCTCAAGAAAATTTCACGGCCCGTCGCGCAAAACCATAGGTGGCTAATGGGTACTTAGCAGCCGAGGGAGCAACTTTCGGACATCCAGCGTGCTGCCCTTGGATTTAGCGAGCAGCACACTTGCATCCGCCGCGCAGCACCATTGACCCTTTCCAGACTTCTCCACAGGTGTAGTTAGCCGGTTCACGACCTTCGCTGAGCGGCCCTGCCGGTGTGGTCACCTGTCTTATCATTGCTTTCCGCGGCGTGATCCGCTGTACGCCGTGGCGAGCACTGCAGGATCATGGGAGCCGAAATGGTGTGTATCAGAATGGCCATCTTGTCGTCCCTTTCTCCACATTGAGCCGAGTTTAGTGTTATAAGCCCACGGGCATTCCCCGCCAATGACTGAGGACCGTCGCCCTTCATCATAAGCATAGTCGGTTTCTTTAGGCGTTGGTTTTTTCGGACTTCTACGCTTACTGGGTTGCCCGTCTGGTTCTTGATCCATTGGTAGTTGCTCCTGTATCGGCGCCATTTGTTCACTCATCGAATTTTGCGCTTGTCCGTCGTCTGTTGATTGCTACTGAGATTTGACCCGGCGGGGATGCGGACAAAAACTTGGACTGATTTCACGGCATAAGGCCGAGGCTTTTACGGTATTCAATGGGGTTCGGCCGCCAAGTGACTGCTTGATGCGCGTTTCATTGCACCAGTGGATGTAAGCATCCACGGCGTCGATGAACTGGGCGAGAGTGAAGGCCCGCTAATCACGGGGATAAAAGAACTCGGTCTTGAGGCGGCCGAAGAAGCCTTCGCATGCGGCATTATCTTGCGAACTCGCCTTGCGCGACATTGAACGTATGATCCCCGCTGCGCTGACACGCTCCAGCCAGCTACGTCAGCGATAATGGCCCCCCCGATCACTGTGGCAATCAACATGCTTGTCTTCATTCGAAATCTCCTCGTTCATCTTGCCGAGAAAATTCTACTTATGCAGCCCCTTACTTTCGGGGGGGATTACCCGGACTATTGGAGGCATGTGCTACAGATCATGGCCCTCTCTTTAGGTTTCCGCTCTCGGCCCAAACCGGTCGTTCGGCGCTGAAGTGGCGCTGCGGTGCAAAATCCCATTGGCCGCCGTTCGTGATTACCACCAGCTATGTCATAATGATCTGCAAAGTGGCCACTCCACACTCGGGCCTCCCTTTAGTTCACACCCGTAGGTCTAGCTTCAGCCAAGCTTCTCGTCAGAACCGTGCTTTCGCCTCTGCCAGAAGGGACTGGAGCCGCGCTGTCCAGGCACCAAAGTTCGCTCCGGTCCGAGCGGAAACCTCGATGATTTCGGCCTTCGGGTTCACAGTCGCGATATTGGCGCGACAGGCGGCCTCGTCAAACCCGACATGGGGGGCAAGGTCCATCTTGTTGATGATCACGATGCCAACGGCGCGGAACATGTGGGGGTATTTGAGCGGCTTGTCTTCGCCCTCGGTCGTCGAGATCACCGCAATCTTCATTGCCTCGCCCAGATCAAACATCGCCGGGCACACGAGGTTGCCGACGTTTTCGATCAACAGGAGCGAGCCCGGTGTGGGGTTTAACGCCCGCGCGGCTTCGGCCACCATGTCGGCCTCGAGATGGCAGCCTGCACCCGTATTGACCTGAATGGCTGGCGCACCAGCAGCGCGAATGCGGTCGGCGTCGTTGGTGGTCATCTGGTCGCCTTCTATGACGGAAATCGCGACCTGATCTTTCAACGCCTTGATCGTCGCCTCCAGAAGGGCGGTCTTGCCCGAACCGGGGGAGGAAACGAAGTTCAGCGCCAGCACGCCGCGCCCTTCGAACCAGCCACGGTTGCGGGCGGCGATGGCGTCATTCTTGCCCAGAATTGCAGCTTCGAGTGCCACATGGTTTCCGGCAGGGCGCTGCTCCAGCACATGATCGTGATCATGGCTGTGGCCGTGATGCGAGTGGTCATGAGCATGAGGATGATCATGGCTGTGCGCGTGGTCATGCGGATGGTCGTGGCTGTGCCCATAATGGGAATGGTCATGCGCGTGATGATGATCATGACTGTGGGCATGCTGATCATCATGCAGATAGTCATGCGGCAGGCCTTGGGCATGCGCAAAGGCATGTGCATCGGCCAAACTTTGACCGGACGCACGCAAAAGCTGCGTAGCCCCGGTATCCACGTTGGTCATCGAGACTTCGCTCTTCGGATCGGCACAGCCGCAGACACCACACATCACGCTTCCTCCCTGATTTCGAAATCCCGCACGGTGAAGGTGTCCCCCTCGGCGTCGATGAAGCCCAGGGTCGCCCCCGCCAGCACGGTCTTGTCCGTCACGATGTCCCAGCAAAAGGCCAGGGCACCCCTTTCGATGCAGGCGCGCGGCCCGATTGCGACCCGCACGCCCTTGATCGGGCGGCCGCGCGCGTGTTCCTCAACGATCGCAGCGATGCTGCGCGCCATGCCAAGCTCGTGCATGGGTCCCGTCCTCTTGTTGGGTTGGCGGGGATGGCCCCGCCAACAGCGGTCATCCCATGAGGATCGCGGCACCGGCGACGGCACCCGCCGCACCCATCAGTCGGCGCGAGTTGAGCGCAAGCCCGCCGCCAAGATGTTCTAGCGTCCGGCCAAGCACGACCCCGGCCGCATGCAGAAGCGTGGTCGCAACCACAAAGCCCGCAGCGTAGCCAAGGAACGACCCTGCACCGCTTCCTTCAGCGCCGTGTGCATGGCCGTGGAAGACAGCGAAGACCGCGACCAGCGCCATTGCGGGGCCGACCGGCAGTTTCGCTCCGAAGGCCACGGCAAGGCCCATGACGATGACCGAAAACGCAATCCCCTGCTCGACCATCGGCAGCGGTGTTCCGAAGTACCCAAGCGCACCGCCCGCCACCATCGCCAGCACAAAGGCCGCCGGCACAGCCCAGAGCGACCGCCCGCCAAGCTGCGCTGCAAAGACCCCCACGGCCACCATGGCAAGGACATGGTCCAGCCCGGTCAGTGGGTGCAGAAAGCCCTGCATCGCATCGACATGCGCGCCCGTTCCGGTATGGGCCATCGCCGCCGCGGGCAGCAGGGCCAGAATGGCGGCAAGGCCGCTGGTCAACTTTTTCATGATCTTCCCTCTCCTGAGTTTTCCATTTGGTCAGCAAATTCTGGGCAGCTGTTCGCCCACCAGCATGTCGACGATACGTCCGCCGCCGAAAACGGTCTTCATCACCACGGTCCGCGGATGGGCCGTGGTGGCGCACCCGATGATGCAGGCCCCGCGCCCCGTCTCGGTCGCCTGCATGGCGGCAAGCGCGGCCTCGGCCTGTTCGGGCGGGGTGAAGAGGACCAGCGTGCCTTCGTTGGCAAGGTACAGGGGATCAAGGCCAAGGATCTCGCAGACCCCTTTCACCTCGGCGCGCAAGGGCAGGTCGGCCTCCATGATCTCGATCCCGACGCCAGCCGCATCGGCGATCTCATTGAGGGCCGAGGCGAGGCCGCCGCGCGTCGCATCGCGGGCGCAGCGCACACCGGGGGCAGCGGCCAGAACCGCCTCCATCAGGTGATTGAGCGGCTGGCAATCCGACGCGATATTCGTGGTCAGCGCCATGTCGCCGCGCGCGGCAAGGATCGCGGCGCCATGATCGCCCAAAACGCCGTTGACGATGGCGACATCGCCGGGCTGCACCGAAGACGCGATCAGGGTCCGCCCCGGCGGGATCACGCCCACCCCCGAAGTGGTGACGAAGACCCCGTCGCCGGACCCCTTGCCAACCACCTTGGTATCGCCAGTCACGATCCGCACCCCTGCCTCTTCGGCCGCCGCCTGCATCGAGGCGGCAATCCGGCGCAGCGTGGTGATCGGCACACCTTCCTCGATGATGAAGGCCGCAGACAGCCACAGGGGCCGCGCGCCGCCCACCGCAAGGTCGTTGACCGAGCCGCAAACGGCGATCGTGCCGATATCGCCGCCCGGAAACTCCATCGGTGAGACGACGAAGCTGTCCGTCGTAAAGGCCAGTTGCGCGCCGGGGTCCAGAAAGGCGGGGTCCGTCAGCCGGGCCTGATCTTCGGACCCCGGCGGCTGGAAGACCGAGGTAAACACATCCTCGATCAGATCGCGCATCGCCTTGCCGCCGCCGCCATGGGCGAGCGTGACCCGCTCGGCCACCACGCGGCGGGCGGGGCGGAGACCGGCATTCATACCGTCTCCTCCAGCCGCAGGCCGCCATATTGGTAGTAGGCGGAGCAAGCCCCTTCCGAGCTGACCATCAGCGCGCCCAAAGGCATTTCCGGCGTGCAGCCCTTGCCGAATTGCGGGCAGGCATGCGGCTTGATCCGGCCCGTCATCACATCGCCGCAGCGGCAGCCTTCGGCTTCGGGTTCGGCCGCGCTGCGGGCGCCCATGCCATAGCCGACACCGAATTTCACCTCGGCATCGAAAGCCGCGTATTTCGGCCGAATGCGCAATCCGCTGGCGTCAATCTCGCCCAGGCCGCGCCATTCGAAGGTGGGGCGGGGCTCATAGACTTCGGCGCAGGCGGCGATTGAAACCGGGTTGCCTTCGTCGGGAACGACACGGGAATACTGGTTTTCCACCGCCGCCCGCCCGTCGCGGATCTGTTCCAGCACCATCAGGACGGATTGCAGAAGATCGAGGGGCTCAAACCCAGCGACAACGACAGGCTTGTGGTAGTCGCGCGCGATGAAGTCATAAGGGCGCAACCCGATCACCATCGACACATGACCGGGGCCGACAAAACCATCCAGCACCATATGCGGGTCGTCAAGAAGCGCCTTGATCGGTGGCGGCACGGTGATGTGGTTGCAGAAGATCGAGAAATTGGTCTGGCCATCCGCTGCCGCCTGCAGAAGAGTCAGCGCGGTCGACGGCGTCGTCGTCTCGAATCCCAGGCCGAAGAACACCACCTCGCGATCGGGGTGCCGGCGCGCCAATTCCAGGGCGTCCAGGGGAGAATAGACCATGCGGATATCCGCCCCATCGGCCTTGGCCTGCATCAACGATTTCCGATGTCCCGGAACGCGCATCGCATCGCCGAAGGTGGTCATGATGACGCCCGGGCGCTCGGCGATCTCGATGACTTCGTCGATGCGGCTCATCGGCAGAACGCAGACCGGGCAGCCGGGGCCATGGATGAACTCCAGTCCGGGCGGCGTCAGCTTGTCCAGCCCGTAGCGGAAGATGGCGTGGGTGTGCCCGCCGCAGATTTCCATGACATGCACAGGCTTTTCCTTGGTGGCCCCGATCTGGTCCACCACCCGCGCAATCGCGGCCAGAACGCCGCGCGCGGCGACGGGATCGCGGAACTCTTCGGCGAATTTCATCTGGACGCTCATGATGCCAGCATCCTTTCCGAGGCGCGCATCGCCTCAACCTCTTCCTGCGCCTCGCCCAGTTGCCGCAGGATATCCAGCGTCAGCGCGGCCTCCTCCTCGTTGATCCGGCTCATTGCAAAGCCGACGTGGATCAAGGACCAGGCCCCGATCAGGCTTTCGATTGGCTCATCCTTCAGGATGCAGGCGACATTGACCTGACGGCGCACCCCCATCACCTCGACGATGGCCAGTTTTCGCTCGGTATCGGCGATTTCAACGATCTGTCCGGGGATGCCCAGGCACATGGGTCTTCTCCTTCTGGCTAATGGCCAGGGCGATCACCGCCTGACCAAGGGCTAGTCCACCATCGTTCGCGGGGACCTTCGCGTGGCTGAGAACCTGTTTGCCGGTGGCCTCAAGCCCCTGATGCACAAGTGTAAAGAGTGTGGCATTCTGAAAGCAGCCGCCCGAAAGGGCGACGGTGTCGATCTCGGTATCCTTGGTGATCCGCTCGGCCATCTTGACGATGGCCTTTGCCAGGCCCCGGTGGAACCGTGCCGCGATCACGCCCAAGGGCGTCTGCAGGATCAGGTCACCCAGCATGGCCCGCCAGACCGCGAGCGGCTCGACATAGGGCATGCCGCGCCCGCCCAGAAGCGGGATGGAGAAGGGATAGGCGAGGTCGTCGGGTTCCTGCATGGCAGCGGGATCGATTGCTGCCTCGAACCGCATCGCCGCCTCACCCTCATAGCTTTGCGGCCCCCAGACGATGCCCGCAATCGCCGCCGCCGCATCGAAAAGCCGACCGCAAGATGAGGAGAGCGGCGCGTTCTGCCCCCTGGCGATCATCGCATTCAGCGTGGCGCGCGGAGTGTCGGACAGGCGCTGGTGGATCGGCAGGCCCTCGAAGTTCATCGTGAACTCGGCCCAGCCCATCTGCGCCATGAGATGGGCATAGGCGTTGCGCCAGGGTTCCTTCACCGCCGCTGCGCCCCCCGGCAGGGCCACGGGCCTCAGACATCCCGCCCGCCGGTAGCCGCCATAGTCGCAGACCAGGAACTCGCCGCCCCAGATCGTGCCGTCATCGCCAAGCCCCGAGCCATCCATGGCAATGCCAAGGACCGGGGCGGCGTCGAGCGCGCGGCCATTCTCGGCCAGACAGGCGGCGATATGGGCGTGGTGGTGCTGGACCGCGATCACCGGCCGGCCTTGGGCCAGGGCATGGCCAGCCTGGGTGGACAGGTATTGCGGGTGGCTGTCGACCGCGATGATATCCGGCGCATGGTCGAAGAGCCGGGAGTAAAGCTCCAGGTTGCGGGCCGCGTCGGCATGGGTGGCCGCGTCCTCCAGATCGCCCATATGCTGCGACAGGATCGCCTGCCCCCCCTTCACCAGGCAGAAGGTGTTCTTCAGTTCCGACCCCATGGCCAACACCTGCTGGTCACGCGAAAAGCCCGGCGGCAGCGCAAGGCCCGAGGGCGCATAGCCCCGCGCCCGGCGCAAAAGGCGGGGGCGGCCAAGGTCCACACGAACAACGCTGTCATCGATCCGGTTGGCAATCTCGCGGTCATGCAGGCAGGCGAAATCGGCGATGCTCGCCAGCCTTTCGCGCGTGTCCTCGTTCGTGATGCACTGCGGCTGACCCGAGGGGTTGCCCGAGGTCATCACCACTGGCCGCCCGATCCGACGCAGGATCATGTGGTAGAAGGGCGTGTAGGGCAGCATCACTCCCAGCCGGTCGAGCCCCGGGGCAATGCTGTCGGGCAGGCCGTTCGGCAGCGATTTCAGAAGGACGATGGGCGCCTCGGGACCGCTCAGCGTGGTGGCCTCAACTTCCGATACCGCGCAGAACTCGCGCACCACGCCCAGATCGCGCGCCATCAGGGCAAAGGCCTTGCCCGCGCGGCCTTTTCGGCGCCGAAGCTCCTCGACCGCCCGGGCATTTGTCGCATCGCAAGCCAGATGCACGCCGCCCAAACCCCGGATCGCCACGATATGGCCGTTCAGGATCATGCCCCCGGTCGCGTCGATGTCGTCCAGCATCGAGAAGGCCTCGTGCTGCACGGCACCCTTGCCCAGCTTCTCGATCCAGATCTGCGGTCCGCAGCGACCACAGGCGATCGGTTGGGCGTGGAAGCGCCGGTCAGCGGGGTTGCGATATTCGGCGGCGCAGGGTGCGCAGAGGTCGAAGGGGGCCATCGTCGTCTTGGCGCGGTCATAGGGCGCGGCGGTGACGATCGAAAAGCGTGGGCCGCAGTTGGTGCAGTTGGTGAAGGGATAGCGGTAGCGACGTTCGAAGGGGTCGCGAATCTCGGCCAGGCAATCTGGGCAGGTCGCGGCATCAGGGGTGACCGAGCCGCGCATCTCTCCACCCTCGGATGCGACGATATCAAAGCCCTTGGGCGCCTCGGCCTCCAGCGGCTCCACCCGCAGCTCTTCGATCCGGGCAAGGGCGGGCAGGCTTGCATGCAGCCTGTCAGGGAAGGTGGCCAACCCTTCGCCCCAGAGGCGGATCACCACGCCCTCGGCGGTGTTCTTCACGTCGCCCGCAAGGCCCATTTCTTGCGCCAACCGCCAGACGGCCGGGCGGAAACCCACGCCCTGCACCTGCCCCCGCACGGTGACTTGCGCGCCCCTCATGGTGCTGCATCCCAGATCAGCACGCGGTTGTTGCCGCTGTCGGCCACCGCGACGGTGGACCCGAGCGCCGCAAGGCCGTAGGGCCAGCACAGGCTGTCACGTTCCGCCATGCCCCAGCGGTTGTCGCCCTTGGCGGCGAAATCGGGCTGGCCGGTCAAGCGGTCGGCATGGGCGCCCATGCTTGTATCGGAAAAGCCCAGGAGGCGCGAGTTAGCAGTATCGCCCACCACGAGCCGGCCTTGCAGCACCGCCAGCGCATAGGGCATGTTCATCGCCCTCGACGAAGGGTAGTAGGCCCCGCGGTTCAGGTCGCAGTCCTGCATCGCCCCCTGCCCCAGAACGGCATCGGCGGGCTGGCCGTTCGTGGTTGGCAGTGCGTCCCAGATCATCACCCGGTTGTTGCCCGCATCGGCCACGGCCAGGCCTCCACGCCAGCCCACCGCCATATGCGGCCAGCGCATCGAGCGGGCCGAGACGGCGGCGCCTGCATTCTCGTCCCGGCAGGTAAAACGATCCTGCCCCAGCACGAGGTCTGCTGGCTGACCGGTCTCCCGGGGGTCATCCCAGACCAGCACCCGGCGATTGCCGGTATCGCAGACGACCAGACGGCCCCCGACCTCGGCCACGCCGTAGGGCCAGTGCAGTGTGGCCGCGCCGGGCGCATCGGCCCCACGATTGGCCAGCGCGCCATCCGGCACGGATTGGCCGAGGATGATGTCGGCCGGGGACTCCGGCCCGATCGGCAGGTCCCGCCAGATCAGCACGCGGTGATTCCACGGATCGGCCACCGCCAGGCCACCGCGAAAAGCGGCGATCCCCGTGGGCACGTTCAGCGTGGCCGCCGTGACCGGCCCCTTGGCATTGCGCCCCTCACGGCCAAAGGCAGGCTGGCCCAGAAGGAAATCGGCAGGGGTGTCGTCAACCGTTGGCACCTTGCGCCAGCCCAGCACCCGGTGATGCCCTGTGTCAGCCACCCACAGTGAACCATCCGGATGCAGACACACCCCGCGTGGCCCGAACAGGCGATGCGCGGCAGGGGTGATCGGGTCGGCCAGAAGCCCGCCATCACTGCCCAGAATGACCCGCGCACCCGCAGGGTCGAGGAGCGGTGCGCCTTGTGTCACCGTGCCCTCGGCCTTGATCGGCGAAAAGGATGGGGCCAGCGACACTTTCATGGCACGATCCTGATCTGCACGCGCGACCCGATCACCCGAACGGCATGGGCATGGAGTTGCACCTCGGGCGCGGTCAGGCACTCGCCGCTTTCCAGCGCATAGCGAAAGCCGTGATAGGGGCAGGTCAGAATGCCGCCGTCCAGCGCGCCCCCGGTCATCTCCAGCCCCATATGCGCACAGGCGTTGCGGAAACAGGTGACGGTGTCGCCATGGCGCGAGAGGATGACCCCCTCCCCCCCCACGGTTTCGAACAAGACCGCCCCGTCGGGCAGGCGCGCAAGGTCGAGCGCATTGTGCCAGGCACCTCCCAAGCTGTCGGCAAAGGGCGAGGTGAAATGCACCGTGTCGGCCCCGCCACCACCCAGGCCTTTGACCTGCCGCACGTCGGTGATTTCCGGCACCGCGTCCTGAATGGCCTTCTTCACACCAGCGTAGAAGGTCAGCTGTGATGCAGGGCAGCCATCGCAGGCTCCGAGAAACCGGATATCGGCGCGGGAGCCTTCGATCCCGGCCACTTCAGCATTGCCGCCATGGCTCGCCAGCATTGGGCGCACGGTCTCCAAGGCGGCCTCAACGCGTTCGAAGAGCGAGGGTTTCAGGATGCCATGGCGGCGCAGGACAGCATAGACCACCTCGTCGCGGGCGGCCTCGGCCAATGCGGCGCCGAAACCTGGCTGCGCCTTCAGGCTGCGGATCAGACGGCGGAACGCCTCGGCGTTCAGCGCATCCAGCGCCTCGGCCTGCGCCTTCGCCCCCATCCGGGCCGACTCGTCCCATTGCTCCGCCAGCGCCTCCAAAGCGCGCAGATCGCCCAAAAGCCGGTCAAGGCTCGGTGCGTCTGCGACAGGGGGCGAGGCGTCATTCATGGCCCTAGGCGTATTTCACGTCTTTGAGGAGGATCGGCTGCGCCAAGCCCGCCACACCCCCCGCCGCAATCGCCGCCAGCCACATTGGCGCAAACTGCCCCAGAACCAACCCCACGACCAACCCTGCACCGGCCCCGATCGCCAGTTGCCGGATCAACATGCGGTTGTCCTTGAAAAGCTTGCCCGCAAAGAACTGCTTTGCCGAATTCACTGCCATGCCGAACATTCGCGCGCCCCCTCAGGTCAGGGACAGCACGATCACGGTCAGAACGACCGCGACGCTGCCCGAGATAATGCCGTAAAGCCCGCCCATATAGGCGGCGAGTTCCGTACCCAGGGCGTCTTTGCCGATGCGGATGCCCGACAGGGCCCCGGCGCCAAGGGCGGCCGCGAAGCCAAGGATCAATGAGAGAATGACAGTCACGCGCAGGGTTCCTTCCAGGTCTGGGTCAGTGGCTTGGTTGCGCGGCAAAGGCGCTGTGCGGCGCCAGTGCCGATGAGAGGTCGGCAATCGCCTCGGCCACCTGTTCGGCCTTCTGCGCCTCGCCACGGTCCTGAAAGATGCCCCGCGCTTCGCGCAGCAGTGCCACGGCCTCTTGCACGTTCCGGGGATTGCCGGCCTCGGGGTTTTCCAGATCGTCGGGCAGGTTCGCGAGGCAGTTGGCCTTGTTCGCGATGGTGTTCGCATAAGCCTCTGGCATGTCGCGGAGCGTGCGGACCTTCAGCGCCTCATCATAGGCGTCCAGCGCGCGAAGCGAGTTTTCCACCCGGTGCGCGGTCGAGACATACTGCAGCGCATTGCCGAGGTTGTTCTGCAGCATGGCATATTCAACCGGGTGATCGATCAGGGTGACGACCTTCAACCCTTCCTCAAAGGCCTGCACGGCCAAAGCCTCGCGCAGCTTGCCGCTTTCGTCTGTGAAGGGCATCGACATGAAGGCGGTGGCGAGGTTGTTCTGCAGGATCGCGAATTCCTTGGGGTAGGCGGCCTTGTCAAAGGTCCGCAAAGCCCGCTGATAGGCAGAAATCGCGGGCTGGATCGGCATCATACCCCAGCCCGCAAGCGTCTGGCAGATCAGGCCAAGGTTCATCTCGGCCTCAGCAACCTCGGCGTCCGAACCTTCGGCCGTCAGGGTCGCGATGGCCGTGGTGATTTCGGCCTTGGCAGCCTTCATCGGTTCGGCGTCTTCGGCCGGCATCGCCATCAAGGCAGTGGCAAGACGCGCTCGAATGCGCGCCCCGCCCAGCACTTCGCCCAGAGGGACAAGCGTCAGAGCCTTGCGATAAAGGTCAACAGCGGCGTTCAGGTCTGCCGGTTCGCGCGGGGCCTGCTGCAGGCCCATCGCAATCTCCATCAGCATCTGCGCCTTGTCGGCGTCAGATGTGTCGGCGTCTTCGACAGCCATCAGCGCAGCATCGACCTGCTGCTTGGTGCGGCTGGTTGCAGCCATGGTAGACCCTCCCCGCGCGACTCAGGCGTGTCGCGTCTTCTTGTGCCGAAAGAAGATCACTTGCTGCGCGTCCTGTCTACTTTCTTCTTTATTTGAAAATCAACTTTTCATAGTAGGCGGCAGTTCTGCGCAAAGTGCGCCTTGATCGGATACCCAGTTAGCAGGAAGATCAGTCACGCTCAGCCCCAGCAGACCCTGATCCTGAAACACGTCCCGCGCTTGCGCCACGCGGTCCCCCGCGGCATTGCGCAGTTTCAGAAGACAGCCGCCCGCCGTTGCCTGATGCACGGGCAGGATCATCAGAGTGCCGTCGCGGATCAGCACCACCACCGAAGCGATGCCGCGAAAGTAGGTCTCGACCACCACCGCGGGCAGGTAGATCGAGCCATCCCGAACCGAAAGCACCGCGGTCATGCGGCCAGCCAGCCATCAATCAGGCCGCGCACCCTTTGCGCCACGCTGTGCGCCGCAGCCTCGACCGGGGAGCTCAGCGCCAGGCCAAGGTCAAGCGTTGCCGCTTCGATCAACAGGACGACCACCGTTGCCGGGTAGGCGTCGCCGTAGATGCGGCGCCCGGCATAAAGCGCATGGTCCCAGCGAAACTCATGCAGGCCCGCACCTTTCGCGGGCGGGGTGGCCAGAACTTCGCCCGGCACCTCATAGACGGCTCCGGGGTTGCCGCCGGGAATGCGGGCATCGACGACCACCAGATGCGTGGCCCCGCGCGCGCGATACATTGCCGTCATCCCGTCCGTGCCCACGTCGAACAGACGCACCCCTTCCGGGCAAGGAGGATCGCGCAACAGTGCAATGACGCGCGGCCCGACGCCGTCGTCGCTGCGGTTGGGGTTGCCGCACCCCAGAACCACGATATCCGGCCCAGCCTGCCTTGATCCAGACGTCAGATCCGCCATAGACGGCAGGACCATTCCGGCTCGACCGGCAGCATCAGTTCCGGCAGGTCGCAAAAGCGCGCGTGCACCTTGTAGTACATGCAGGTCTCGCAGGGCTGCGGCATGTCCTCGGCTACGATGGTGTGAAGGGTGAAGCCGCCGATCACCAGCTTTTTCTCCAGATCGTCGCCCGCCTCGACCTGCAGGCGGCGGACGATCGCGTTCACCTCGTCACTGGTCCCGGCGCGCGGCCAGACCTCGGTCTCAAGGCCCCCGTCCAGGCGGGCCGCGATGTCGCGGCGCAGGGCTTCCATGTCCATCTGTCACCCCCCTATCAGATTCGCCATAGGCGGCACCACCAGTCGGGCTTTGCCGGCAGGTTCAGCTCGGGCAGATCGCACCAGCGCTTGTGCACCAGGTAGTACATGCATTCCTGACAGCGCATCTTGTCGGCTCCGTAGGGTTCCAGAAGCCAGCCCGAGATCACCAGCTTTTCCCGCAGGGCGTTGGCATCCAGCGGGCGCAGGATGTCGAGAAGCTTGGAAAACTCCCTGTCCGTCTCGGGGAAGGGTTCCACTTCGGTGACCAGACCTTCGGCAAACATGTCCTCGATCATGCGCATCAGCATGTCGTGACCGGCCTCTGCCGGGGTCACCCCGTAGCGCGCCAGAAATGCGGCGTCGCGCTCTGTCTTGCCGGCCTCCGTGTTCATCGCTTGTCCCCTCCCCGGATGCAGCCGTTAGCGGCCGGCGGGATGCGCCGACCGCCGCATTCCGGATCAGGCTGTCCTGAAGCGCGCCAGTTCCTCGCCCGTCTGTCCGTCATGCGCGTGGACCGAGCAGACAAGGCACGAGTCATAGGACCGGCAGACATGGCCAACCTCGACCGGGTCGTGCTTGTTCTTGATGGGAGTGCCGATCAGCGCCTCTTCGATGGGCCCCCGCTGGCCATCGCCCGAGCGCGGACCGCAGTTCCAGGTGGTGGGCGACACGATCTGGTAGTTGGCGATCTTGCCGTTCTTCACCTCGATCCAGTGGCAGAGGGCACCGCGCGCCGCCTCGGTCGCGCCCCAGCCGCGGCCGTCCTTTTCCGTCGGCTTGATGTACCATTCGTCGTTCAGGCGGAACTCGCGCAGGATGCGTTCCGCCTCGCGGTAGAGGATGCAGATTTCATGCATCCGCGCAAAGTGGCGCAACAGGATCGAGGCGCCGCCCATCTTGCGGTACATGTCCAGAACCAGCCCGTCATGGTGCTGGAAGGCCTGCCCCGTGTTTCCGGCGATCAGGCGGCGGGCCAGCGGCCCGGCCTCAAGCGCGCCGGATTCGGCATGGCGCACGGCGGTGTTCCACGAATACTTGCCTTCGGGGTCCACCGTGTTCTTGGCGATCGGCTTCGTTGTGCGGTCAAAGGGGTGGAACTGGCCCTTTTCGTCGTACCAGGAATGGGTCATGTCCTCGCGGGTAAAGACATGCTCCATCGGGCCGAACTTGTCGGTGGCCCCGTCATAGATGCCAGCCTTCATGATGACCGCCGAGGACCGGCTTTCGATGGTGGGCTTGTTGTAGCGGTCTTCATGCGGCAGGTAGCCCCAGGTGATGAACCGCCCATGGCCCTTGCCATAGTGGTGCAGGCCGATGTCCTTGGACATGCGCCAGAACATCCCCAGGTCCGAATTCGCGTGCCTTTGGCTTTCCTCAAGCCAGGCCTCGAACTGGTCCAGCGTCTGGATTTCCTCGTACCGCTCCATCGAGCAGCCAAGCCAGAGCGACTCGATCCAGTTCTGCCGGAAATGCTCAAGGATCGACCAGGCGCGGGTCACGTCGGTCAGGGTGGGCGCGCACATCACGCCGCCCGGCACCATGAAGGACGAATGCGGCCATTGTCCGCCAAGCAGCGCATAGATCTCCACCGGGCGGCCCGAGATCGTGACGCCCGTCTCATAGGAGGTGCCGGTGAAAGGCGAATAGCGCTTGACCGCCTCGGCATAGAAGGGGCTCGCGGCGTAGTTCTGGTTCGTGTAGTCGATCATGAACAGGCCGTAGTGGTGGCGCGGGATCGACTGGATCGTCTCGACCAGCTGGCCCAGGTTCCGCGCAAGGATCGCGTTGCGCGGCACCGTGGTGCCCCAGGCGGTGTCCAGCGCCCAGGCGGCGCAGGACAGGTGCGAGGCGCCGCAGATGCCGCAGGCGCGGGGCGTCACGACCAGACCGGCCTGCGGGTCCTTGTCCTTCAGGATCACTTCGAAGCCGCGGAACAGTTCCGCATGGGTCCAGGCATTGGTCACAGTGCCCTTGTCGATTTCCACCCGAACGTCCAGATCGCCTTCGACCCGGCCCACGGGAGAGATGTCGAGCGTCTCGACGGTTGCTGCTGATGCTGACATGTGTGTGCTCCCTGTTCGCGGCTCAGACCACGAAGATGTCTTCTTCGGCCCAGGCGGGGGCCATTCCCTTGGCGGCGGCGGTCAGCTTGATGTAGCCGACCTTGTCCACGCCCGTCGGCATGTCCTTGGGCACCCCCATCACCGTCTGCGTCTTGAACACCGTTCCGGGGTTCAGATCAAAGAAGGGGAACTCCGGTTCCGTGCAACCAAGGCAGGGCATCCCGGCGCGGGTCTTGGACGAATGGCGGTTCCACAGGATGCGGTTGCAGGGGCTGTGAGTCATCGGGCCACGGCAGCCGAGGTCGTAGAACAGGCACCCCTTGCGCTGCCCGAAGGCGGTGGTCGAGACCTTGTAGGCAAAGTGCATGTTCCGCGTGCAGCCGGTCTGCGTGAAGGACGAGAAGAAGGTTTTCGGCCGGTGGAATTCATCCAGCGTCAGGTCGCCCGCGCGCCCGGTGGCCACGGCCACGACGATCTGGGTCACCCAGTCGGGGTGGGCCGGGCAGCCCGGGATGTTGATGACCGGCAGGCCCGACTTCGCCTTGAACCCCGCCCCCAGCGAGCCGCCCTTGGCGCGTTTCAGGAACTGCAGGCCCTGGCTTTCCGACGGGTTCGGCGCCATGGCCGGAATGCCGCCATAGGTGGCGCAGTCACCGATGGCGACCACGAACTGCGAGGCCGCCGACAGGTCCTTGACCCAGTCCTTCATCGGGCGCCCGCAGAACCGGTTCCATTCGCCTGTGCCGTTCGGCGCATTGATGACGGTGCCTTCGAAGACGAAGATATCCAGCGGAATCTCGCCCGAGATGCACTTTTCCAGGATGGCCTTGACGTTGTCGCCAAGCTCCAGCCCCAGCGAGGGGTGCCACAGGATGTTGATGCCGAAGTCGGTCACCAGATCGCAGGCGCTGGGTTCCTCGGCGTTCAGGAACGACATCGTGTTCCCCGAACAGGCCCCGCCTTGCAGCCACAGAAGATTAGCCATCCGTTCCTCCCCGCCGGTTCCGACCCCATGTTCAACCGACAGGGGCCGCCTTGATACTTGTCAGTCCTGCTAGACGTCTTAACTGACATGCTAGGCCGACAGGGTGGCGTTTGGGAAATCAAGTCTTTCGAAAGACGACGAAAATTCCTGAAACAAACTGCAAACTGGAAAGCCGGCTTGCAGGTCGGATTGCAAAGTTCCTATGCAGTGCCGATCAGCATTTGCCGCCGCAGACCGGACAACGCGCTTCGGCGAAGTAGCTGTACCATACGCCCTGGCAGCGGTCGCACCAGTGCCCGCGCGGGCTGACCTCCATCGGTCCGGCGGCCTTGGACAGGGCCGTCAGCCCCAGATCACGCAGGGGAGCGGGCGGGCGCGGGCGCGGACCCGGGAAGCGCACCACAACCGACCTTTCCGGCCCATCCGTCATTTCGCGCGCCCCCGCCTGATGTCGTACCGCCTGATCTTGTTGGCCAGACCCACGCGCGACAGGCCAAGGTCTGCGGCGACCTTGCTCTGGTTCCAGTGGCTGCGGTCCAGCGCCTGATGGACGATAGCGCGTTCCAGGCTTTCGACCATATCCTTCAGCGTGCCGCCTGTCGGCACGAAACCGCCCGCCTGGCCTTCGGTGATCGGGGTCGAGGATATCTTCTCGGACAGGTGCCGCAGCGCGATGTAGCCGCCCTGTTCGGCCACGGCCACCATGCGCTGGACCTCGGTCTCTAACTCGCGAACGTTGCCCGGGAAGGGATAGGCCTCCAGATGCTTCAGGGCATCGGTGGTCACCCCAAGGACGCGCCGCCCGACAACTCCGGCGTATTTCTCGACGAAGAACCGGGTCAGGGCCGGAATATCCTCAGGCCGGTCGGCCAGGGCGGGCACGTCCAGCTGAAACCCGCGCAGCCGGTAGTAAAGATCGCGGCGGAAGGTGCCTTGCTGCACCATTTTCTCGATCGACTTGTTGGAGGCCGCGATGATCCGCACATCGCTGTGCAGCATCGTGTCCGACCCGAGGGGCTTGACCTCACCCTCTTGCAGGAAGCGCAACAGCGCCACCTGAAACTGGGGAGAAATTTCGGACACCTCATCCAGAAACACCGTCCCGCCATCCGCCGCCCGGAACAGGCCCAGCCGGTCCGAAATCGCGCCCGGAAAGGCTCCCTGCACATGGCCGAAGAGTTCCGAGTGCAGCATGTTCTCGGCGATGCCGCCGCAGTTCTGGACCAGCATCGGCGATTTGCGCCTGCCCGAGTTAAAGTGAATGGCTCGTGCCAGCAGTTCCTTGCCGGTGCCGGTGTCGCCCTGGATCAGCACGGGCATGTTGGTGCTTGCCGACATCTTCGCCTCGGCCACCAGATCGGCCATCTTGGCGCTGACGAAGACCAGTCTTTCGAATTGCGAGTAGCCGCCTTGGACCGACACGTCGGCGGTGGTCTGAAAGATGTCCTCATCCAGTGACAGCTTCAGCTCGCGACTGAGAATGCGGTGCCGCCTCGCCAGTTCCGCCTGTTCCAGCGCGCGTTTAGCCATGACGCCCAGCTGTGCCGGGTCCAAAGGCTTGAACAGAAACACGTAGGCGGCCGTCCGGTTGGCAAGCTGGAACCCCTCCGGCGTGCTTGTGGGGTCGAAGACCACGATCCGGGCGCAGGAGGTATGCGCAAGGCGCGAATGGATCAGTGAGCTTTCGTCGATGTGTGCGCTGTCTCCGCAATCATACAAGAACAGGTTTACGAGAACCTCGTCCATCCGCCGGATCGCGGTGCGGTCATCCTCGCAGTAGATCAGCCGATAGCCGTCAGCCTCGCTCAGCGCCGAAGATACGGCAGCAATCACCCCGGCATCCGTCGATTTCAAAAGAATGGTCTGAACAATGCTCAATTGGATCGGGTTCCGTCGGTCAGCAGCTTCGACCTTCACTGCCTTACCAATCAGGTTTACACATTGCATGCTTCGCTTTCAAGTCGGTAGCCTAACCGGGTGCTGAAGAAGTCGGCGAGGCGGAACGGTGTTCCGATTGTGGGCCGTTGGGTGGCCGTGCATCGCGATGTTTCCGCAGGCGTAGCTTCCGGATCACGTTAAGTAGTCCCATGTCGATCACTCCTTTGACCCCCTCGCTCTTCGCTCGGGGGAGGGTCACATGGGTCAAATCTCAATGGAAATTATGCGCCTACACGGGTCACTTCTCAGTGGAAATCAACATGGGGAGGGGTAACGAGCGGCCGTTACTGGCTAACGACAGGTCTTCTCG
>VGDH01000055.1 GCA_016869835.1 Alphaproteobacteria bacterium
TGACCCCTACCGCGCCCGCTGGGCGGCGCAGACCTTCCTGGAAAATCCGGTTCTGGTGAACGAGGTGCGCGGCATGCTGGGTTATACCGGCACGTGGCGGGGCAAGCCGGTGACGATCCACGGCTCGGGCATGGGGATGCCGTCCTTGTCGATCTATGCCAATGAGCTGATCCGCGATTATGGCGCGCAGACGCTGATCCGTATCGGATCGGCCGGGGCGTTGCAACCGCATGTGAAGGTGCGCGATGTGGTGCTGGCGCAGACCGCTTCGACCTGTGGCAGCCCTTCGCGGTCGATCTTCCGCGAGTTGAACTTTGCGCCTTGCGCCGATTTCGGACTGCTGTCCGCCGCATACCAGGCTGCGCTGAAAATCGGCGTGCCGGTGCATGTCGGGGGCATCTATTCCTCCGATACCTTCTATGATGAACGGTCGGACCTGAGCGAGCAATTGCAGCGCCACGGAACACTTTGCGTCGAGATGGAGTCGGCCGAGCTCTACCACCTCGCCGCCCGCTATGGCCGCCGCGCGCTGGCGGTGCTGACGATCTCGGACCATATCCTCACGCACGAGGCCCTGCCCGCCGACCAGCGCGAAACCAGCTTTGGCGCCATGGTCGAAGTCGCCCTCGAAGCTGCCTTCGCCTAATCCCCCCTGATCCCCCTCGTCGAGCCCGTGCCGGGCACTCCTCGGCAACACAGCCCCCGGCCTGCCGCCTTCAATGTGGCCCAAATATCCTCGGGGGGTGAGGGCCGCAGGCCCGAGGGGGGCAGACAGCCCCCCTTCTCAGCGCCCGTGGCTGCGGTCATAGCCATTGGCAGGCGAGGGCCGCCAGCCGGCCGGTGGCGCGATCGGCCGGAACACCTCGACCAGCAGCGGATAACAGGCTGCCTGATCGGATGAATGTTCGGCCGAACAGTCGCCGCCGGGGCAGGCCGACAGGGCGCCCAGAAGGTCAATCTCGGCAAAGAACTCGATAAAGTCGCCGGGCCGCACCGGACTGGCCTTCATAAAATACTGCCCGGTGTCGCGGGTGAAGCCGGTGCACATGAACACATTCAGCACATCATGGACATGAAGCTCGGCCTGATGCAGTGGCAATCCGGTGCGGTCAGCTAAGGCGCGGGTCAGGTTGGAATGGCAGCAGTGGTGATACTGGCCGCCATGGGACAAAAGGTTATGCGTATAGGGATCGCAGCGTGTGCCGATCACATCATGCACGCCGCCACCAAAGCTGTCGAACTGATACCAGTCGAGCGTATCCTCGGTGATCGTCGCCATCGACCGCAGATGCGGCAGGCAAGACCACATCCGGTCACCCGCCGAAAGATGCGTACCATGCAGCGCCCGGGTCTTGCCGGAAAAGAACCGCTCATTCAGATCATGGGCGTTCCACAGGTTCAGATCGCCGACCTGCGGGCCCTCGACCGAGGTGATGCGGAAGAAATGTCCGGCTGGCACGTCAAAGCAGCGCGCCTCGCGGGCGGGGACCAGAACTTCGCCCATCTTCTGCCAACCCGTCCGGGCGGCGTGATAGGGGCCAAGGTAGGGCGCGGGCAGGCCCTGAACCGGATAGCAGATGACAGGACGCACGGCCTTGCGGGCGGCGGCGTCGGGCGGGGCGGGGTGGGTGGGATGATCTGGTTTCATGCGCAGAACCTGCCGCGAAACCGTCTGCCCATCAAGACCGCAGGCAATGGCGCGGCTGTGCCGTGCCGTCTTGCACCGCCCCGCAGGCCGCGCAACGCCAGCGACCAGCCGCCTTTTCCTGCCGCCAGACACATGACCGCGTCAGCGTTGATCCGCGTCGGGAAAACCACGCATAGGCAAAAACCGCGATCAACAGGGCAATGAGGAGAAGGGGCATCTGGGGGCTTTCGTGCCTTCCGCCTCTCTTCCCTTCCAAATGGGAGAAAGCCAACAGGCGGCAAAGGCGGTGAGCTAGACAACAGGGTCACCGCCCCTCCCCCACCGTGGGGAGGGTATGGGGGTGGGGGTTGCCCCCCTTAGACCACCCGCTCGACCATCATCTTCTTGATCTCGGCAATCGCCTTGGCCGGGTTCAGCCCTTTGGGGCAGGTCTTGGCGCAGTTCATGATCGTATGGCAGCGATAGAGCTTGAAGGGGTCCTCAAGATTATCCAGACGCTCACCCGTCGCTTCATCGCGGCTGTCGATGATCCAGCGGTAAGCGTGCAACAGCGCGGCCGGCCCAAGGTATTTGTCGCCGTTCCACCAGTAGGACGGGCAAGAGGTGCTGCACGAGGCGCACATCACGCATTCATAAAGCCCATCCAGCTTCTTGCGGTCCTCGATTGACTGGCGCCATTCCTTGGCCGGGCGGTTGGTCTTGGTTTCAAGCCAGGGCATGATCGAGGCGTGCTGGGCGTAGAAATGCGTGAGATCCGGAATCAGGTCCTTGATGACCGGCATATGGGGTAGCGGGTAGATCTTCACATCGCCCTTGATCTCATCCAGGCCATAGATGCAGGCCAGCGTGTTGATCCCGTCGATGTTCATCGCGCAAGAGCCGCAGATGCCTTCACGGCAAGACCGCCGGAAGGTCAGCGTCGGATCAATCTCGTTCTTGATCTTGATCAGCGCGTCCAGAACCATCGGGCCGCATTTGTCCATGTCAACGAAATAGGTATCGACCGACGGGTTCTTCCCATCATCGGGGCTCCAGCGATAGATCTGGAACTTGCGCACGTTCTTGCCCTCGGGCTTCGGCCAGGTTTTGCCGGTGAGGACCTTGGAGTTCTTGGGCAGGGTGAACTGGACCATGGGCTTTCCTTCGTCAGATCAAGGCCGGGCGCGGGGCCGCGCGGCGCGTCGAATGGCTGTGGTGGGGCAAAGGCGGATCATATCAACCCACCCAACCCGGTTGCGCGTCAAGCGGACGGGTCGGGACCTGGCCTGACCGCGCCTTGACGCAGGCGTCAAACACCTGGGCCGGATCGCGGCCCAAGAGGAAATCTGTCGAGACGGTGACGTCAAGTGCGCCCACCGCCTTGCCGCCCGAGCCGACGCCCAAGGCAATCTCGCCACGCGGACGCCGGGCCTCATTGGCGCGTTCGACACAAAGCAGTTCGGCCTGATCCACCGGCAAGGGGCCGCAGGCCGCGAGGGGCGGCAGGGCGACAAGGATCAGCAAAGCGGCCCGGAGCATGATGCCTATACCCCCAGCCGGATATTGGCGGCCGCAAGGCAGGCCGCAGCTGCAGGGCTGGCCGCGATGCGCATGACATTGGCTACGGTGCGGCTGCCCGCACCAACGCCGACATCTTGCGCCAGCGCCTTGACGTCTTCGGCGCTGGCATTGTCGACGATGCAGCGCGTCGCGGTTTCCGACTGGCCGGGACCGACATAGTCGGCCACCACCGGACGGACCACCGTATCGGCGGCGCGGCGGCCGACCTTGTCGGCCACTTGCGCCGGATCACAGGCCGCGAGCGCAAAGGCCGCGACGATGATCGCCGCCGCGCGCATCAGAACTTGCGCTCCGCAGGCGCGATCTTCTTCAACGAGATGCCGCCCTCGGCCTCGGATGTCAGCGGGTCGGTGTGGACCGGGCGGTAGACAAGCCGCACCTTGTCTCCATCAACCCAAGCCAGCGAGTGCTTGCGCCAGTTCTTGTCGTCGCGGGCCGGGTGGTCTTCGTGCGCATGGGCGCCCCGGCTTTCGGTGCGGGCATGGGCGCCATAGATGGTGGCCAGCGCATTGGGCATCAGGTTGGCCAGTTCCAGCGTTTCCATCAGGTCGCTGTTCCAGACCAAGGAGCGGTCGGTGACCATCAGGTCACTCATCTTGGCCGCAATCGCCGTCATCTTCTTCTCACCCGCGGCCAGCGTTTCTTCGGCGCGGAACACGGCGGCGTCCGATTGCATCGTGCGCTGCATTTCCAGCCGCAATTCGGCGGTCGGCACCGCGCCATTGGCATGGCGCAGGGCGTCAAAGCGCGACAGGGCACGGTCAACCTCGGCGGTGTTCACCGGCGCGTTGCGCGCCTTGGGGTTCACGATCTCGCCCGCCCGAATGGCGGCGGCGCGACCGAACACCACAAGGTCAATCAGCGAGTTCGACCCCAGGCGGTTCGCGCCATGGACGCTGGCACAGCCCGCTTCGCCCACGGCCATCAGGCCGGTGAAAATCGCATCGGGATTTTTGGCGGTGGGGTTCAGCACCTCGCCCCAATAGTTCGTGGGGATGCCGCCCATGTTGTAGTGAACCGTCGGCAGAACCGGGATCGGCTCTTTGGTCAGATCGACACCTGCGAAGATGCGGGCCGATTCCGAGATGCCGGGCAGACGCAGGTCCAGCGTCTCCTTGGGCAAATGGTTCAGGTGCAGGTGGATGTGGTCGCCATGTTGGCCCACGCCGCGCCCTTCGCGGATTTCCAGCGTCATGCAGCGGCTGACATAGTCGCGCGGCGCAAGGTCCTTGTAGTGGGGCGCATAACGCTCCATGAACCGCTCGCCGTTGGCGTTGGTCAGGTATCCGCCCTCGCCCCGCGCGCCTTCGGTGATGAGGCAGCCAGAGCCATAGATGCCGGTCGGGTGGAACTGCACGAATTCCATGTCCTGAAGCGGCAGGCCGGCGCGGGCCACCATGCCACCGCCGTCGCCGGTGCAGGTATGGGCCGAGGTCGCCGAGAAATAGGCCCGGCCATAACCGCCGGTGGCCAGAACGGTCATCTTGGCGTTGAACACATGGATCGTGCCGTCGTCCAGCTTCCAGCAAACCACGCCGGTGCAGGCACCATCGGTGATGATCAGGTCGATCGCGAAATACTCGATGAAGAATTCCGCATTGTTCTTCAGGGATTGGCCGTAAAGCGTGTGCAGGATGGCGTGGCCGGTGCGGTCAGCCGCCGCACAGGTGCGCTGCACCGGCGGGCCTTCGCCGTATTCGGTGGTATGGCCGCCAAAGGGGCGTTGATAGATCTTGCCCTCTTCAGTGCGCGAAAACGGCACGCCGTAATGGTCCAGCTCATAAACCGCCTTGGGGGCCTCGCGCGCAAGGTATTCCATCGCGTCGGTATCGCCCAGCCAGTCTGACCCTTTCACGGTGTCATACATGTGCCACTGCCACGAATCCGGCCCCATGTTGCCAAGCGAGGCGGCAATCCCGCCCTGAGCGGCAACCGTGTGCGAGCGGGTCGGGAAAACCTTGGTCACGCAGGCGGTGCGCAGGCCCTGTTCGGCCATGCCAAGCGTGGCGCGCAGGCCAGCGCCGCCGGCGCCGACCACGACGACATCGTAATCATGGGTCTCATAGGTGTAGGCTTTGGTCATTTCAGAAACCTCAGATCGCGATCTTCACCAAGGCAAACAGCCCGGTGGCAACGATGACGGCAGACAGGGAATAGGCGAAGATGATGCCGATCTTGCGAGCGGAGCCGCGGGCGTAATCCTCGATCATCATGGTGGCGCCCATGGCGAAGTGGCGCATACCCACGACCAGCACCAGTGCGGTTAGGATCGCCGGGAAGGGCCGGGCAAAGATGGCAACCACCGCCTCTTGGAGTTGGCCCAGGGCCGAGCCGAAGATGTAAAGCCAGGTCGGCACCATGAAGGCCAGCGCCACGGCGCTGACGGTCATCGACCAGTGATGTTCGGTCCCGGTATGGGCGGCACCCTTGCCTTCGGCGCGCTTGCGGGCTGTCAGATAACGCATGGTGCCCTCACTGCACGAGAAGGATGGTGATGACGGTCAGAACGACCGAGCCGATGATGCAGGCCCAGCCGAGCTTTTCGGCGGTGGGAATGTCGAGCCCCTTGCCCGCGTCATAGTAAAGGTGCCGCAACCCGGCGAGGTAGTGATACCACACCGCCCAGGCCGAACCGGTGAACACCAGATCGCCGAACCATGAGGTCGCCACCGCATTGGCTACCGCGAAGTAATCCGGGCTGGTCGCCGCCGCGAGAAGCCACCAGACCGCCAGCATCACGCCCACGATCAGCGCATTGCCGGTGATGCGCGTCAGAATCGAGGTGATCGCGGTCAATTGCGGGCGATAGATCTGCAAATGGGGGGAAAGGGGGCGTTCAACCCGTTTGACGTTGGCCATGTCATGTCCTTGTCGCTGGCAGGGTGCAGGGCAGCGCCCGACCCGAAGCTTTCTTTGTCACCTTACTAGCGCGAAAATCGGCGCTGTCACCAGAAAGCCTGCTGGAAAGGCGGGCTGTTGCCGCTATCAGAGGCAGATTTTGCATTTTGTGATCACGGATTTTTTTTCGGTTATCACAAAACCTGCGACTCACATCGGCATCAGGGCCCAGTAATCCAGATCCAGCAACACCTCGGGGGCATATTTACCATCGGCGCCTTTCAAGGCAAAGGGCGCAGCCCCCTGTTTCACTGCAACCAGCCGCAGCCGGATCGCACCAACCCCCAGCGCGGCCGTTTCGGCGCGGTCAAGCACTTCGGACCAGGCCTTGATCGTCGTGCCGGAAAAGCAGGGGTTGGCATGGGCGCCCGCGTTCAAGGCGACGATCATATGCGCATTGGCCAGACCGTTGAACGACAGCGCGCGCGCAATGGAAATCACATGGCCGCCATAGATCAGCCGTTTGCCGTCCTCGCGGAAGGTGGCATCGAAATGCACCTTGGCGGTGTTCTGCCAAAGCCGGGTGGCGATCATGTGTTCCGCCTCTTCGACCGTCACGCCATCGACATGGTCGATCTTTTCGCCCACTGCATAATCGCCCCAGCGATGGGGTTCTCCGGCAAGCGTGAAATCGTAGTTCGAAAAGTCGAGCCCGGCGGGGATAACCAGATCAGCCACAGGGACCACCTTTTGCAGGTCGGGAACCACCGGATCAGGCGCGGGGGCGTCGAGCCGGTTCTTGCGCACCATCACCCAGCGGACATAGTCCAGCACCGTTGCGCCGCGCTGGTTGATGCCTTGGGTGCGGACATAGACATTGCCCGATGCGCCGTTCGAGTTTTCCTTCAACCCGATGACCGTGGACTGCGAGCGCAGCGTATCGCCGGGATAGACCGGGGCAAGCCAACGCCCCTGAGCATAGCCAAGATTGGCCACCGCGTTCAGGCTAATATCGGGAACCGTCTTGCCAAAGACCACGTGGAAGGCAATCAGATCATCGACCGGTGCAGCGGGCAGACCGCAGGCGCGGGCGAATTCGTCGCTGGAGTACAGCGCTCCGCGGGCAGGATAAAGCGCGTGGTAAAGCGCCCGCTCGCCGCCCGAGACCGTGCGCGGCACGGCGTGATGGATGACCTCGCCAAGGCGGTAATCCTCGAAAAAGCGGCCTGGGTTGGTTTTCATGCGTCTTGGTCCTTGGTTTGGTGGGGTGACACCCCGCCCTATGGGTATTGGCGGGTTGGAAACCCGCCCAATAGGAGTGCTTAGGGTGGGGTGACACCCCACCGTCTTTAGTGTTCGCCGAGCTTGATTTCCGGGGAATAGGTGCCCGGCACCTCTTTCACCACCGCCTGACCGCAGCGCATGACGCCGCGCGCGGCGTCAAAGGCATAGGTCGGGCTGCCATGCAGCTCCCAGCCCTTGTTTAGCGCGGCTGTCACGTTGTGGCAAAAGGCCGATGTGTCGTCATCGCTGAGAAAGCGGTAAAGTTTCATGATCTTACCCGAAGGCCGGATAGCCGAGCGCGTAATGCAGCCCGGACAGGACGCCGTAGAACAGGACCGATCCGACCAGCGCCATCGCCTCGAACTTTGCCGGTTTGGCAGGGGGCGGCGTCCAGGTCTCGGCCCGGTTGATAAGCTGCATCGACACCAGAGCCCAAAGCCCGATCCCGCCGAACAGCACGAACGAGGGCACGTCGCCGTTGACCAGCAGATGCGCCAGCGCCCAAAGCACCACGCCCAACAGCATGGGATGGCGCAGTTTGCGGGCAATGGCGGTTTTCATGCCGGCCGCGGCAAAGAGATAGACCGAGCCAAGCATCAAAAGGTTGTTGATCGCCACCATCGCGGGCGAGCGGCCCCAGAAAAACGCCCCATCCGCCGCCCGATAGCCGATCACCATCAGCACGATGCCCAGAACCATCGCCAGTGACAGCGGCCCCTTGGCCCTGTCGCCCCATCCGGCCCGCATCTCGGGTGCAAGACGTTTCAGCCAATGCGGCACGATCCACAGGGCAAGGCCAAGAACAAGCAGGGTCATGATACGGCTCCGATCACGGGAAAAGGGCCATCACAGTCGCATCATTCTGCCATGGCCGCAATCGCGTCGGCCTTGGCCAGCGTTGCGGTCGCGGTCACGATGTGCAGGTTTTCCACGATCTTGCCATCGACCACGGCAACCCCCTGCCCTGCCGCCTTGGCCGCCGAAAAGGCGGCGATCTGGCGGCGCGCAAGGTCCAGCTCCTCGGGGCTGGGGGCAAAGGCCTGATTGGCAATCTCAAGCTGCGCCGGATGGATCAGGGTCTTGCCGTCAAAACCCATGTCGCGGCCTTGCTCACATTCGGCGCGCAACCCTTCGTCATCCTTGAAGGCATTATAGACGCCATCGACAATCACCTTGCCATGGGCGCGTGCGGCCAGCAGGCACAGGCCCAGACCGGCCTGCATCGCCAGACGGTCCGGGCGGAAGCGGCTGTTCAGTTCTTTGGCTAGATCATTGGTGCCCATCACCATGCCCTTCAAACGCGGGTGGGCGGCAATCTCAGCGGCATTGAGCATGCCAAGGCTGGTTTCCATCATCGCCCAAAGATCGACCCCCGGGACGGCCTCGGCAACCGCGTCCAGATCGGCGGCGCGATTCACCTTGGGAATCAGGATGGCATCCACCTTGGCGCCGCGCGCGATTGCGGCGTCCATGGCGCGGGCATCCTCGCGGCCCCATTCGGTGTCAAACCCGTTGATCCGCACGATCCGCGCGCGGTTTCCGAAATCCCAATCCGCCAGCACCCGCGCCAGCAATTCGCGCGCGGCAGGCTTTTCCTCGGGGGACATGGCGTCTTCCAGATCGAAGATGATCGCATCAGCCGCCAAGCTCATGGCCTTTTCCAACGCCCGCTCTTTCGAGCCGGGGATGTACAGGACCGAGCGGTAGGGGCGTGCGGACATTATTCTCTCCACGGCAACAATCTTGCGGAAAAAGACACTGAACGAGCATTTTCGGCAAGCCCGAATTTGCTGCATCGCAGAAATCCGGGGCGCATGATGGCGCGCGCCGTTAACCCACCGCTTGCCGGCAAGGCGCAGCCTGAGAGGACGAGCTGAAGACTCGGGCCAATGAACCTTGGGGGTTTTGATGGACAAGATGCTTTTCGGGCTTTCGCTGGGATTTGTCGGGCTGATCCTTGCCGCGCAGGCGGCCATGGCAGGCCCGGCCGCGCAATGCGCCCCACGCGATCAGGTGGTGGCCGGGCTTGCCACCGGTTTTGACGAGGTGCGCCGGGGTGCGGGGTTGACCACCGGGCTAGACGGGCGCGCGCAGGTTTTGGAGATCTATGCCTCCGAGGCGGGCAGCTGGACCGTGGTGGTAACGCTGCCCGACGGTCGGACCTGCCTTGTCGCTTCGGGTCAGGGCTGGGAAGAGCAGGATGCAGAACTGCCTGCCAAGGGCGAACCGACCTGAGGCTCATCCTTGCCGGTTCCCGGCCTCTTCGCCGGTTCGCCTGTGTGAAGAGTGCCGGAACGGCTCGATGAGCGTCAGGCGGAAAGCCCGTCCCAGATCAGTTTCACCGACACCGTCAGAAGCGCCCAGCTGACGATCTGGAAGAACAGCCGTTCGGGCAGGATCTTGACCAGCCGCACCCCGGCAAAGACCGCCACGGCGGCGGCGGGCATCAAGAGCGCCGCGATTTTCAGATTGGCGGGCGTGAACTGGCCCAGCGCCCAGTAGGGCACCAGTTTGATGCCGTTGAGATAGGCGAAAAGGATCGTGTTGGTGCCGGCATAGACCATCTTGGTCAGGCCCAGGGGCAGGACATAGACCTGAAACGGCGGCGCGCCGGAATGGCTGACGAAACTGGTAAAGCCGGTGATCGTGCCCCAGAACACCCCCGGCCCCACCCGGGCCTCGCGCGGTTCCACCGCGCCGCCCCGGGTCAGGAGGCGGATCGCAAAGACTGCCCCGATCATGCCGACCAGCGTCGTCACCAGCCATTCCGGCGTGATGCTGGCCGTCGCCCAGCCCAAGCCCACCCCGATCGTCACCCCCACCATGAGAATCGCCAGAACCCTGCGATCGAAGGCATGGCGATAGGCGTAAAGGCCGAACATGTCCGACAGCACATAGACCGGCAGCAAAAGCCCCGCCGCTGTAACGGGCGAGATGGCCAGCGACAGGACCGGCACGCCCAGCATCCCCACCACCGGCATGCCGCCTTTGCCCATGCCCACAAGCATCGCGGCGGCCAGCGCGCAGAGCCAGAACACCCATCCCTCCATGCTTTTTCTCCGCCCCTCTTTCCCCCGCCGCGCGAATCCCCCATGATGCCGCGCGATGCTGATCCGATGGGAAATGCTCCCGGCATGGGTTGGCCCAAAGGGTTAGCGCAAACGCCCGCCCCCGGCCATCCCCTGCCTTTTGCCGCAGCGCGGCGGGCTTGATTTCTTCGGCAAACGGGTTTAGCATACCATTGTATACCAAAACCGGAGACCGGACTCATGGCACGACCCAAGATCGCGCTGATCGGCGCAGGCCAGATCGGTGGCACGCTCGCTCACCTCGCCGCCCTCAAGGAACTGGGCGACATCGTCCTGTTCGACATTGCCGAAGGCACCCCGCAGGGCAAGGCGCTGGACATTGCCCAGTCCGGCCCGGTTGAGGGCTTTGACGCGTCGCTCAAGGGCGCGAATTCCTACGAGGATATCGCAGGCGCCGATGTCTGCATCGTCACCGCCGGTGTGCCCCGCAAACCGGGGATGAGCCGCGATGACCTTCTGGGCATCAACCTGAAGGTCATGAAATCGGTCGGCGAAGGCATCAAGCAGCACGCCCCGAACGCCTTTGTGATCTGCATCACCAACCCGCTGGACGCCATGGTCTGGGCGCTGCGCGAGTTTTCGGGCCTGCCGCACAACAAGGTTGTCGGCATGGCCGGCGTTCTGGACGCGGGCCGTTTCCGGCATTTCCTGTCGGTGGAATTCAACGTCTCGATGAAGGACGTGACCGCCTTTGTTCTGGGTGGTCATGGCGACACCATGGTGCCCTTGGTGCGTTATTCGACCGTTGCCGGTATCCCGCTGCCCGACCTCGTGTCGATGGGCTGGACAAGCCAAGAAAAGCTGGACAGCATCGTGCAGCGCACCCGGGATGGCGGCGCGGAAATCGTCGGCCTTCTGAAAACCGGCTCTGCCTTCTATGCGCCCGCCGCCTCGGCGATTGAAATGGCCGAAGCCTATCTGAAGGACCAAAAGCGCCTGCTGCCCTGCGCGGCCTATGTGGACGGCGCCTATGGTCTGAACGGCATGTATGTCGGCGTGCCGACCATCCTTGGCGCTGGCGGTGTGGAGCGTGTGGTGGACATCAAGCTCAATGTCGATGAGCAGGCGATGATGAACAAGTCCATCGACGCGGTGAAGGGCCTGGTGGCCGCCTGCAAGGCGATCGACCCGTCCCTGGCGTAAGTGTAATGGGTTGAAAACCCACCCTACGGGGATTTCAAACCGCGCGGACCGAAAGGCCCGCGCGGTTTTCATTTTACCCCGCCCTTGTCATCCGGCTTGCGCCCCGGTCGTGGGCGATAGACCGGCAAGGACCAGTTGAACCAGATCGCCAGACAACGGATGCTGGCGGCCACCAGAAGACCGGCGGCCATGGCGGCCTCGCGCGGCAGACCGGCCCCGTCAGCGGCCAGAAATGCCGCCGCCCCGGCGGCTGAAGCCGAGACATAGATATCCTTGCGCATCACGATCGACGGCTCTTGCCCCAGGATGTCCCGCAGGATGCCACCGAAACTGGCGGTGATGACCCCCATCACCAAGGCCACCAGCGGCCCCGCGCCCGCATCCAGCCCCTTGGCCGCCCCGGCGATGGTCACCAGCGCCATCCCGCAGGCATCCAGATACAGGATCAGCCGATAGCGCGACGAAACCCGATGTGCGGTGAAATGCGCAAGGCCCGCCACGATCAGGCACAGCGCCACCGGCGTCGGGTCCACCACCCAAAAGACCGGCACGCCCAAGAGAAGATCGCGCAGCGTGCCGCCGCCAATGCCGGTGATCACCCCCAGCCACATGAAGCCAAGGATGTCCATTTCCTTGCGCGAAGCGACCAGCGCGCCGGTTGTGGCAAAGACCACCGCAGCAGCAAGGTCCAGCCGCATCAGGATTGGGCCGGGATCGGTCATCTTCTGTCCTAGTGGTTTACGGCAGTCGAGAACAGGTTGATGACCAGAACCCCGGCCATGATCAACCCAAGACCCAGAAGCGCTGCCGTATCCAGAACCTGGCGCTGCCAGACCCAGGCCACCGCGGTGATCAACACGATGCCAAGCCCCGACCACAGCGCATAAACCACCCCGGTCGGCATCACGCGCAGCGGCACAGAAAGGAACCAGAAGGCCCCGGCATAGCCAATGATCGCAATCAGGCTGGGCGTCAGACGTGTAAAGCTGGCCGAGCGCGCCAGGGCCGTGGTCGCCACCACTTCAAGCACGATGGCCGCCAAGAGGAAAAGATAGGTTTTCAGCATCAGGCGCCCTCCACCGGCCCTTCCTGACATGGCTGCCCAGACCGGGCAAGCGGGAATCGGCGGGCTTAGGGCATCGCGGCGGCCCAGACCTCTACCTCGACCTTGAACTCGGGGCGGGAGAAGCCCGCAATCAGAAGCAGGGTCGAGGCCGGTGGCTGGGTTGCATCGGCCATGAAGGCATCGCGGGCGGCCATGTAGGCCGGCAGATCAGCGCGGTCGACAAGCCAGGCGGTGATGTGACAAACATCCGCAGGACCCATGCCGCCCTCGGCCAGAATGGCGCGGATATTGGCAAAGCAGATCGCCGCCTGCGCCCCGGCGTCAGGAGGCACGCTGCCATCGGCGGCCATGCCCAGCTGACCCGAGGTGCGGATGATCCGCGCGCCGGGGGGCACTTCGACCGCGTGGGCATAGCGAGCAAGCGGTGCGGCAATCCCGGGCGGGGTAAGGCAGCGCATGGGCGGGCTCCTTTCTGGGGGCGACAGGCGGGCGCATTTGCCCCGGCGTCCCGCAATATGACAAAGCGCGGTCTTGCCACGGTGCAAGAAAAATAACTGCCACGTCCCCGTTTTCCTTGTGCCATTTCAGGGCCGATTTCGCCTATCTTCATGGCGAAACGCGACAGGAGACTAACATGGCCCGCAAACTGGTTCTCGTGCGCCACGGCGATGATCCGCCCGATGACCGGGTGGTCACCTTTGCCATTGGGGCCGGGTTCGAACCGGTCATGTGCCGTCCCTTCAAGGGCGAGGCGCTGCCCGAGGTTTCGTCCGATATCGCAGGATCGGTGATCTATGGCGGCCCTTTCAACGTGTTTGATGAGGACAAGTATCCCTTCCTTCATGACGAGGCGGACTGGATTCGCGCCTGCATGGCGCGCGACATTCCGCTTTTGGGCATTTGCCAGGGGGCTCAGCAGATCGCGCGGGTGATGGGGGCCGAGGTCGGGCCGCATGACAGCGGACTGCATGAATTTGGCTATTACCCGATTTCGCCCACCGCCGAGGGGTGCGATTTCCTGCCCGAAACCATCCCCATGACCCAGGCGCATTTCCACACCTTTGCCATCCCCGAAGGGGCCGTGCATCTGGCCTCAAGCCCGATGTATCCCAATCAGGCCTTTCGCATCGGCCAGAAGGTCTATGGCTTTCAGTTTCACCCCGAATGCACCATCGAAGGCTTCCGCCGCTGGCAAGCCGCACCCTGGGCCGCCTATGGCAAGCCCGGCGTGCAGACCCGCGCCGAGCAGGACGCGCTGATGATGCAGGCCGATGCCAAGCAGGCCGCCTGGTTCTACGGCTTCTTGGAAAAGCTATTCGGCCGGGCCACATGACGGCGCTCGCGCAGCGCAATCCTCACGCCTATGGCGTCTTGATCACGCTGGCCGGGGTGATGATCTTTGTTCCCGATGCACTGGTCATGCGGCTGATCGGCGGCGACATGCTGGCGCTCGCCTTCTGGCGTGGCTTGCTGTCGGGCGGGATCTTCCTTGCCGGCAATCTGATCCTGGCTCGTCACACGATGCCGCGCCGTGGCGAATGGCTTGATCGCAAAGGGCTTTTGGTGATCGGGCTGAATGCGGCGGGCATGCTGACCTGGTGTTCAGCGATGCAGTATACCACGGCAGCGAACGCGCTTTTGGTGCTGGCCACCGCGCCCTTCATTGCCGCGCTTCTGTCGTGGCTTACCTTGCGCGAAACGATCGACCGGGCGACGGCGCTGGCGATTGGGCTGGTGTTTCTGGGCGTTGTGGTGATCGCCTCGGGCAGCATGGGGCATGGGCGGCTTTTGGGCGACGCCTTTGCCTTGATGAATGCCACGGCGATTGCGGCCTATTATGTCACGCTGCGCACGACCGGCACGCGCAACATGCTGCCGCATCTGGCGCTGGGGTCGATCCTGGGCGGGGTTCTTGCCCTGCCCTTTGCCGATTTCGTGCCCGTCGATGCCGCGACCGCGCTTTTGATCTTTCTGTCTGGCGCCATCATCCTGCCCGGCGCGGCGGGGCTTTTGATGCTGGGCCCGCGCTATTTGCCCGCGCCCGAGGTTTCGATGATCACGCTCCTGGAGGTGATCCTTGGCCCCCTGCTCGTCTGGGCCGTGATCGGCGAGAACCCCGGCCAGATGACACTGATCGGCGGCACGGTGATCGTGGTCACGGTTGCGCTGCACACCGCACGGCGGCTGTCACAACCACATGGGCAGATGAAAGGGGTCGATTGATGCGGCTTTTGTTCATCCATTCCCATCCGGTGCCGGAAAGCTTCAACACCGCCCTGTACAAGGCGGCGGTTGAAACCGCGCGCGCCAAGGGCCACGAGGTGGGGCTGATCGACCTTTACGCTGAGGGGTTCAACCCGGTCATGTCAGCCGAGGAACGCCGCGCCTATCATGACGACGGCCCGCCACCACCCGATGTCGCACCACATATCGCGGCGCTGCAATGGGCCGAGGGGCTGATCTTTGTCTATCCGACCTGGTGGTATGCCCAGCCGGCCATGCTGAAAGGCTGGATGGACCGGGTCTGGCGGCCCGGTGTCACCTTCAGCGTGCCGACGCTAAGCGAATCCATGCGCCCAGCGCTGACCCAGGTGCGGCTAATCGGCGTGATCACCACGCTGGGCTCGCCCTGGTGGTTCTGGACCTTTCTCGTCGGCGGTCCGGGGCGGCGAATGATCTTGCGGGGCCTGCGGTTCTGCACCGCGCGGCGGACAAAGACCTTCTGGCTTGGCCTGCATGAGATGGACACCCAAGACGCCCCCGCCCGCGCCCGTTATCTTGACCGCGTGCGGGCACGCATCGAACGTATTCCCCTTTAGGAGATCGTCATGGGCCATATCGGTGCCTGGGCCGACCTGACCGCCCCGGAATTTGCCGCGCTGAACCGCGAGGGCGCGGTGGCGATCTTGCCGATCGGGGCTGTGGAACAGCATGGACCGCATCTGGCCATGGGGGTTGACCGCGATCTGACGCTTGCGGTTCTGGACCGTGCGCTGCCCCTGATGTCACCGGCCCTGACCGTCCTGACCCTGCCGGTGCAGGCAATCGGTAAAAGCACCGAGCATGGGGCCTGGCCCGGCACGCTGTCGCTGTCGGCTGACACGCTGGGCCGGGTCGTGGGGGACATTGCCGCCTCGGTCGCAAGGGCGGGGGTGCGGCGGCTGATGATCGTCAATGGCCATGGCGGCAACCGGGCGCTCTTGGAGATGTCTTGCCGCGATCTGCGCGCCGAATGGGGGCTGATCACCGCGCATGTGGCCTGGGATGATCTGGCCGAGGCCGCAGGCGTGGTGGGGGCAGATGAGGCTGCCGATGGGCTGCATGCGGGGGATGTGGAAACCTCGGCCATGCTGGCGGCCCATCCGGGCAAGGTGCGGATGGCGCTGGCCCGGGACTTTGGTTCGGCGCATCTGGGCTGGCGGCGGGCCCATCCCGGCCTGGGGCTTGGCGCGGCAGCCTTGCGGCCGGGCTGGCTGATCGGGGATCTGAACCCTGACGGTGCCATCGGCAACGCTGCGGCGGCGACGGCCAAGAAAGGCCGCGACCTTTTGGATAAGGCCGCGCGGAACCTTGCCGATCTGGTCGAGACCTTTTCCGCGTTTTCCCCGGGTTGACCGATGCCCATCCTGATCCGCAACATCGCCGTTCCGCGCAGCCTCATCGCCAATCCCGACAGGTTCGGCGGCAAGGCCGACGGGGATCTGCAGCGCGGCGATCTTCTGGTGATGGATGATCGGGTGATCGGGTTCACCCAAAGCCCACCCGAGGGCGTGCAGGTGATCAACGGCGCGGGGCGCATCCTGCTGCCGCCATTGGTCGAGCCGCATCTGCATCTGGACAAGGCTTTCAGCCTGCCGCGTCTGGGGGCTGTCGGCGGCGATCTGATGGCGGCGATTGCCGCGCAAGAGGCTGACAAGGCGCAATGGACCGACGATGATCTGCGTCACCGCTCCAACCGCGCCTTGGCCGAGCTGCAGGCCGCAGGTGTTTCATATGCCCGAAGCCATGTCGATTGGGGTATGGGCGATGATCCCCATGCCACGCCCCGCGCCTGGAACGTGCTCGCAGAGGTGGCGCAGGACTGGGCCGGGCGGGTGACGCTGAGCCTGTCCTGTCTGCCCGAGATCGACGCCTTTGCCGAACCCGCGACCGCCGCCCGCATCGCGGCCGAGGTGCGGCGCGTGGGCGGCGTTCTGGGCGCCTGGTGTCTGGGCCATCGGGATCGACGGCCAGGCTTTGCCGCCGCCTTCAATCTGGCTGCGCGCCATGGGCTGGCCTTGGATTTCCACGTTGATGAGGGGCAAGAGGCCGGGCTTGACGGTCTGGCGCTGATCACCGCGCAGGCGCTGCGGACAGGGTTTCAGGGCCCGATCCTGTGCGGCCATGCCGTCAGCCTGATGAACCAGACCGGCCCGGCGCTTGACCGGCTTTTGGCCGATATGGCGCGGGCTGGGCTCAGCCTTTGCGCGCTTCCGACGACCAACCTTTACCTGCAGTCGCGGCAGGGCGGCACGCCGGACCGGCGTGGGATCACCCGCTTGGCCGAGGCTGCGGCGGCCGGGGTGACCACCTGCCTTGGCACGGACAATGTGCAGGACGCATTTTTCCCGTTGGGCCGGCATGACCCGATGCTGACCTTGGCACAGGCCATCCCGGTGCTGCATCTGGACCCGCCCTTTGGTCGCCACCTGACACTGATCGCCACCGATGCCGCCCGTGCCCTGGGCCTGGCCCCCGCCTGGGTGGACAACAGCCCCGCCCATCGGCTTGTGCTGGCCGAGGCGCAGGATCTGGCAAGCCTTCTTTCCGGCCCTGCCACGCGCCGCCCTCTTTTGGCATGACCCCGGTTTTGCGGGCACCGCGCCTTGGTTTTCCTTGCGTGAACCGCTCTGGGCGTCGGCTTAGTCTGTTGCAGCCACTCTCGCGACCAAAGGGACCAGAATGACCAGCATTTCCGGCAAGACCACCCTTGACTGGACCGGCTTTGCCGCCGAACTGGCCCCGGTCGAGGTGATTGACGAGCCGGTTCTGGTCAAGAAGCGCAGCCGCGATTTCTTTTGGTATTCCCCCATTCTGGACCGCCGCCTGAAGGCGTGTTTCGGCGATCTGGTGGCCAGGCCGAAAACCCGGGCCGAGCTGTCGCATTGCCTGTCGGTCGCCGCCCGCCACCGCGCGCCGATCACACTGCGCGGCGGCGGGACGGGAAATTACGGCCAGTCGGTCCCGATGGAGGGCGGGCTGATCATCGACACCACCGCCATGGGCAAGATCGTGGAGATCGGCCCCGATTTCGTGCGGGTCGAGGCGGGCTGCAACATCCTGGCGCTGAACAACGCGCTTATGGCCCATGGTCGGGAGTTGCCGATTTTCCCCTCGACCCAGGACATCGCCACCATCGGCGGTTTCATCTCGGGCGGCTCGGCGGGGATCGGCACGGTCAGCCACGGGATGCTGCGTGATGCGGGCAATGTGATGGAAATCCGCGCGCTTTCGGCCGAAGAGGCCCCGCGTGAGGTGGTGTTCACCGGCGACCAGATCAACATGATCCACCACGCCTGGGGGATCAACGGGGTGATCACTGAATTGACCCTGCGCACCGTGCCGACCGAGGATTGGATTGGCTGCATCGTGACCTTTGACAGCTATCCCGCCTGCCATGGCGCGGCGATTGACCTGGCGCAGTCCGAGACAATCCGGCGCAAGCTTTGTTCAACGCTTGATGCCCAGATCGGGACCTATTTCGACAAGCTGCGCGGCCTGGTTCCCGAAGGCCGTGCCATGCTGGTAACCCTGATCCCGCGTGCGCAGATGGCCGAGTTCCGCGCGCTGATGGCAGCCCATCACGGCACGATTGCGCTGGCGATGGACGAGGCGGAACGACTGGCCCGTAAACTGCCGCATGTCTTTGAATTCTCTTATAATCACACCACGTTGCAGGCGCTGAAAACCGACCGCAAGGTGACCTATCTGCAAATCCTCTTCCCGGCCCCGGTCAACGTGGCCAAGGTAATCGAGGTTCAGGCCGCCCTGGGCGATGATGTATTCATGCACCACGAATTCGCCCGCATGGGTGGTCAGGTGGTGTCGTTTGACCTGCCCTTGGTGAAATACACCACCGACGCGCGGCTTTACGAGATCATGGACATCTACGCCGCCCATGGCTGCCCCGCCTCAGACCCTCACTCCTGCATCATCGAGGAAGGGGGGATGAAGAAGGCGGATTACCGGCACTTGGCCTGGAAAAAGCGGATGGACCCGATGGGGCTGCTCAACAGCCCGAAAAGCCGTGAATGGGCGCGGGTGCGGGGTATGACGGCCGAGGAGATCGAGGCGCTGCACGGCGGCTGAGGCGCAGCGCACGCCTTCACGCCCTCAGACGCTTGCCCAGGGGGTCAAAGGCCGCGCCTGCCAGAACCCGCGCGCGGTGGGGTTTGCCCAGCACCATGACCTGCAATTCCGTCCCCGCCGCGATGTCAGGGCGCAGATAGGCCAAGGCCAGCGACTGGCCGACATGATAGCCATAGGCCCCGGATGACACCTTGCCCGCAGGCTTGCCCGCATGGTCAAAGATCGGCTCATTGCCCGTGGCATCTGCTGTAGTCGCCTCG
>VGDH01000056.1 GCA_016869835.1 Alphaproteobacteria bacterium
GTCGCCGGTGAAAAGCCAGCCCTTCTGCAGGGTCTTGGCGGTTTCCTCGGGGCGTTGCCAATAACCCGACATGACCTGAGGGCCGCGCACGATCAACTCACCGGGGGTGCCTGCCGGTACCGGCTTGCCATCGTCATCGACAAGCACCACATCGCAGCCGGGGACCGGGATGCCAATGCTGCCGGGCCTTGCGCGGTCATCAAGCGGGTTGAAACTGACCAAGGGCGCCGTTTCGGTAAGCCCATAGCCTTCGGCCGAGGGCGTTCCGGTCATGGCGCGCCAGCGCGTCGCCACCGCCTCGTGCAGCGCGGTGCCGCCCGCAATGGCGGCGCGCAGTTTCTTGGGCGGATAGGCGGCAAACCATTCCTCGTTCATCAGCCCGTTGAACAGCGTATTCACCCCGGTGATCCAGGTGATCGGGTAATTCTCGATCGCGCGTTGCAGGTTCTGCACCGGGCGGGGCGAGGGGATCAGGATGTTGCGCGCGCCGATCTCGAAGAAGGTCAGCAGGTTCGCGGTGAAGGCGAAGATGTGATAAAGCGGCAGCGCCGTCAGCACGCAGTCATCAGTGGCCATCAACCCGCCCGAGACCGCCTGGACCTGCGCCAGATTGGCCAGCATGTTGCCATGGCTCAGCATGGCGCCCTTAGCCACCCCGGTCGTGCCACCGGTGTATTGTAAGAGCGCCAGATCCTCGGGGCCCGTCGCCTGCCAGAAGCTGCGGACATTGGCAGCATGGGGGCGCCCCCTGGCAAGGGCTGCGCGCAGCCGCGTGACCGGGACAGCAAGCTTTGGCACCGGCGGCAAGGTGCGGCTCCAGACTATCTGCACGCCGCGCACGATGGTTTCGGGCAGTTTCGGAAAGAACTCGGGCACGCCGGCCAGCACAACCGCCTGAAGCCCGGTCTGCGGCACCACCTCGGCCAGCTTGTCGGCGAACATGTCAACGATCACCAGCACCTTGGCGCCGCTGTCGTTGAACTGATGGATCATTTCCGACGGGGTATACATCGGGTTAGTGTTGACCAGGACGCAGCCCGCCTTGAACACGCCAAAGGCCACCACCGGATAGGGCAGCCCGTTGGGCAATTGCACCGCCACCCGGTCGCCGGGCTGAAGCCCGCACTCGTGGCGCAGATAGGCGGCAAAGGCATCAGACATCGCGCCGATCTGGGCATAGGTAAGCGTGCCATTCATGCCGTTGGGCACCACACAGGTGAAGGCCCGTCGTTTGGCATGGCCTTGACAGGCCTGATCCACCAGGTCGGCCAGACTTTTGTAGCGCGAAGCGGGCAAGTCATGGGGAATGGTCGCCCCATATGACGCCAGCCACGGACGTGGCGGGGTATACCCGTCGGTCATGTATCCTCCCCTGCGCCTGTTCCGGCGCTTTTTCCCTTATACTGACGCTAACGAAACACCCGCGCTTTGCAAACAGCTTTGACTGAGGCGTCCGGGCCGCTGTCGTAACGTCACAAGGTGAGGGGATTTTGGTGGCCCTGCCCTACCAAGCCGTATCGCGCCAGACCTCGCAGCCCTTGAACAGGGTGCAAAGGACGCGGGTTTGCGAGATGTCTTGTGGGCGGATCGCAAAGACGTCGCGGTCAAGAACGATCAGGTCCGCTGAATAGCCCACCCGCAGCATCCCAGTGAAATGGTCGCGCCAGCACGCGCGGGCGGCATTGACGGTATAGCCTTGAACGCATTCCTCAATGGTCAGGGCTTGATCGGCGAAGAACGGTTCCAGCGGGTCATCATCACGCCGCTTTTGCCGGGTGATCGCCGTCTCGATGATCTCGAACGGGTTGAGCGTCGACACTGACCAATCCGACGACAGGCACCAATCCGCCCCGGCATCGAGCATCTTGCGGAAGGCATAGGTATCGGGCCAGCGGGCCTTGCCGATCATCCCCAGCGAGGGATCGGAATAGGGTGGCTCTAGTCGCGCCCAGAGGGGTTGGATATTGGCGGTGGCAAGGCCTTGCAGGCGGGCATAATCGGCCGGGTCCATCAGTTGCAGATGGGCCAGCTGGTGCTGCGCGGGCCAAAAGCCATTGGCGGCGCGGGCAGCCTCCAGCCCTTCGATGGCACGGCGCACAGCGGCATCGCCGATCACATGCACATGGATGGCAAAACGCGCGGCATCGAGCGCAGTCATCAAGGCGCGGGTCTGCTCGGCGCTGAACATGCAAGGTGCGTTACCGCCGGGCGCATCGGCATAGGGGGCCAGATTGGCCGCCGTGCGGTTTTCATAGACCCCGTCCATGAAGAACTTGGCGGAATGGATGTGGAAATCAGGGCTGCAATGGGCTGCGCACCAAGCCGACAGCCGCGCCACGGCGGTCTCAGGCGTGTCAGCTTCTGTCACAAGGGCGGTTCCGGCCACGCGCAGGGTCAAAAGGCCCTCGGCCTCCCCCCGGGCGTAGATGCGGCGTTCCTGTTCGGTGATGCGGGCATCCAGCACCCCGGTCAGCCCATGGGCATTGGCATGGGCCTGACCGGCCTTCAGCCCCTCTATCCAGTCTGCATCGGTCAGGCCCAGCAGGCGGGCGGCGACCACGGGGATCACTTCTTCATGCAGCATCCCGGTCGCCCGGCCGCGCCCGTCGCGAACGATATGGCCATTGGGCGGGTCGGGCATATCCTGCACCCCCGCCATCTGCAGCGCGTGGCTGTTCAGGCAAGCATTGTGGAACGAGCTGTCATAGACCAGTAGCGGCCGGTCGCTGATCGCCCGGTCCAGCACCGCCGCCGTCAGATTGTGATCGCCAAAGACCCCCGCCTGCCAGCCCGAGCCCAGCACAATGGGCAGGCCGGGCTTGGCCGCCGCATGGGCGCGAAGGGTGGTGATCAGTTCGCTTTCACTTGCGGCCTCATACAGAGATGCGGCGGTGGCCAGATCGACCCCACCGGACAGAAGGTGGATGTGCGCATCCTGAAAGCCGGGCAGCACCAGCCTGCCCCCGGCGTCAATCCGGTGCGGTGCGTCCGGCGCCGCACCCCGGCCCAGCGCGGCAATCCTGCCATCGCGGATCAACAGCCATTCGGCATAAGGCGCGGTGGGGTCCATCGTGCGGATGCGGGCGTTGTGGAGAAGAGTTTCCGTCATGGTTTGTCCGGTTCTGACATGGCCACAGGCTGCGGGGTGGCGCCGGATTTTGGCACAGGCAGCCCCATCTCGTGCAGCATCACGGCCGGGTCCCGCCCATCATGAGCCGAGGCTATGCGGTAAACCTCAAGCACCTCGGCGCTGATCTGGCCTTGGGCATAAAGCGCCATCGCCGCGCCATAGCGCACCCGGCCCGATCCGGGCTGGCCCAAAGGGGCATCGAGAAAGCGCGCCGGATCAGTCATTGCGTTGAAACGCCAGCCGTTCTTCGGCCTGCCGACGCTTTTCGGCGCGGTTCATGATGATCCCGGCGGCGACAACCCCAAGGCCCACCGTCACCACCATCAGCGTGGCCAAGGCGTTGATGTCGGGCGTAACGCCCAGCTTCACCTTGGACCAGATAAGCAAGGGCAGCGTGGTCGAGCCCGGCCCGGTGGTGAAGGCGGTGATGACCACATCATCCAGACTGATCGTAAAGGCCAAAAGCCACCCCGACAGGATGGCGGGCGAGATCACCGGCAGGGTGATGTCAAACATCACCTGCCAAGGCCGCGAGCCGAGATCCATTGCCGCCTCTTCAATCGCGCGGTCGGCCTGCAGCATCCGGGCATGAACGATGGTGGTCACGAAAACCGCCGAAAAGGTGATGTGGGCCAGCGTGATGGTGGTGAACCCGCGCGAGGCGGGCCAGCCAATCCAGTTGCCCAAAAGGATGAAGAAGATCAAAAGCGAGATGCCGGTGATCACCTCGGGCATGATCAGGGGGGCGGTGACCAGACCGGAAAACAGTGTCCGGCCCCGGAACTTGGTGTAACGCGCCAGCACAATGCCGCTCATGGTGCCAAGGATCGTGGAGATCGTGGCCGAGACCAGCGCGATTTTCAGCGACAGGATCAGCGCATCAATGACCTTGTCGTTTGTAAAGAGCGCCACATACCATTTGGTCGAAAACCCGCCCCAGACCGTCGCCAGCCGCGAGGCGTTGAAGCTGTAGACGATCATCGACAGGATCGGGATATAGAAAAAGGCAAAACCAAAGATCATGACAGAGATCAGGAAGGTCGGTCGGCGCTTCATGTGCTGCCCTCCGCCTTGGCCTGATAGCGGCTGTAGATCATCGTCGGCCCCACCATGAGCACCAAGAGCGCCACCGCGATGGCCGCGGCCATGGGCCAGTCTTTTGCCTGGCTGAATTCATCCGAGATCAGCCGCCCGATCATGGGCGATCCGGCGTCGCCCACCAGCGTGGGGATCACCAGTTCTCCGGCGGCGGGGATGAACACCAGCATGCCACCGGCAATGATGCCGGGAATGGATTGAGGCAGCGTCACGTCCAAAAACACCCGGGCCGGACGGCTGCCCAGATCCATCGCCGCCTCGTCCAGCGTCGGATCCAGCCGTTCAAGGCTGGCATAAAGCGGCAAGATCATGAAAGGCAGGTAGGTGTAGACCATCACCAGGATGACGGCGAAATTGGAATGCATCATCGGGATGGATCTGACGGCCCAATCGATCGGCACCAGAAAATTCCAAGCATCCGTCAGCATGACGTTAAACCAAGAGGTTTTGCCCATCAGCCCCATCCACGCATAGACCCGCAGCAGGAACGAGGTCCAGAACGGCAAGATCACCAGCATCAACAAGATGTTGCGCCACGAGTGCGAGACGCGCGTCAGCCCCAGCGCCACGGGATAGCCGATCAACAGACAGAAGAAGGTCGCAATCGCGGCATTGACCAGCGAGGTCAGAAAGGCGCGCAGGTAAAGCCCGTCGGTGAGGATGCGGGCGTAGGTGTCGAGACTGATCCAAGGATGCTCACCACCCAGCGAAAAGGGCGGCGCGGTCGTGGTCTTGGTGGCTACGCTCATCACGACCACGACGAGGAATGGCAACAGGAAAAAGACAACCAGCCACAGGTAGGGCAAGCCGATCAGAAAGGCGGGCCAGCCCTTGTCGTCGAGCCAGCGCTGAAGGGTGGCCCGTGTCATCCTTACGTCACCAGCACAAGCGCCGAGGCGGGATCAAACCCGACAAAGACCGCATCATCCCAATCCGCCACGCGCGCACCTTCATCGCCACGCCGGGCATTGACCGCATGGGCCTGCACCATGCCGCCCCCGGCAAGGTCGAGCCGGTAGAGGCTGTCTTTGCCGAAATAGGCCAGATCACGCACCGTTCCGGCCAGCGCATTGGCCGCTTCGGGCCGCTCACGCGAGATACGCAACTTTTCGGGACGGATGGCCAGCGTCACCGCCTGCCCGACGGCGACCGCCGCCACATCGCGGGCCAGAACCTCGGTGCCAAGCGCAGGAACCGACAGGCGCAGATGCGGGCTTTCGCGGGCGATCACGGTCGCCTCGAAGGTGTTGATCGAGCCGATGAAGCCCGCCACAAACCGGCTGTTGGGAAACTCATAAACCTCGGTCGGGCTGCCCACCTGCCGAACCTCGCCCTTGTCCATCACGGCGATGCGGTCGGACAGGGTCATCGCCTCTTCCTGATCATGGGTCACGACGATGAAGGTCACCCCGGTGCGGGCCTGAATGGACATCAGCTCAAACTGGGTTTGTTCGCGCAGCTTTTTGTCCAGCGCGGCCAAGGGTTCATCCAAGAGCAAAAGCTTCGGCTGGCGGGCCAAGGCGCGGGCCAGCGCCACTCGCTGGCGCTGACCACCCGAAATCTGATGCGGTTTGCGCTGGGCAAAGGGCGTCAGTTGCACCAGCTCCAGCATTTCGGCCACCCGGTTGGCCCGGTCGGCCTTGGACATGCCCTTGTCATGCTTCAGCCCGTAGCCGACATTTTCTTCGACCGTCATATGGGGGAAGATGGCATAGGATTGGAACATCATGTGGACGGGCCGCTCCCAAGGCGGCACGCCCGCCATGTCGCGCCCGTCCAGAAAGATGCGCCCAGCGCTGGGTTCCTCAAAGCCTGCCAGCATCCGCAACAGCGTGGTCTTGCCGCAGCCCGACCCGCCCAAGAGCGAGAAGATCTCGCCCTTGCCGACGGTCAAGCTGACATCGCGGACGGCCTGAAAGCTGCCAAAGCTCTTCGAGACCCCCTCGATACGCAGAAACGCGTCCTGCGCCGCCCCCTCGGCCATGGGTCAGCCGCCTGCCTTGATATCCGTCCAGATCCGCGTGATGGCGGCGTCCTGTTCGGCCGTTTGCGGTTTGGGCGTGTAAAGCCGGGACAGGGTTTCGGCATCAGGATAGATTGCCGGATCGCTGGCAATGGCGGGATCCACCAGCGCGCTCGCCGCGGTGCTGGAGTTGGCATAGCCTGTGTAATTGGTGCAGGCGGCCAGAACCTCTGGGCGAAGCATATAGTTGAGGAAGGTGTAGGCGTTGTCGACATTCGCCGCATCGGCCGGAATGGCCCAAAGATCGAACCAAGCCGGAGCGCCGGTCTTAGGCACATGGTAGACCAGATCCAACTCAATCCCCGCTTCTGCCGCCCGGGCTTTTGCCACAGCGTAATCACCCGACCAGGTGTTGGCGACACAGATTTCCTGATTGGGCAGGCTGGTCAGGAAATTGGTGTTGTCAAAGGTGGTGACATGCTCGCGGATGCGGGCAAAGGCCTCGGCCATCTGGCCATAGGTCTCGGGCGTGCCGGCATCGGCATCAAGACCAAGCCAGCGCATCACCATGAAACCGATGTCCGTCGGACTGTCCAAGAGCGAGATGCCACAGTCAGCCAGCTTGGCGGCATTCTCGGGCAGGAAGACTGCATCCAACGTGGTAAGATCAACGTCAGGCAGCCGTTCGCGCACCAGCGGCACGTTAAAGGTGAAGCCCACTGTGCCCCAGGTGTAGGGCACCCCATGGGAGTTCTCCGGGTCAAACCCTTGCAGAATTTTCAAGATTTCGGGGTTCAAGGTGTCCCAGCCCTGCAGGCGAGCCCGGTCGATCTTTTGATAGAGATTGGCCGCCACCAGACGGTGCAGGCCAAGGCCCGATTGCAAGACGACATCATAGCCCGAGGACCCGGCCAACATCTTGGCCTCCATTTCCTCGGCACTGGCGTACAGGTCATAGACGATGTCGATCCCGGTCTCATTGGCGAAATCTTCAATCGTGGTCTCACCGATATAGTCAGCCCAGTTGTAGACATTGACGCTGCCCGGCGAGGCATAGGACGGGCGCGCCCAAGGCAACGCCAAACTTGCAGATGCACCGATCAGCGCCTGACGGCGGTTCAATCTCATGGCAGTCTCCCCGAACAATTTGTTGGTTGTTTTGTCAGTCAGCTTATTCCTGCCCCAAGGTCTGGCAAGACATTTCCGTATTGAGCGTCGCGATTTGATCTTCGGCCGGGGCGGTCTGCAGCCGCATCACCGGCATAAGCTGGCGCAGGCCGTCATGGTGGCGGCGCAGCCCGTATTCCAGATCAGACAAATGAAACCCCTCAAAGGCCGTTGAGCGCATCGACTCGTTCGACCAGATCGAAAGCTGCTGATCCTCGGTCGAGGTGTCGCGGTCAATCCGCATGGCCAGATAGCGCGCCAAGCGGCGCTCGCGGGTTTCATTCGGCCAGCGATAAAGCCGCCCGGTCAGGCGCGTCTGGCCTTCGTTGAGCGGCAGTTCGTGGTAGAATTGTAGACCATCTGGTGTCATGGCAATGACCTGATTGGGAAACAGCCCATAATAGGTCCACGCCCCTTGCAGGTGCTGAGGCAATTCCGGGCGCGGTGGCGAGATGCGCGCGTAATGGCGCACCGACCACAGCTTGCCCGGCACATCGCCGAACCAGCCGATCGACATCGACAAGCCGTTGTCCAGATGCATGTCGCGGTAGGTTCTGCCGTACAGATCTTGCAGACCGGGATGGGCCAAGGGGACGTGATAGCCCTCATTGTCGACATCGCGGACCGATTTCCAGTTCACGGGCAGATCCATGCTCCAATCTGGCACGGTCACGGGCAAGATATCCCGCGTGCCATAGGCGGCAAAATCGGCCCCAAACGGTTGAAGCAACTGCGCCACCGACGCCTGCGGACCCGGCGCAAAGCGCAGGAAGATGAAGCCGTGGAAGATTTCCATCTCGATCGGTTTCAGCCCGAAGTCTTCGCGCGCAAGGGTGCCAAAGCTGGTTGGCTGCGCCGCTCCGCGCAGGCTGCCGTCCAGATTGTAGACCCAGCCGTGGAACGGGCAGACGATGGACCCTTTGCAATGGCCCGTCGCCCCGTCAACCACCCGCGCGCCGCGATGGCGGCACAGATTGTGAAAGGCCCGCACAACCCCGTCTTGACCGCGCATGACCACAGCGCGTTCACCCAAAAGGTCAAAGGCCAGCCAGTCACCCGGCGCGGGCAGGTCACATTCATGCCCCACCACCTGCCAATGGGTCAAAAAGACCTTTTCACGCTCTAGCGCAAAGAGGGCTGGCGAATGATAGGTCCAAGCCGGCAAACCTTTCCGGTCCCAATCGTTTGGAATGGGCAGGGCAGGATAGGGAAGTTTGGTCATCGGGCAGGCTCCATTTCGGACAAGACCCATTGGTGAAAGCGGTGGATCTCATATTCCTCGGGCATCAGCCGGGCCGCCTTGAAGGCGGGCGAGGCCATGCCGCGCTGGTTCATCTCAGAGGCCGCGCCATCCTGCACCATGACCGTCTTGGCGAATTCCGCGACGCGCGCCGCATCAAAGCCGGGCTGGGCAATGGTTTCGGGCGCAAAATGCCATTCGGCGACCAGACGGGTGCGCTCGGGCCCCAAGGGCACGATCCGCACCGAGCGGACATAGTCGACATGCGCCACGACATAGGCCGAGGGCCACAGCGTGACAAAGCTGTAACCGGCCGCCCGTTCGGCGGGCGTCAGGCCGGGGAATACAGGCCCGCAGGGCGCACCATTCTGCGTCCAACTTTCAGCGCCCGGTCGCAAATTGGGCCGCACCGGGTCATCGGGCGTCCAGCCCAAGGCCTCGGAGGCGCCCATCACCCCTTTGCTGTAGATCGGAACCATGTCGCACAGTTCAGGGTGAATGCCCGGGCAATGCAGACATTCCGAGTAATTCTCCCAAAACGCTTTCCAATTGCAGGCGATCTCGCTTTCCCAGTGATGGGCGGTCACAAGACCGTCCATCGGCCAGTTGTCCAAGGTGGCAAGACCGACATCGGCCCAAATGTCGCGGGGCTCTGCCGAAAGATTCAAGAACAAAAAGCCATTCCAGACCCGCAGCGAGACCGGCCGCAGCCCATGGGCGGCAGGGTCGAAATCAGCGGTGGGCACGGCATGGGCGGTAGACACAAGCCGCCCGTCGCGCGCGGCATAGGCAAAGGCATGATAGGGGCAGCGGATCAGCTTGCCGACCTCTTCCTCGTCGGCCACGCAAAGCTCAGACCCCCGATGCGGGCAAGAGTTGTGGTAGGCGGCCAACGCGCCCTCCGCATCGCGCACCACGATGACCGAGGCTGACCCGACGCTGACACGCCGCATCCGGCCCGCAGAAAAGTCAGCCGCCCGGCCCACCATCACCCATTGGCGAGCAAAGATCGTCGCCATCTCGCGCCCGTACCAGCCTGCGTCGAAGTAGGCGGCCTTCGGCAGCCCCTCGGGACACTGGCTCAGCCGCGGCGAGGCGGGGTGACGATCAGCATGCGACATCAGACACTCGGTCATGGTTGCGGTTTCGCGTCACGCTGTCACGCCACTGACTGGACTGTCAATCAGATATTCACGGTGGTTTTTGCCGGACCCTGCCCCTATATGGCCCGCGAAGAGGTGAATATGCCGATGCAAGACCCCTGCCCCGATCCTGATGCCGATGCCGCCCCGGCCAACCCGCGCACGCTGGACCGCGACACGCGGCGCTTGCAGGTGATCGAGGCCACCATCGACTGTCTGGCCGAGCGGGGCTTTTCGCGCACCACCGTCACCGATGTGGCGCGCCGGGCCGGGATCAGCCATGGGCTGGTGCTGTTTCATTTTCAGTCAAAGGAAAACCTGCTGGCCGAGACGCTGGATTATCTGGCGGCCGAGTATCAGGCCAATTGGCAAGAGGCGCTGGCCTTGGCGGGCCCTGCGCCCGAAGATCAGATCCTTGCGCTTCTGCGCGCCGATTTCTCGCCCGCGATCTGCACCCCGGCCCGCCTTGCCGCCTGGTGCGCCTATTGGGGCGAAAGCCAAAGCCGCCCGCTTTACCAGTCGCGCTGCGGGGCCAATGATGCGCTGTACAACCGGACGCTTGTCGAGATCTGCCGCCAGATGAACCTTGCCCATGGCTATGATCTGAACCCGGAACGGACCGCCCGCCTTATTCGCATCATGACCGAGGGTGTCTGGCTGGATCTGGTGACGTTGGAAGGCCCCTATTCGGTTGCCGAGGCCTTCGAGACGGTGATGCTGGGCATACGCGCGCTTTTTCCACGCCATTTCATGACCGCAGGCAAAGTGGCCTGACGCCCCGGCTTATCGCGCGGGCAAGGGCTGCCAGTCGACCCCGGCGGCCGGAATCTCGCGGCCCTGCCAGTGAACCGGCTCGGCATTGTAATTGAAGACAAAGCGATGGGTCGCGCTGTCGCGCTGCCGCAGCCCTTCGGGCAGGGCTTCGGTGGCCAGACCGGCCTCGTCACACAGCCGTGTCAGGATGCGGGCAAGCGCCACCTCATCGGCCCAACCTGCCAGATAATGCAGCCCAGCTGCGCGGATCAGCGCGGGCCAGCCGTCCAGGCTTTGTTCTACAACGGTGGCCGAGGTTTCGACCTTTTCGCGCCAATGGCGCAGGGCACCGCCTGCGGGCAGATGAACCGGCACATCGGGTGGCAGGCTTTCCACCCGCGCCACGGTCGCATCCAGGCCGGGCAGGTTCGGCGGCAAGGGAACCGGAGTGGCGAACTCGACCGTCTTTGCATTGCTGCGCGGGCCAATCAGCGACAGGCCCTTGTAAGTGGCAAGCGCGGCAAGGAAAGGGGCGGAGAGCGTCGCAACCCCAGGGGCCAGAACCAAGGCATAGGGTGACAGGTCGGCGGCATCGGGGGGCAGGACATCGATCGACAACCCCAGACGGCGCAAGGCGCGATAGGTTTCAAAGACCAGCCGGAAATAGCTGAAATCGCGTCCCTGCGGCTGCACCTCCCAGGCCCAGGCGCTGGCATAGTCAAAGACCAGTGCCACCTTGGCCTCTGCCGTTCCTTGATCGGGCATCTCGGCCAGTTCGCGCGCCACTTGGGCGGCCTCGTCATGGGCGGGCGCCGGGGCGCTGTCAGGGCGCAAGAGGCCCGCGTGCATCTGCTCCTGCGCAAATGGCGCCTGACGCCAGCGGAAATAGCACACCGCCTCGGCACCGTGGGCAAAGGCCTCCCATGCCCAAAGCCGGGCCATGCCGGGGAGGGGGTCGGGGTTCCACGGCGCCCAGTTCACGGGACCGGGCTGCTGTTCCATGATCCACCAGCGACCCCTTCCAACAGCGCGGTAAAGGTCATGGTGGAAGGCCTGAAAGTCAGGGTCGCCCTGACGGACAAAGCGGCGCTTATGCTCAGGCGAAGCGGTCAACCGGTCGGACAGGAAGCCCAAGGGATAGGCGTCCCATGACGCGATATCGAGATCGGCCCCCACGGCGAAATGGTCAAAATCGGTGATCTGGCCCATGTAGTTATGGGCGATGGGGTAATCCGAATGTCTGCGGATGATCGTGGTCTGCACCCGGTTGAATTCGACCACCATGTCAGAAGCAAAGCGACGAAAAGCCATCTGATGCGCCGGGTTCGCCTCGGTCACGGTCAGGTTCGGCAGGCCGATCTCGTCAAAGCTGGCATAGTCCATCGACCAGAACACATTGCCCCAGGCGCGGTTCAGGGCCTGCGGCGATTGGTAACGCTGGGCGAGCCAGTTGCGAAAGGCCTTCAGCGCCACGGGCGAATAGGACAGAACCGTATCGTGGCAGGCATATTCGTTATCGGTCTGCCAGGCGGCGACATGAGGGTTGCGGCCATAGCGCCGCGCGAGAATCTCGGTGATGCGGGCGCATTCGGCGCGGTAGCCTTCATGCGCGAAATCGTAATGCCGGCGCGAGCCGAAACTGCGCGGGCGGCCCTCGCGGTCATGGGCCAGCATATCTGGATGGCGGTCCAGCATCCAGCGGGGTGGCGTGGCAGTGGGGGTGCCCAAGACCACTTTCAGCCCGGCCGCCCCCAGCGTGTCGATCGCGCGGTCCAGCCAGTCAAGCTCCAGCTTGCCCGGCTGCGGTTCCATCCGCGCCCAGGCGAACTCGCCGATCCGGACCCAAGTCAGGCCAAGCGCAGCCATGCGGGCGGCGTCTGTGGCCCATTGGGATTCCTCCCAATGTTCGGGGTAATAGCAGACGCCAAGGGCGCGTTTGAGTGGCGTGGTCATCATGGCAGAAACCGGTGTTCGACCTGACCTTGGGCAATGCCCTCGGCGGCAAAGGTCTTGCCCGCATCCGGATAGGCGGCGCGGGTGGAGGCATCCATGCCTTGCAGGGCGGTGGTGCAGAATAGCGTAGTCAGCCCCGGCCCGCCAAAGGCCGGACAAGAGGTATGGGGCGCGTCAAAGGCCACATGGCGCACAAGGCTGCCATCGGGGGCAAAGGCCGACACCCGCCCCGCGCCCCATTGCGCCAACCACAACAGGCCCGAGGCATCGACAACCGCACCATCAGGGCCAGAGTGGTCGGCGGTCAGGTCCAGAAACACCTGCGGCTCGCCCATGGGCCAGCCTTGGGCATCCAGCGCCACGCGCATCACGCGGCGGGTCACGGTATCGGTGAAATGGGCGGTCTTGCCGTCCGGCGTGAAACAGATGGCGTTGGAAATGGTGATCTGGTCGTAAAGCTTGCGCAACTCACCATCGAAATAGCGATAAATCGCCCCCGCGCCTTTTTCGGCCTTCTTGCCCATGGTGCCGATCCAGAAGCCGCCAAAGGGGTCGGCCCGGCCGTCGTTTGACCGGGTCGTGCGGTTGCCGGCCTCAAGCTCGACAAGGGTTTCGATTTCCTCGGTTTCCACGTCGAAAAAGAACAGATCCCGCTCACCCGCAATCAAGAGCAGGTCGCGGTCCACCCAGGCGGCGGCCGACACCATTTCGGGAAAGCGCCACTGGCGCGGCTGGCCCTTTTCGACCGACAGCATGCGCTGGCCGGTAATGTCGAACCAGAAGAGCTGGCCGCGCTGGGGGTGCCAGAGCGGACCTTCACCAAGTTCGCAAGGGCAGGCATCAAAGATCATCGGCGGGCCTCGTCATAGGCGGTGACCAGCGCGCGGGCGCGGGCGCGGACATCGGCGGCGGACATGCCGGGGGTGTAAAGCGCGGTTCCGATGCCAAAGCCATTGGCCCCGGCGGCAATCCATGCGACGAAATTGGCGGGCCCCGCGCCGCCTACGGCATAGACCGGGGTGGCAGGGGGAAGCACGGCACGGATGGCTTTCAGCCCATCGGGGCCGATAAGCGAGCCGGGAAACAGCTTCAGCCCCGTCGCCCCCGCCTTCAGCGCGGCGAAACACTCGGTCGGGGTCATCACGCCGGGCCAGCTTTGCAGCCCAAGACGGCGGGACTCCGTGATCACTTCAACGTCGGTGTTCGGCGACACCACAATGCGCCCCCCGGCATCGGCCAGTTCGCGCACCTGAGCCACCGTCAGCACCGTGCCCGCGCCGATGGTGGCGCTGCCGCCAAAGGCCCCGACCATGGCCGCAATGGAGTGCATCGGATGAGGCGAGTTCAACGGCACCTCGATGGTGGTGATGCCCGCCTCAATCAACGCCTCGGCGATGGGCAGGGCTTCATCCGGGGTGATGCCCCGCAGGATGGCGATCAAAGGCCTGGTCATTCGGCAGCTTTCGCAAGAACGCCGGCGGCAAAGGCCAGCCCGGCAATGGTGCAATCCCGGGCGGCCAGCACCTCGGCGGTAACGGCCTGCGTGGCCAGCGCGCGGGCGTAAAGCGCGATCAGGCCGGGGGCCCCGACCAGAAGCACGCGCGTGCCAAGCCAATAGACCCGCGCGGCCGCAAGTTCGGCGCCGATCAACAGGCCCGAAAGCTGCGCACGGGCCGCATCCGGGCCAAGATCGGCAATCAGCCCTTCGGCGCGCAGGCGGAACAGATTGGCCAAAAGCCACTCGGGCCGCGACATGCCCTTGGCGACGCCCGCGTCAAAGGCCGCCTCATCCCAGCCTTCGCCCGCCATCCCGTGGCGCAGGACCGATTGGGTGCCAAGAAGGGCAAACATCTCGCCGGTCAGATAGGTCTGGAATGACACCACTTCGCCTGCGCTGATCTGCGCCCATTTGGAATGGGTGCCGGGCAAGCAGATCGTGCCGTCAAACCCGGGATACAGCGCCAGCGCCCCGGCAATCTGGGTTTCTTCTCCGCGCATCACATCGGCGGGCTTTGACTGTTTCAGCCCCGGCACGATTTGCACAGCAAGGCGTGGGTCGCGCAGCGGCACATGGACCATCTGGCCCGGCTCCAGCGGGCGGCAGGGAACCTGGCGATAGGGGGCCTCATGCCAGCCCTGACGGCTGCCCACCATGCCACAGGCCAAAACCGGAGTAACGCCATGGCCAAGCCAGGGCTCGATCAGGCGGATCAACGCAGGTTCAAAGGCAGCGGGCTGAAGCGCCCCCATGCCATCGGCCGAACTGGCCTCGGCCCGCACCCCTTCGGGCCCCATGGCAAAGGCGCGCAGGTGGGTCGTTCCCCAATCAACGGCGATCCAGTCGGCCTTCATCCCGTCACCACCACCCCACCATCTATGACCAGCGCCTGCCCCGTCATCGCCCTTGACGCGTTGGACGCCAGAAACAGACAGCCCCCGACGATATCTTCCGGCTCCAGCGGGTCGGGAATGCACTGGCGCGCCAGATGCGCGGCCAGCCCCTCGGGCGTCACCCATTTGTCCTTTTGCTTTTGGGTCAGCACCCAGCCGGGCGCCAGAGCATTCACCCGAATCCGGTCTGGCCCAAACTCACGCGCCAGACTGCGCGTCAGCCCGTTGATCGCCGAATTCGACGCGGTGTAGACCGGGTAACCTGCATTTCCCATCATGTAGCTGATCGAGGAAAAGTTGATGATCGACCCGCCGCCGGCCGCCTGCATGCCGGGGATCACCGCCTTGGCGGCGAAGAAATAGGCCTTGAGGTTGATCGCGATGGACCAGTCAAAAAACGCCTCGTCGGTTTCAAGCGTCTTATGGCGCTGATCATTGGCGGCATTGTTGACCAGCACGGTGATTGGCCCATGCGCCTCGACCGCCGTATCAAGCGTGGCCTTGAGCGCGTCCATGTCGGTGATGTCACAGGGCAGGAACAAGGGCCGGTTATCGGTGGCCGCCTCCATTGCATCGCAAAAGGCCGTTGCGTCGCTGCGCTGGCAAAAGGCCACTTTTGCCCCCTGCCGCAGGAAGCCTTCGGTCAAGGCCGCGCCAATGCCGGACCCGCCACCGGTGATAAAGATCGAAGCCCCCATCAGATCGGCAAAAATCGGTTGCATCAGTGGCTCTCTCTGGTCACGGGGCGGGTGTCTTTCCCGACAAGGAAATCAAGGTCGGCACCCTGATCGGCCTGCAGCACATGGTCGATATAAAGTTTCGCATAGCCGCGCGTATAGGGGCTTTCTTCGGGCACCCATGCGGCACGGCGGCGGGCTAGTTCGGCCTCGTCCACCAAAAGCGCAAGTTCTCCCCGCGCCGCCGATACCCTGATCCGGTCACCGGTCTTGACCAGCCCAAGCGTGCCGCCCGCCTGCGCCTCGGGAGAGACATGCAGGATCACGGTGCCAAAGGCAGTGCCCGACATGCGGGCGTCGGACACCCGGACCATGTCGCGCACCCCCTGTTTCACCAAGGCGGCAGGAATCGGCATGTTGCCCACCTCGGGCATGCCGGGATAGCCCTTTGGCCCGCAGCCTTTCAGCACAAGGATCGTCTCAGGCGTGACCGGCAGATCTTCGCGATCGATGTTGGCCTTCATGTCCTCGATGTTTTCAAAGACATGCGCCACCCCTTCATGCTCCAAAAGCGCGGGGGTTGCGGCAGAGGGTTTCACGATAGCCCCATTGGGCGCAAGGTTGCCTTTCAGCACACGGATCCCCGCCGCCGGTTTCACCGGGTCGTCAAAGGGCCGGATCACCTCGCGGTTAAAGCACTCAGCCCCGTCATGATAGGCCGAGATATCGCCGTCAAGGACGGTCTTGGCCGGGCGCAGATGAACGGCAAGCTCTTTCAGCACCACCGGCATGCCGCCCGCATAGCAGAAATCCTCCATCAGGTATTTGCCAGAGGGCATGCAGTTGACCAACAAGGGAATATCCGAGCCGATCTCGATATCCTTGAGCGTCAGCTCCACCCCCACGCGCCCCGCCATGGCCAGAAGATGCACCACGGCATTGGTCGATCCGCCGACGGCTGCATTGGCGAGAATGGCGTTTTCAAAGGCGCCGCGGGTCATGATCTGCGAGGGGCGCAGGTCTTCGTCCACCATTTCGACGATCCGCCGCCCCGTCAGATGCGCCAGCGCCATGCGGCGGGCATCCACAGCAGGAAGGGCGGAGTTGGTCGGCAGGCTCATCCCCATTGCCTCAACCAAACTCGCCATGGTGCTGGCAGTGCCCATGGTCATGCAGACGCCCTTTGAACGGCTCATCCCACTTTCAGCCGCCATGAAGTCTTTCAACGTCATCTCGCCCGCGCGCACCGCCTCGGAAAACTTCCACACATCGGTGCCCGACCCAATATCCTTGCCCTGCCATTTGCCATTCAGCATCGGCCCCGAGGACACGACGATGGCCGGAAGATCGACAGACAAGGCCCCCATCAACTGCCCCGGCGTGGTCTTGTCGCAGCCACCCAAGAGAACAACGCCGTCCATCCCATAGGCACGGATGCTTTCCTCGACATCCATCGCCAGAAGGTTGCGAAAAAGCATGGCCGTGGGCTTCATCTGCGTCTCGCCCAGGGACATCACCGGGAATTCCACCGGGAATCCGCCTGCTTCCCACACCCCCCGCTTGACCCCTTCGGCAAGGTCGCGCAGGCCGGAATTGCAGGGCGTCAGCTCCGACCAGGTGTTGCAGATGCCAATGATCGGGCGGCCATCGAACAAATGATCGGGGAAGCCCTGATTCTTCATCCAGCTTCTATGAATGAACCCATCGCGATCCAGCTTGCCATACCAGGCACGGTTGCGGCGGGTGTTGGTGTCCTTTGTCATCTTACGCTGCCTTTCGTCCGGTGATCCAGCCCGGAAGCCAATCGGCATGGGCGACGATCAGATCATCCACCAGCGCGCGGATCTGGCGCAAGTCCAGTTCCGCCGCCGTATGCGGGTCCAGCATGGCGGCGTGATAGATATGCTCGCGGTTTTCATTCATCAGCGCCTCGACCGTCAGTTCCTGCACATTCACATTGGTCCGCATCAGCACAATCAGGTGGGGCGGGATGTCGTTCACCGTGGTCGGTTGCAAGCCATTGGCATCGACCAGAACCGGCACCTCCACGGCCGCCCCCGCGGGCAGCTGCGGAATGAAGCCACGGTTCGGGATATTGCCATAAATCACTGAAGGCGTGCCGGTGACGACCGAATTCATGATCGTCGCGGTATATTCATTGGACTTTTTCACTTCGATCTTCTCGGCGCGCGCATAGCCCTCGGCCTGTGCGGCCCAGGCGGCAATCTGCTCTTCGCAGCGGATCGGATATTCGTCCAGCGGGATGCCGAAGGTGTCGATCAGGTCGGGGCGATGGGTCTTGATGAACCGGGGCACATATTCGGCGAAATGCTCGCTCGACTCGGTGACGAAATGGCCAAGATGCGTCATCACCTCATAGCGCACCTTGTTCGGGCAGCGGGCATTCCAGTGGCTGGGTTTCGGGATACGCCCTGCCTGATACCCCGCGCGCAGGGCGGGATAGAGGTCGCGATAGCTGCCATCCGCCTGCCGCGCCTCGAAGTTCAGATAAAACGCCATGTGGTTGATGCCCGCCGCGCGATGGCGGATGTCGTCCAGCGGAATCTCCAGATCGCGCGCCAGCTCATAGGCCGTGCCTTGCACCGAATGGCACAGGCCCACCTGTTTCACATCGGGGTAACGCGCGCCGATGGCCCAGGTGTTGATCGCCATGGGGTTGACGTATTGCAGCATGATCGCTTCGGGGCAGACCGCGCGCATGTCCTCGGCCAGTTTCCACAGATGCGGCACAGTTCTAAGGCCGCGTATGATGCCGCCTATGCCCAGCGTGTCGGCGATGGTCTGGCGCAGGCCAAGGCGTTTGGGGATCTCGAAATCGGTCACCGTGCAGGGTTTGTAACCGCCGATCTGGAAGGCCACGATGACGAAATCCGCCTCGGTGTCCGCCATCAGCGCCCTTGGCACAGTTTGGCGTGCTTGCGCAGCGGAGGGTTTGCGGCTCATCTTGACCCCACATGGAGGTGAAGATGAGAAAGAACCCCGTGACGACGAAGGCGCCTGCCGAGCAGGTCGTGAAGGACATCCGGCGTGCTACGCGCAAGCTGCATTCGTCGGAGGAGAAGATCCGGATCGTGCTATCCAGCCTTCGTGGCGAAGACAGCATTGCCGAGCTGTGCCGCAAGGAAGGGATCGCCCAGAGCTTATTACAGTTGGTCCAAGGAGTTTCTCGAGGCCGGCAAGAAGCGGCTGGCCGGTGATACGGCCCGCCAGGCGAATACAGGCGAGGTGAAGGATCTGCGCGCCGAGACATTGGCACTGAAGGAACTGGTAGCCGATCTCAGCCTTGAAAACCGCCTGCTCAAAAAAAACATGACCGGGGCTGGGGGAGACAACGAATGAGGTATCCTG
>VGDH01000057.1 GCA_016869835.1 Alphaproteobacteria bacterium
GGTGAGGCGGTCGAGTAGAGCCGTGGTCATCTTGGCATCACCAAAGACGGTGGCCCATTCGCTGAAGCTGAGGTTGGTGGTGATCACGACGCTGGCGCGCTCATTTCGACATCTCAAGGCCTTCGGGCAGGCGCGCGCGCAGCCAGGCGTGGAAATGGGCAATGTCGAATTCCTGCGGCATCAGCGTGCCGGCGCGGTAGCGATCCGAGACGAGCCCACGCTGGTTCATCTCGAAGGCCATGGCGTCCTCATCGATGACCTCGGCGACGAAATCGACCAGATTGGCCAGATCAAAGTCCGAAGCGGCCAGTGTTTCAGGCAAAATCAGCCAATCGATGGTCAGCAAGGTCCGTTCCGGCCCGAGAGGCTTGAGCGTGCCGACGCGCAGGAAATCCACATGCGCGGTGATATAGCATGTGGGGTAGAAGGTTAGAAAGCCTGCACCCTCGGCGCGCTCGGCCTCGGTCAGGTCCGGAAATTCCGGGCCGCAGGACTTGCCGTTGACGGGCCAGGTGCACGCGGCCGTGGCGAGCCTCGCCCCGATGTACGACCCCAAATCCGAGCGGATCAAGGGCTGAGGGAGGACGGCGATGACCCTGTTTCGGACTTTTGAACCTGGCCTGCCGAAGGTGCGCGTGCCAAAGGGCGGAACCTCGCTCCTGGCGCATGCCCCTCTGAGGGCTTCGCCAGACGATTTGGTCAGGATGTCTTTCCTGCTCGTGCCGGGTTTCGACGTGATGTCGTTGTCGGCGGCGGTCGGGGCGTTGCAGGCCGCCAACCGCGCGATGCAGCGCGAAGTCTTTCGCTGGCGGCTCGAAAGCTGGGAGGGGCAGCCCGTTCGGTCCGAAGAAGGGTGGTGCCTGCCGGTCGAGGGGGCGGCCCGCCCGGCAGAACTGACTGCTGCGATCTGGGTTTGTGCCAGGACGCGCGCCAATCTGTCCGACGTTCCAGAGGGCCTTCCCGACCACTTGCGCGCGTTGTGGCGTGCGGATCGGCTGATCGGCGGCATCGGCAGCGCGGCCTTCGTTCTGGCCGAGGCTGGCATCCTCTCGGGTCACCGGCTTACCCTGCGCTGGGAAGACCAGCCCGCCTTTCAAGCGCACTGGCCCGAACTGGTCGCGGCGCGCGATCTTTACTGCATCGACCGCCGGATCGCGACCTGTGCCGGCGGCATCGCGAGCGCCGACATGATGCTGCAGCTCGTCGCTGCGCAATGTGGCCTGAGCATTGCCCAGGAGGCGATGCACGGCTGTTTGCTGTCTTCGGTCCGGTCGGGACAGGTCGACCAAATCTCGCCCATCCTCTCGCGGGTTCCGGGCCGGAACCGGTCCTTGCTGAGGGCCGTCGAGGTGATCGAGCAGGACTACCTTGAACCCGACTGCCTCGACCGCGCCGAGGCAGCGGCCGGGGTCTCGAGGCGGCAGCTGCAACGCCTTTTTCAGAGCCACCTTAGCAAGACGCCTTCAGGCCATATCGCCGACCTTCGTGTCGCGCATGGGCGCAGTCTTCTGGAACACACCAAGATGTCGGTGGCAGAGATCGCCTTGGCTTCTGGCTTCGAGCAGACGCCGGCCTTTTCGAAGATGTTCCGCCGCCGCTATGGCGTCCGTCCGTCGCAGTTCACACACGTGCACCACGGCTCCCGATCGGCGATGCAAGGGCGCTGAGCCTGACGCAGGCGCTCAGTCTTAACCAAGGCACTCTTGTGCAGGACGGGGTGTCTTGGTCAGCCAGTGGCCGGTCTGGGCAGTTTGCGAGTGGTGGGAGTCTGGAACGGTCTCTCGGGACGCGGATCAGGGGATGTCGATCTGGAAGTAGGCCATCGTCTGCTCCGGCTCGGACATGAACCTGGCGTAGAGGCCACGCGCGGCTTCGTTGTCGAGTTCGGTCGCCACCCATGCGTCTTCGCAGCCCCGGGCCTCGCCCCAGGACAGCACGTCTTGCAGCAGCAGACTGGCGATCCCCCGGCGCAGATGGGTCGGGGCCACGCCCAGATTGTCGATGTAGAGCTGGTTTGCGCCGTCGGGCTGCAGGTGCACGATCGCGCGGATCTGGCCGATGACACATCCGGCATCCTGTGCCACGACGAGCAGATGGTTCTCGGTCGCGACGAAGGCGGCGACCCTTTCGCGGTCGATCTCATCGTCGAAGATTTCCGGATCGACATGGTCGAGGATGCCTGCGTTGTGCGGGCCGATCCTCAGAATCTCAACAGCCATGGCATGTTACCTCGGGATGTTCTCATGAGGTCGAGGTACGCCACCACGAGGTGGGGCGCCCTTCCGTTTTTGATTGGTGGCGTGGCAGCAGCGCTGTCGCGGCGGCCTGTCCGGTCAGCAGGGCGCCGTGGACGGTCGCCGGGTAGTCTTTGGACGTTGCCTCTCCCGCAAAGGAAATCCGGCCATCCCAGTCGGTGCCGAACAGGGCCTTGCGGTCCTTGGTCCGTGTGCCCACGGCCTTGAAGGAATAGGCGCCCAAGGCAAAGGGGTCGTTGCGCCAACGGCTGATCTGGTGGCCCAGGGGATCGGGGACCGACGAGCCGAACATCGCCCGCAAGGCCTCCATCGCCGAAGCCGTGGTCGTGGCGTCGTCCCAGCCCTCGACCTCATCCGCCGTTCGCGCGGCGTTGAAACCGGCAAGACAGGGCTGGCCTGTCGCCTTCAGATAGCTCGTCCAGTCGGCCCAGAGTGTCTCTAGCGGGCCAAGAATCTCCATCCAGTCCACCTCGGCGGGCCAGAAGGCGCGGTCAAAGCGCAGGATGCATTTGTTGAGAAGCCCCATGCCCAGGGTGTCGATAGCCCGCTGGCGAGCCCGGTCGAGAGGCTCGCCGAAGGTCACACGCCCCGCTTTCAGGATGCCTAGAGGAAGGGTGATGATGGCATGGTCAGCGTGGTGGGCGCCCTTTGTGGTCGTGACTTCGACCCCGTCCCTCAAGGGGGAAATCTTCAGCGCCGGCTCGTCCAGTCGAATGTCGAGACCCTGCGCCAGATGATGCGCCATCAGGCCATAGCCCGGGGTCACCACCGCCTCATGCCCGCCCATGTCCTTGCCGTCGTCAAAATGCCAGGCCGACATCAGGGCCCAGTCGCCGCCATACTCGTGCTCGATGCGCGTGTTGATCGCGAGGCGCGCGACCCGGCGATCGTGGTCAGAGAGCGCTTTCCACTCGGGAAAAGCCTCGATTGCCGCCTGAAGCGACATGTCCGTTTCGGCATCGTCCACCCGGGCACGAGCCCTTTCGACCATGGCAAGCGCGTGTTTCGCAGGCTTGATGAAGTCAATCTCGCGGCCCTGGTCATCCCGGGTGACCGACATGTCATAGGTGGTTGGGGTGACCTTCAGGCCGAGCTCTTTTGCAAGCTTGGTCATCGGGTTGCCCTTGGTGCCGTGAATCCAGCTGGCACCCATGTCGACCGGAAGATCGGGCCAGAGGTGGCTCGTATGCGTGCGCCCGCCGATCCGGTCGCGGGCTTCGATCACGGTGACGCGGACGCCGCTGTCCTGCAGAAGGCGCGCCGCCCCAAGGCCGGCCATGCCGGCCCCGATCACCAGGACATGACGGGGTTCAGGCACGAACGCGCTCGCTTTTCGGGTCATAGAACGGGGTCAGCGAGGGTGTGGCCGGGATGCGGCGGTCGTGAACGTCGATCTCCCATCGGTGACCTTGCAGGAAGGCCGCGGTGACACCTTCCGAGTGTTCAATGGCCCCAAGCCCGACCGAGCAACCCATGGTCGGCCCGAAAGCCCCGGCGCGTATGATGCCGACGTCGCGGCCGTCACAAAGGATCGGTTCATTGCCGAAGAGGAGCGCGCCGGGATCGTCCAGCCGAAAGGGCACGATCCGGCGCGTCAGGGGGCCGGCACCCTTCTGCGCCAGAAGGGCGTCGCGGCCGATGAAGTCGGGTTTCGTGAAATCCACGACAAAGCCAAGACCCGCCTGCAAAGGCGTATCGGTGTTGTCGATATCGACGGCAAAGTCGCGGTAACCTTTTTCCAGGCGGAGGCTTTCCAGCGCCATCAGCCCGCAATGGACTGGGTCCACGCCAGCCGCCCGAATGCCCTCGATCAGCGCGTCGTGGGCGGCGTAGGAGTATTCGGTTGGGATGTAAAGCTCATACCCCAACTCGCCCATGTAGGTTACCCGGACGACGCGAACGGGAACCGGACCGATGTCGAGGAACCGGCTGGCGCGGAAGGGGAAGGCGGCGGTCGAGAGGTCCTTGCCCGTCATGGCGGCAAGGATGTCGCGCGACTTCGGGCCTTGCAGCGACAGGATCGTATAGGCGCTGGTGACGTCGGCCACGTGGCAATCTTCGCCCGCGCGGGTCTGGCGGCGGAGCCAGGCGGTGGTGGTCGATTGCAGGATGTCGCCGGTGATCAAGAGGAACTCGGTCTCGCCCGTCCGGGTGATCGTCAGGTCGTTGATGATCCCGCCGTGGTGGTTCAGCCACTGGGTATAGACGTTCTGGCCCACAGGCACGTCGATCTGATTGGCGCTGACGCGGTTCAGAACGGTCAGTGCATCGCGGCCCTGCACCAGGAACTTGCCCATGAAGCTTTTGTCGAACAGACCCACTGCGTTGCGCGTGGCATGGTGTTCGCGGGCCGCGAGCGCATGCCAGGGCTGGCGCGCATGGCTGGCATAATCGACCTTCGGCGGCGGCGCGTCGGGCGAGAACCAGTAGGGCATCTCCCACCCTGACAGGTCGTGGAAATAGGCGCCCATCGCGGTATAACGGTCATGCAGGGCCAACCGCCGCATGTTCCGCGCGGTCTTGTGATGCCAGTGCGGCAAGGGGCCGAAGGTGAAGGTATAGCCCAGGGATTTCGGGATACGCTCGCCCAGAAAGGCCTTTGTCGCGTGGTGCGGCCGCGCGCGGGCGATATCAAGCCCGGTCACGTCCTGCGTCGAGGTGCCGGTGGTCAGGATTTCGGCCATGATATGCCCGACGCCACCCGCCGACAGGATGCCGAGCGAGTTGAGGCCGGTCGCCAGGAATAGCCCGTCGACCTCGGGCGCCTCGCCCATCAGGTAAGACCCATCGGGGGTAAAGCTTTCCGGGCCGCAGAAGAAGGTCTTGATCCCGGCGGTCTTCATCACCGGATAGCGTTCGAAGGCCGCTTCCAAAAACGGAGTCATCCGGTCCCAGTCGGGCGGCAGGACCGAGAAACTGGCATCCTGCGGGATGGCGTTCAGGTTCCAGGCCGCCCCTTCCGGCTCGAACAGGCCGAAAAGCATGCCGCCGCCTTCCTCACGGACATAGGTATAGGTGTCGGGGTCCTCGACAACCGGCATGTCGGGGTGCATGCCGGCCAGGGGTTCGGTCAGCAGGTAGTAGTGTTCCGCTGCCTGAAGGGGCACGCGGACGCCGATCTTGGCGCCCAGCTGGCGGGACCACATGCCGGTCGCAAGCACCACCTTGTCGGCCATGATCGTGCCCGAGGGTGTGACCACGCCAGTGACCCGGGTGCCCGACATCACGAAATCGCTGACCGGGGTGCCTTCGAAGAACCTCACGCCGCGTGCCCGCGCGCCCGCGGCCATCGACATGGTCGCATCGACCGGGTTCGCGCGGCCATCCGTCGGGGTCCAGAAGCCCGACAGGATGCCCTCCGTCTCGATCAGGGGGAACTTTTCCTTGATCTCGGCCGAGGAAAGTTCGAACCGCTCCAGCCCTTGCGAGCGCACAAAGTTCGCGTCGCGCTTCATTACCTCGCGCCGGTCGGGGTCACAGGCAAGGTGGATGTGGCCACATTGCCGCCAGCCGGTGGAAAGCCCGGTTTCGGCGGGCAGGTCGATGAAAAGCTGGCGGGTGTACTGCTCGATCCAGATCAGCGTCTCGCTTGACATGCCGCCCGAGGCGATAAGCCCCGCCGCATGCCAGGTGGTGCCAGAGGTCAGCTTGTCGCGTTCCAGCACGACGACGCCTTCGACCCCCAGCTTGCCAAGGTGATAGGCGATGGAAGTGCCAATGGCGCCGCCACCAATGATGGCGATGCTGGCGTGGGTGGGGAGGGCGGTCATGACATGCTCCAGAAATTTCAGGCGTTTTCAAAGCCTTCAAGGACGTTGACAGTGTTTACGCCAACCTGTTCGATGGCATAGCCGCCTTCCATGCAGAAGACAGTCGGCAGGCCCATCCGGCCGATGCGGCGGCCACAATCGGTGAAATCGGGGCTGTCGAGCTTGAAGAAGCTGATCGGATCATCCTTGTAGGCATCGACCCCCAGCGACACGACCAGCGCCTCGGCACCCCAGGCGCGGATGCGGGCGATGGCATGGTCCAGCGCTTCGGACCAGGGGCCATAGGGCGTGCCGGGAGGCAGGGGATAGTTGAGGTTGGTGCCTTCTCCGGCGGCGGCCCCGGTCTCGTCGGCGAAACCGGCATAGTAGGGATACATGTCCATCGGGTCGCCATGCAGCGAGGCAAAGAGCACGTCGCCGCGACCGTAAAAGATCTGTTGCGTGCCGTTGCCGTGGTGGAAGTCGATGTCGAGGATCGCGACCCGCTTTGCACCCTGGGCCACAAACATGTCGGCCACGACGGCAGCGTTATTCAGGAAGCAGTAGCCGCCGAACTGGTCGCGCGTGGCGTGGTGGCCCGGCGGACGGCAGAGTGCAAAGGCCGCCCGAGCGCCCCACGCAACCGCCCGCAGCGCGGCCTGGGCGCTGGCCATCGACGACTGCGCTGCAGCCCAGGTGCCCCCGGTGATCGCGGTTTCCGAAGCGTGGCAGTAGTACCCCACCCGCCCGTCGATGCAGCGCGGGATGCGGTCCATCCGCTGGTGCCTGGTCGGCATCGCGGTGGTGATGACTTCGCCGCCGTAGCCTTCGGCTTTCCAGTCGGCATAGGCGGTCTCAAGAAAGGACAGAAAGCCCGCATCCAGAAGCCGCGCGACGGGGCCCATGTCGACCGGGCCGGGGTCGGTGACGCCCGGGAAGCCGCACTCGCGCAGCCGGTGCAGAATGCATTCGACGCGCGAGGGGCGCTCATAGGGGGTGACGAATTCGCCCCCGGACAGTTCGGCCTGCGGGAAGTGAAGGCGGTGATCCTCGCTAAAGAAGGTCTGCACGGGCGGCGTCCCTGGGCTGGAGTCAGGTGGCGGTGATGTCGACGATGACGGCAACTGTGCCCGCGGCAATATCCCAGGCGCAAGCAGTACCACGCGGCAGGAAAGCGTGGGTGTCGGAGCCAAAGACCACTGGCGCGGCCGAGGGCTCGGTGAGGGTCACCTTGCCAGCCAGAACCCGCATCAGGCGATGCGACTGGCAGGGGGCCACCGGCAGCGCCTGGGCCGGAAAGGCACAAAGCGTGACCGTCATGGTGCCTGCATCGTTCCGGAAGATTACCTCGCGGGTCACGCCATCAGCATCGGGCTTGCCCGAAGGCTGGCGGCCCGGCTCGACCACCCGAAAGCCGCCCTCGGCGTTGTCGATCTCGGGTTCCTCGCCTTCGGGGTCGTTCAGCGTGAGGTAGATCTTGCGCAGATAGCCGTCCTGTTTCCAGCTTGACGGCACGCCATTGCGGAAGGTGACGCTGTCGCCCGCCTTGGCCCGGGCGATCGGCGCGTGCTCGGCATCGACCATGGCAAAATGGCCGTCGAGAACGGTGATGTACTCATCGCCCGGATAGGGACCAAAGGCCTCTTGCATCGTGGTAGTGTCCCAGATGCCGATAGCGAGGCCGATGTCTTCGTCCTCGAAGATCATCTGGTAGTTTTGCACGGGCAGAGGCGACTGAAACCCCTCGGGATCAAGCTCCAGGGGCTCCAGGGTCACCTTGTCCGGGTCAACCCGCAGAATGGGGGTGCGCAGGGGGGTGTGATCGTTGGGCATGGATTGCGGTTCCTTTTGGGGGATCAGCCGTCGAGATCGATCCAGATGGTCTTCAACTCGGTGTATTGTTCGTGGGCATGGATGCCCTTGTCGCGCCCGCCAAAGCCCGAGGCCTTGAAGCCGCCGAACGGGGTCGAGACCTCGCCCTCGGAGTACGCGTTCACGCCCACCGTCCCGGCGCGGAGCTTGCGGGCGGCGCGATGGGCGCGGCCGATGTCGCGGGTGTAGAGCGTGGCGGCGAGGCCATATTGCGTGGCATTAGCGAGTGCGATCGCGTGGTCGTCGCTGTCGGCGCGGGTGATGCCGACGACGGGGCCAAAGATCTCTTGCTGGAAGATCTCCATGTCCGGTGTGACATCGGCAAAGACCGTGGGCTTGAAGAGAAGCCCGCCTGCGCCCTCACCGCCCGTCACGACGCGCGCGCCCTCGGCACGGCCACGGCTTACAAGGCCAGACACCTTGGCATGATGTGTCGCGCTGACCAGCGGGCCCAGGCGCGTGCCCGCATCCATCTGGTCGCCCAACTGCCAGTCCGCGGTCTGCGCGGCGAGCGCCGTCACCAAATCGTCATAGCGATCCTTATGCACGATGATCCGGCTGTTCGCGGTGCAGTTCTCGCCCATGTTCCAGAAGATCGCATTGGCCTGGATCGCGGCGATGCGGTCGATCTGGTCGGCGTCTGACAGGACGACGGCGGCGCTCTTGCCGCCCATCTCAAGACAGACCTCCTTTAGGTTCGACTGCGCCGAGCATTCCAGAATGCGCCGACCGATGGCGGTCGAGCCGGTGAATGTGATGGCATCGACATCCATGTGCCGCGCCAGGGCCTCACCCGCGCCGGCGCCCGTTCCCGTGATGACGTTGAAGACGCCGGGCGGAACCCCGGCCTCAAGTGCAAGTTCGGCCACGCGCAGGGTCGAGAGGCTCGTCATCTCGGACGGCTTCACGACGACCGAGTTGCCGGTGGCGAGCGCCGGGCCGATCTTCCACGCGAGCATCAGAAGGGGGAAGTTCCACGGCAGGACCGCGCCGACGACGCCCACGGGTTCGCGCACGATCAGGCCAAGGGCATTCGGCGCGCTGGGCGCGATCTGGTCGTAAAGCTTGTCCTGCGCCTCGGCGTGCCAGCGGATGGCCTTGGCAGTTTCCGGCACGTCGATGGCCAGGCAGTCGGCCACGGGCTTGCCTGCATCCAGCGCCTCGATCATCGCCAGTTCCTCGACATTGGCGAGGATCAGATCGGCTAAGCGGCAAAGCACCGCCTTGCGCTCACCCGGGTGAAGGCCGGACCAGACGCCCGCCTCAAACGACTGCCGCGCGGCGTCCACGGCCAGATCCACCTCGGCCCCGCCGCACAGCGGCAACTGGCTGAGGAGCTTGCCGTCAAAGGGGTCATGCGTCGCAAGCGTCGCCCCACCGGGTGCCTGGAACCACTGGCCACCGATCATTGCGGCATTCGGCAGCTTCAGTGAGCTGGCAAGGTTGCGGTAGGCAGTCATCTGAATGCTCCGTTAGCGTGAATGTAGGTCGGGGCTTCTATCGACAGTTCGCAGCCCGACCCGCCTGATCAGGCGAGGTGGGCTGCGGTCCGGATGGGCGAGGTTACTCAATAGTCCAGGAGTACTCGCCGTTGGCGTATGAGTAGACGCCATCCTTCACGACGAAATCCTGGCAGGTCCAGCTATCGGGGGCAGCGGAGTAGGCCACGCAATAGCGACCGTTCTCCCACTTCCAATTCCCATTGTCCTTTCCATAGGACTTGTCGTCATAGTCGGTCGTGCCATCAGCGCGATAGCACTGCCTTCCTTCCGAGCCCCCGGTGTAGTTGATGCACTTGCCGACATGGGTGGCAATGAATATCTCTTCCGTCACCTTTTCGGCTTCGGCTGATGCCATGCCGCCGAGCACGCAGAATGCAAGTGTGAGGGGCAGGGTCGCATACTTGATAGCCATGGTCTTATTCTCCTTTTGGATGCTTTCAGTTGCATTGAGGTCTCTTGGCCTCGCCTCACATCCGTCGGCCAGATTTGCATTGGCCTTCGAACATGGGTCTTTGCGCTGCACGCTTGGCGGCTAGATCCGCCTCAAGACGTCGCCGACCCGCACTTCGCCGTCCTGGACGATCCGGGCATAAAGCCCGCGCAGGCGCAGTTTCAGATTGTCGGGCGTTATGATCCATTTGTAGGCGTCGCGACCGCAGCGGACCTTCCACTTGACGCAACCATCGTTCGGAACATCCGACACCTCAACAATCGCGGTGCCAACCGAAAGCTGCGTGCCGACTGGCAGGTCATCTTGAGACAAAAGCATGTCCACGGCGATGTTATCGCCTGGATGCGTGACCCGATCCCGCTCGCGCCAGCAAAGGTCAAGTACGCGCCAGGGCAAGATCGACACTTCGATCCGGGGGTCAGCACTGCCGTCGTCCAGCTCTAGCCAGGGCTGTTTAGGGTGGTAGTCATCGCTGACCCCTTTCAGCCGGGTCAGCTTGATCACCTCGGGGAAGTTTCGGGTGTTCGGCTTTGGCCGGGTGCAGACAAGGCGAACCACACCCGCATCGCGGGGGGCCGACAGAATGGACGGCATCGCCGCGTCAAGCTCTGCGGCTGTAACGGGGTTTTCCGGACCTTTGTTCATTCTGTCTCTCCCTCTTGCTGTTCCATGTGTTTGGTAAAGGCCGCGTGACGGGCGTCACAGCTCGAACAGGGTAGCGTTAGTGTCGCGCCTGCAGTGTCTTGCGGGGTGGTGCGGTGGGCATAGGCCCCAAACGCAACCAAGGCCGCGAAGGCCGATCCTGCCAAGACCAGTCGCAGGAGCGACGGAGCAATCATTCCGCAGCCCGCGCCCAAACCGGCGGCACAACCAGGCCAACATCAACCTTGTCGTGCTGCATCGGCACATCGATATCGACGTCGTTGTCCAATTCCCGCGCGTAGCGGTGGCCGGCGTAGGTGGCGGCGGCGACGATGGCGGGGGCTTCGGCGTCGCCGATGCGGGCCAATGTGAAGGGCAGTTCGGCATGGTTGCCGTCCGCGTCATAGCGGAGGGCTGTGTAAAGCTCGTCAACCGGGGCGCGCTGGCCGACGACCACCAGGCCCTTGGCGGGCAAGTCCCGCTCGCGTTCGGAATGGACGCAGGACAGCGTCACCGTCTCGCCGTCAAACCACGACAGGGCCTGGGCGGTGACAAGCTCTACCCCAAGGCGCATCAGATGCCCGGGTACGCGCCAGCCTTCGCCGGTGTTCTCGGCCCAGGCCGAGACCTGGTTGTCGGGCGTGACCAGCGTCACTTCGAGCCCCGCTTGCCGCAAGCGTTCGGCGATCACGCCGCCCATGTAATAGCCGTCGGCGTCGTAGACGACGACCGGGCCTTCGGGCAGGTTGCCGTCCATAATGTCATCGGGGGTGAAGACGGGGGTCGCGTCCTCGGCAATCGCCTCGAACCGCTGGCCGTTGTAGACGTCCTTGCGCCAGCGGGCACCCGTGGCGATGACCACATGGTCGGCACCGAAGTCGCGGATATCCTCGGCCGTCAGGCGGCTTTCGCGAAAGACCTCGACATTCTCCATCTTGGCGATCTGGCCTTCGCGCCAGTCGCGGACGCGGATGTATTCGCGCATCCCCGGCAGGGTGGATTCCCGGGCGACCCGGCCGCCCAGAACCCGCGACGCCTCGGCTAGGGCCACACGGTAGCCCCGCGCGCCAAGCGCGCGCGCGGCCTCAAGCCCCGCCGGACCCGCACCGACCACCAGCACTTGGCTGTCCGATCCGCGCGCCTCGATCCGGTCGGGGTGCCAGCCCTTGCGCCATTCCTCGCCCATCGTCGGGTTCTGGGTGCAGCGGATCGGCACCGACAGGCTGTCGCCCGAATAGCAGATGTTGCAGCCGATGCATTCGCGGATGTCCTCGACCCGGCCTTCCTCGATCTTCTTCGGAATGTAGGGATCGGCGATGGATGGTCGCGCTGCGCCGATCAGGTCGGCCAGCCCCGTCTTCACCCAGCGGGCCATCGTGTCAGGGCTGGTGAAGCGGCCCACAGTCACCACGGGCTTCGTGGTCGCGGACTTGATCCAATGCATGTAGGGCTCCAGCGAGCCTTCCTTGACAAAGCGCGAGGCGCCCATCTCCAGCGAGTAATCCTGGATGTTGATGTCCCACAGATCCGGCATCTCGGCCATCAGAGCGAACATTTCCTGCCGCTCGCCGATGACCGGTTTGCCGTCTTCGTCCTCGACCGCATCGGCGGCAAAGCGGACGGCAATGGCGCAGCGGTCGCCGATGGCCTCTTTGGTCTCCTGAATGATCTCGCGCACCAGACGCGTGCGGTTTTCCAGGGACCCGCCGTATTCGTCGCTGCGGGTGTTGACCTCGGGGTCAAGGAAGTTGTCGAGAAGATAGCCGTGGGTCGCATAGACATAGACCACGTCGAACTCGGCTGCCTTCGCCCGCAAGGCGGCATTTAGGTGCCAGCGGCGGAAGTTGCGGATATCCTCTTTGTCCATCGCGCGGGACTGGAACGGGTGACCCACGCTATTCGGGCGGCTGGCCACATCCATCGGGACCATCCGGGTCGCGATATTGGCGGTGCGCGCGCCGCCATACCAGAGCTCGCAGCCCGCAAGCGCGCCATGGGCATGGACCTTGTCGGTCATCAACCGATGGTTGCGCACGTCCGTGTCATCCCAGAGCGTGGCCGAGATATGCAGCTGGTCATCTGACGTCGGGTGGATCGAGCAGTATTCGGTGTTGACCACCCCCCAGCCGCCTTCGGCCTTCACGCCACGCATTTCGGCCAGCGTGCGCGGGCGTACCCAGCCCATGCCGGTGCAGTGAGGGACCTGATAGAAGCGGTTCTTCGTTGTCACTGGGCCGATGCGGACGGGCTGGAACAGGATGTCGTAGCGGGGATCACGGGCCATGGGTCATGTCCTTTGAGCAGGCGGCCTGATTGGCGCCGTTGGCCGCCAAAGACAGGGTGTTGAAACGCTGAGGGAACAGCGAGGTGAGGTGGTCGACCGCGCGATTGCGGCAGTCGGCACGCTGAAAGTCGTCGGGGTAGAGCAGGATGTTCAGCCAGAGGCCGTCATAGAAGGCCTCCATCCCCAGGGCGATGTCATAGGCGTCGCGTGGGGGACCGTCCTGCTCGGCAAGCAGGCTTTTGATCAGGGGCACTACGGCTTCAAGCCGCGCGTCGTCCGTCCTTTGGACCACGCGCCGATAGATCAGTCGTGCACTGGCATCGCCCCAGAACGCGAACCAGATAGCCGCCGTCTTCGGGGCGCACACACGCGGATCAAAGCGCGCGTCGACCAAGGCGATCAGACGCTCCCCCGGGTCATCGATCGCCTGTGCAAGATGCTCTTGCAGGACCGCCTGCTCTTGGTCGGCCAGGTGCTGCAGCACCGCCTCCAGCAGGAGTTCCTTGTTTTCGAAATAGAAGTTCGCCAACCCAATCGAGGTGCCCGCGATCTCGGTCACGCGCGCCATGGTCGTGCCCGAGAGGCCATAGAGGGCAATCGCCTCCATCGTCGCCTCGATCAGCGCCAGCCGACGTTCCACCTTGGCTTGCGTGCGGCGGGTCGGGGCTTTCGTGGTGATGGTGTCGTCCTGTGTCATGTCCGTTCCCTCATTGATGCCGGTCATTCGTCATTCAGCGTCAAGGAGCGAGATAGCGCCGGGTCCCCAGGTAAGCCAGACCGGCCGGCCTTCGCTGCCGTCCCAGGGATCGTCGCCGCGTTGGGCCACGATCGAAACGGCAACCGGCGCCGCGCGACCCTCGACCGCCACGTGCAGCATTTGGCGTCCGCCCATATACTGCCGCGCCGTGATCCGGCCCTGCACCGAGGGTTGAGGCGCCTCCGGGGCGGTCGGGCTGAGGGTCAGGCTCTCGGGCCGGATCGCCACCAGCACGCGGGCGCCGTCTTGGCGCGCCCCCGCTTGGCCGTTGAGCCGTTGCGGGCCCAGGCCCGCAATCTCGGCACGGTACGCATCGCCCTGGCCGTGGACCGTGGCGTCGAAGAAATTCATGCTGCCGACAAAGGCCGCGACGGCGCGGTTCGTCGGGTGATCGTAAAGGCCCGCCGGCGTGTCGACCTGGATCACGGCGCCATTCTCCATCACCGCCACGCGATCCGACAGCGTGAGCGCCTCTTCCTGGTCGTGGGTGACAAGGATAAAGGTGATGCCAAGCTGACGCTGCAGGCTGCGCAGTTCCAGCTGCATCTGTTCGCGCAACTGCTTGTCCAATGCGCCGAGCGGCTCGTCCAGAAGCAGGACCTTGGGCTTGAGGATCAGCGCACGCGCCAGCGCCACGCGCTGCATCTGGCCGCCGGAGAGCTGGGTCGCACGCCGGTCGCCGTAGCCCGGAAGGGCGATCATCTCAAGCATCGCGTCGACCATGCGCGCCTGCTCGGCCTTGGGCGTGCCCAGCCGCTGCAAGCCGTAGGCGATGTTGTCGCGCACGTTCAGATGCGGAAAGATCGCGTAGTTCTGGAACACCATGTTGATTGGGCGCAGGTGCGGGGGGCTGTCTTGTATCTCCTGCCCGTCGATCAAGATCTTGCCCGAGGTCACGCTTTCGAACCCCGCGATCATGCGAAGAAGCGTGGTCTTGCCCGAGCCCGACGCGCCCAGAAGCGAGAAGAACTCTCCCTTCGCGATCTCAAGCGACACGTCGCGGACGGCCTGAACCCTGCCAAAGGCCTTGTTGACATTGCGAAGCGAGATCATCGTGCACCTTCCTGGGTTAGGGATTCGCCAATTCTGGCAAGCCGCAGACTGGCGAAGACCAGAATGAAGCTGAACGTAATGATCAGCGTCGCCAGCGCGAGAAGCGACGGGAAGTCATCGGGGAACCTGAGCTGGGTCCAGATGTAGATCGGCAGGGTGATCTCCGTGCCGCCAAGGAAGAAGGCCATGAAGTACTCTTCGAACGAGATGGTGAAGGTCATCAGCAGGCAGGCAAGGACACCGGGAAGGGCGATCGGCAGGGTGACCCGGAAGAAGGTGCGTAGCGGAGGTTCGCCCAGGTCCGCCGAGGCTTCTTCCAGCGCGCGGCCAACGCCGATGAACCGCGGCAACAGAACCGCGATCGCGTAGGGCAGGCAGATCACCATCTGGCCGATCGTCACCGTGACCAGCGACAAGGTCACGTTGAACCAGTTCATCAGGCCAAGGATCGACGTCCCCATGATGATCCCCGGAAGGACGAGGGGCAGCATGATGAAGCCGATGGCGGCTGACTTCCCTGGCATCCGATAGCGCGCGACCGCCAAGGCCGCTGGAATGGCGATCAAGGTCGAGAAGAAGCTTACGAACAAGGCGACCTTGATGCTGTTCCAGAGCGCCCGCATCAGCTGCTCACGCTGGAAGAGGTCAACGTACCAGTGGAAGGTAAAGCTCTCGAGCGGGAACTTCACATACCATCCCGAGTTGAACGAGAAGAGCGGGATGAACATGATCGGCAGGTAGATGAAGACGGCAAACGCGCCGGCATAGAGCGCCAAGGGGCGGTTCTTGCGGTGAAATGTGTAGCTTGCCATGCCTACCTCTGGACCAGCCTGTTCAAGCCGACAAACGCGAGGCTCGCCAAGCCGATGGTGATCATCATCACGACAGCCAGAGCCGCACCGGCGGGCCAGTTGGCCATCGGGCCATACATCGCCTGCACAAGATTGCCGACCATCATGCTGTCCGGGCCGCCGACCATGATGGGCGTGATGTATTCGCCCATGGTCGGCACGAACATCATGATGAAGGCTGCAACGACTCCCGGAAGCGACAACGGGAAGGTGATCCGCCAGAATCGGCGCGCCGGAGTGTCGCCGAGGTCTGCCGCAGCCTCGAGATAGCTACGATTGATCTTCTCTAGGCTGACGAAGATCGGCACGATCGCGAACGCCGCCCAGGAATGCGCGAGCACGATCGTCACGGCCGTTTGGCTGTAGAGCAGCCACGACAGCGGCTCGGAAATGACGCCCAGTGACATGAGGCCCGAGTTGATGGCCCCTTCGTTGCCAAGCACCACGCGCCAGGCGAAAACGCGCAAGAGGTAGCTGGTCCAGAACGGCAGCGTCAGCACCAGAAGCCAGATGGCCTTGCTGCGGCCCGTTTGGAAGGCCAGGAAATAGGCCACGGGGTAAACAAGCACCACCGTGACGATCGTGCACGTCAATGCGATCTCGAGCGTCCGCCAGATCAGAACGGGGAACATCGGGTTGTTGGCCATCGCGGTGTAGTTGGCCAGGCCCGGGGTCACGATGATGTCAAAGCCCCGGACGGTCCAAGTGCTCATCATCAGGGTCATCCACATGGGCCCGATGATCGCCACCGTCATCAGTATCAGCGCTGGGGCGAGCAGCAAGTGCCCGCGCCAGCCTTCGTGCCGGTGCAAGAAACGGGTGATCGCACTTGGCCGCGCAGGTGCGGGGCCGGAAACGCTCGTCACGGTCATGGTTGCTTCTGCCGTCTAAGTTCGGAAGTAAGCCCGGCCTAGAAGCCGAGCTTGATCTGTTCCCAGGTCGCGGACATGCGCTGTTCCCATTCGGGGGTCTGCGGCACGCTCAGGTGACCGGCCTTGATGATTGCCATCGGGTCACGTGACAGGTTGATGTCCGCCAGTTGCTCGTCGGACAGATCATCATAGGCTTTGCGGTTCACGCCGCCGTAGCCCCAGCTCAGGTTGGTCGCCGACGCGGATTTGCTGAGGATCGCATCGATGATGTCGTACGCCTTATCCACCTTGGGCGCATCCTTCATCAGCATCAGCCCACAGTTGTAGGTCATCGCGCCTTCCTTGGGCTGGGCAAACTTCACCGGGTTGCCCGCGGCCTTCAGCCAGACGGCCGAGTAGTTCCAGGCCATCGTCGCCACCAGTTCACCCGCGGCAAGCGCCGTATCCGACTGGGTCGTATCGTCGGTGTACATGCGGATCAGAGGACGCTGCGCCCGCAGGACGGCCGAGATCTTCTCGAACGCCTCTTCGGTGTGGATCTGGTCATAGGGCACGCCGGCCTTGATCGCCGCACACCACCAGACGTCACCCGCTCCGGCCAGCATGCCCAACTTGCCGGCATAGCGTTCGTCCCAAAGCATGTCCCAGCTTTCTTCGCCATCAAGCTCGAACAGATCGGTGCGGTAGGCGATCGAGGTCTGGCCCCAGTTGAACGGGCTCTGCCAAACTTGGCCCTCGGCCGGAATGTTGTAGTCCCGCTGCCAAAGCGCGGGGATCACATCAGCCCAGTTTGACAAACGCGTTGTGTCGATCGGCTGGAACATGCCGGTGCTGGTCCAGGCCGGGACATCCGAATGGCACGCGTGGGCCACGTCAGGCACGAACCCGGACTTCAGCTTGTTCATCGCTTCCGCGGCCGCGCCGAAAGTCGCATAGGCAGGTTCTTCGCCATGTTTGGCGATGTATTCCTCGAACAGCTCCGGCGTGTTATAGCCGCCATAGGTGAACAAGGTCGCCTGGTCTTCCGGTGCAGCCCATGCCTTGCGCGGCACAATGGGGACGATGGCGGTCGTGATCCCCATCGCGAAAAGTGAGCGGCTGAAGGCGCGACGGCTAAGCTTGCCTTCGCGCAGGGCTCCAAGTTGGTCGAGTACGTCCATGTTGGCACTCCTGAGGAAAGGGGCGGGCCTAACCCGCCCGTCGATGCAGCTTAGAACGCCAAAGTGTCGAGGCGACGACAAGCCCGCCATCGGTACCGTTGGTCCCACCAACATTGGCGTTGTAGTTGGAGCCGTGGTAGCCGAGCCCCAGTGAAACGTTGTCGATCACCGCATAGGTAGCGTCGATGGTCCAATACTCCCAGTCACCGTAGTTCGTGTCGGCAAAGCCGACAGCGGCGCCGACCGAAAGCCCGGCGACCGGAGTGTAGTAGTCCAGACGCAACCGCAAATTGGTCGAATCATATTCCGGCGCGAAGGCAACCCTTCCGGTCAAGTAGAACGACTCTGTTGCTGCGACATAGGCAGAAACGATGTACTCCGGATAATCTGGCGTCGAAAAACCGGCTACTTCGTCAAAGATGTAGTAGGCAACACCGATGTCATAGTTTACCGGGCCTGCTTCGCCGCGGTAGCCCAGCGACAGCCCATACTCAGCGGTGTAACCCGTGAGAACCCCGCTGGTATTCGCCGCGTAGGCGCCAGCGTAAAAGCCACCATAGCCCAACTCCACATACGGCTGGATAGCTAGACCGTCAGCATAGTAGACGCCGCTTGAAACATACTCACTAGCAACCGTCCCCCCAAAAGAGAAGGTGAGCTCATTGGCCTGGACCGCCCCCGGTATTCCCAGAACAAAAACGCCAAAGATTGCATAACGCCACATCGTCACTTCTCCCCGCTTGGTCTTGCTTTTCGCCGACACGTCAGGATGAGCGGTTCGCTCATTACGATGATTGAACCTTCGTTCAACGAAAAGAATCTGGAAAGCTGTCCAAGTCAAGCGATTCTTGAAGATCTGATGACGTGACCGCGCCCGAAGGCATCAATGAGCTAAGAAAATGCGCAAAAGCGGGTTCGGCGAGACGGTCCTGCCCGACACTATCGGGACCGTGTCGCACGACCGCGGCGCCATATACGGCCAAGCTTTCTGGTGCGCGGCGACCGCGACCATGTCATCCATTCCCGTCAGAACTTACCGGGGTCGTGGCGACCCGGGCGCGAAGCCGAGTGAGCGGGCGGCCTCTGCCGCAGCGTCGAGGTCTGGCGCCGCCCCGGAGTTTACGGTTTCGGTGCTATCAGACGAACGAACAGCGGATTGCTGTCGGCCGTTGCCTTCGAAACCGCACAGCAGAAACTGAACGTGGCAGGCGTCCTGGACTGCCCCCTGAAAAGTGGTCCTCCCTGAGGTATGGTTTTT
>VGDH01000058.1 GCA_016869835.1 Alphaproteobacteria bacterium
CCAAACATCATGGAAATATCTGGCATCCAATGAGACGTAATGCAACAATAAACGTCAACCCAGCAAGGCTTCTTGGTATATCATGGACGCCTTGGGACAAACAAAAAGGGGACAGACAGCCCCCCTTTCCCCGCTTGACGCAACCGCGCGCTTGGGAAACTCTGCGCCCATGTTTCCGATCCGTGACCATAACCCTTCAGGCCGCACGCCCTATGTGACCTTTTCCCTCATCGCGATAAACGCAGCGGTGTTCCTGTCCTACTGGCTGACGATCCCTTCCGAGATCCAGCTTGCCTATTTTTTCAATGAATGGGGTCTGGTACCGGAAAACCTGATGCGTGGGCAGGGACTGGCCACGGTGGTCACTTCGATGTTCCTGCATGCGGGCTGGATGCATATCCTGGGCAACATGCTTTTCCTGTGGATCTAAGGCGACAATCTCGAGGACGAGATGGGCCATGGCGGCTTCTTGTTGTTCTACCTGCTCTCGGGCCTTGCGGCGGCCTTGGCGCAGGTGGCGATGGATCCTTTCTCGCCCATTCCGATGGTGGGGGCGTCCGGGGCGATTGCCGGGGTGATGGGGGGCCATCTTCTGCTGTTTCCCAAGGCGAAGGTGGATGTGCTGTTCATCTTCGTGATCTTCTTCCGCATCTTCGCCATTCCGGCCTGGATCGTGCTGGGGTTTTGGTTCGCACTGCAGGTCTTCAGCGGCATGACGATGCCCGTGGACGGCGGGGGCGTGGCCTATTGGGCCCATGCGGGGGGCTTTGCGGGTGGGCTGGTCCTGGCCTTGCCTGCGCTGATGCGGCGGGGCGGCAAGGACTATTGGCGGCGTACCGAAGGCCATCCGCCCCATCCCGAGGCGACCTATCGCTTTGCGAAATCGTCGATCCCGAAAGTGCCCAGACGCTAAGACAGAGGGACCGGTTTTTCACAGAAAAACCGTCTCAGAGTTTGCAAAACTCTGGCCAAATTTCTGTGCCAGAAATTTGCGTCAGGCGTTGCGGATGATCTTGGAAAAGCCTTCGAACAGCGGGTCATTAGCGCATAGAAGCGCGCCCTTGCTAAGGATATCGTCGCCCTCGCGCAGCGGCCCGACCATGCCGCCGGCCTCTTTCACCAGCAATAGCCCGGCCGCGATGTCCCACGGCTGCAACTCGCGCTCCCAATAGCCATCAAACCGGCCCGCCGCCACATAGGCCAGGTCCAGCGAGGCCGCGCCCCAGCGCCGCACGCCCGCACAGGCGGGCATCAGCCGGGCAAGGTCGGCCAGCATCGCGGGCAGGGTCTTTTTCGCCCCGAATGGCACGCCGGCGGCGAAGACGGCCTCGGTCATCGACCGCCGCCCCGAAACCCGCAGGCGGCGGTTGTCGTTCAGCCAGGCGCCCGCGCCCTTTTCGGCCCAGAACATCTCGTCCTTGGCCGGGTCATAGACCACGGCCGAGACGATCTCGCCCTTGTGTTCCAGCGCGATGGAGATCGCCCAATGCGGCATGCCGTGCAGGAAATTCGTTGTGCCATCCAGCGGATCGACGATCCAGCGCCGGGTCGGGTCCTGGCCTGCCGTCTCGCCGGTTTCCTCGCCCAGCCAGCCATAGGTGGGCCGCGCGCCCATCAGGTCTTCCTTGATGAGCCGCTCGGCCTCGCGGTCGGCCTTCGACACGAAATCCCCGGGCCCCTTGGAGGACACTTGCAGGTTCTCCACCTCGCGGAAGTCCTTGACCAGGGATTTGCCCGCACGCCGCGCGGCCTTGATCATCAGGTTGAGGTTGGCGCTGCCCTGCATGGGTAATCTCCGGTCCGGTTCAAGGCTGGGGCGATACACCGAAAGGCGGCCAAGGGGAAGGGGGCCGGTCCTTGACAGTCGGGCAGGGGGTGGCAGGGCGGGCCGTTGACCGCCGCGCCCTCCTTTCCGCCGCAACCTGGCCTAACCGCGTTGCAGCTTGACCGGTTCCGAGCGCCCCAGTTTCAGAAAATGCGCCATATAGGGCCGCGCGGCATCCTCTTGGCGCAGGCAGGCATAAAGGCGGCGGGTGACATTGCCGGGGGCCAGGGGCCGGGTGATGTAATCGGCGTTCGACTTGACGTCCCGGATCACCCAGTCGGGCAAAACCGCCACGCCGCGGTTCGATCCGACCAGCATCAGGATAACGGCGGTCAGTTCGACGTGGCGCTGGCCTGCCGGTTCCACTCGGGCAGGTGTCAGAAGATCGGTGAACACATCAAGCTTGTCGCGGCCCACGGGATAGGTGATCAGCGTCTGGTCCCGCAGGTCCTCGGCGCTGATCATGGTCTTGGTCGCAAGCGGGTTCTGCGCCGAGGCCACCAGCGTCGGGGCATAGTCGAACAGCGGATGTGCCACGACGCCCGGCAGCGGTTCGGGGTTGGAAGAGATCACCAGATCCACCTCTTCGCGCGCCAGCGCCGGAAAGGGTTCAAAGGCCAGCCCGGCGCGGATGTCGACATCGACCTCGGGCCAGGCTTGGCGGAACAGCTCAAGCACGGGAAACAGCCAGTCAAAACAGGCGTGGCACTGGATGGCGATGTGCAACCGGCCGGTCTTGCCCGCCCGCAGCGCGCGAAATTCCTCTTCCAGTGCGGTGATTTCGGGCAGGATCCGTTCAGCGGCCCGCAGCATCCGCTGACCGGCCGCCGAGAGCCGCATCGGTTTTGACCGGCGCACGAACAGCTCCATCCCCGCCTGATCTTCCAGGCCCGCCACCTGATGTGACAGCGCCGATTGCGTCATGGTCAGCATCTCGGCCGCGCGGGCCAGACCACCGGCCTGCTGGATGGCGCGGATCGTCCGCAGGTGGCGTAGTTCGATATACATGAGGTTTACCCCATAATGATCGTGAATATTATGAATTGTCCTCACATTGGCCAATCTGGCACACAGGGGCAAGTGAAAAGGAGATCCTCCCATGACGGCCCCGCGCATCTCGTTCGAATTCTTCCCGCCGCAAACGCTGGATGCCTCGTTCAAACTGTTTGAAACGGTGCAGGCGCTGGCGCCCATGGGGCCGGAATTCGTCAGCGTGACCTATGGCGCCGGCGGCACCACGCGGCAGCTGACCCAAGACGCGGTGACGACCTTGCACCGCAATTCCGGCCTAAGGGTCGCGGCGCATCTGACTTGCGTCGATGCGAGCCGCGCCGAAACGCTGGAGATTGCCGAAGCCTATCATCAGGCAGGCGTGCGCCAGATCGTGGCGCTGCGCGGCGATGCACCGAAGGGCGCGGCGCGGTTCACCCCCCATCCGCAGGGCTTTGCCAGTTCGGTCGATCTGGTGGCGGCGCTGGCCGCCACGGGCAAGTTCGAGATCGCGGTCGGCGCATACCCCGAGCCGCATCCCGATGCGGCTGACCCGACGGCCGATGTGCGCTGGCTGAAACGCAAGGTCGATGCAGGCGCGACCAAGGCCATCACGCAGTTCTTCTTTGATGCCGATGCCTTCTTTCGCTTTCGCGATGATTGTGTGGCGGCAGGCATTCATGTGCCGATCATCCCCGGCATCCTGCCGATCCAGTCCTGGGCAGGGACGAAGCGCTTTGCCGCGCGCTGCGGGGCGCAGGTGCCGCGCAAGCTGGATGAGGCCTTCATCGCGGCCGCGCGCGACGGCCGAGAGGAACTCTTGGCGCTGGCGCAATGCACCGCACTTTGTGACCGGCTGATCGCGGGAGGGGTGGAGGATCTGCATTTCTACACACTGAACCGCCCCCAGCTGACGCGCGAGGTGGTGCGTGCCTTGGGCATCCCTGCGCAGATTGCCCTGGAAAAGGTCGCCTGAGGGCTTTGCCCAAAGCCTTTGGTCGGTGTCTCCCTGCCCAAGGCCAATCGCAAGTGGGGCGACCTGTCTTGCGCCCCCCGCTGGTTCGGGGGGCGTTTTTTCGCGCCCATTTCCCTCCTCGGACGCCTGCGGCGTCTCGTCGGGTTTGGCAGGGGCTTTGCGGGGCGGGGTGGATGGGCTAAGCTTTGGCGTCGTTTGCAAAGGACCTTCCCCCGTGACCCAGCCGATCCTTGTTCTGAATGGCCCGAACCTGAACCTTCTGGGCCTGCGCCAGCCCGAGATCTATGGGCGCGAGACGCTGGGCGATGTCGAAGCGGCGCTGGGGCGTCTGGCGACGGAGCTGGGCGTTGGGCTCGACTGTCGCCAGTCGAACCACGAGGGCGCGCTTGTCGACTGGATCCAGGGCGCACGCGACGCGGCGGCGGGGATCATCATCAATCCCGGCGCCTATAGCCATACATCGGTGGCCATTCTGGACGCGCTCAACGCCTTTGAGGGGCCGGTGCTGGAAGTTCATATCAGCAATATCCACAAGCGCGAGGTCTTTCGGCATCATTCCTTTGTCTCGGCTCGTGCCGAGGGGGTGATCGCGGGCTTTGGTACCGAGGGCTATCTTCTGGCCTTGCGGCGGATGGCCAGTCTCGTGCAGTCCTGAGGCGGGATCTTGGCGGAGAGGTTGGCCTCCGGCGGGGGTATCTGGGCCAAGATGAACGAGGGGTTTCGCTGTCATCCGCAGGCGCGGGTCCTTGACGCCGGTGGGGCGGTGACGTTTCGCCCGGGCGGTGGCGGGCTTTTGGTCGAGCGTCCGGCGGCGCAGGCGCTTGCCGGGGCCTTTGGCGGGCCGTTCCGCATTGGCGGGGCTGGGCCCTTGCAGGCCGGTCCGGGAGAGTTCGAGACGCTGACCTCGGGATCAAGCGGTACGCCGCGTCATATCCGGCGCAGTTTTGCCTCCTGGGCGGCCTCATTTGCCGTGAATGCCGGGCTTTTCGGCGTCGGGCCGGGGCTGCGGGTGGCGGTGTTGGGCCGGCTTGTTCATTCTCTGGCGCTTTACGGCGCGGTCGAGGGGGTTGCCTTGGGGACCGAGGTGCATCTCCTGGATGATCTGCGCCCTGATCGGCAGCGCGCGGCGCTGGCGGCGCGGGCGGTGCAGCTTTTGTATGCCACCCCCGCCCAGTTGCGCCTCATGGTCGAGGCGGGCGGTCCGGTGCTGCCGCTGGCGCGTGTTCTGGTCGGCGGATCCAAGCTTGACCCCGCCTTGCGCGCGGCCCTGGCCGAGATGGCGCCTGCTGCGGTGGTGCAGGAGTTCTATGGCGCGGCCGAGGCGAGTTTCATCACGCTGGCTGGGCCGGATTGCCCCGAGGCTTCGGTCGGGCGTCCCTATCCGGGGGTGGAGATTGCGATCGAAGCGGGGGAGATCTGGGTGAAGAGCCCCTACCTTTTTGCCGGTTATGCCGGGGCTGATGTGGGGGGGGCCGATGTGGGGGCGACCACCTGGCGCGACGGCTGGCTTTCCGTGGGTGAACGGGGCTGGATGCAGGATGGCTATCTTTACCTGCAGGGTCGTGCCGGGCGGATGGTGACGGTAGCCGATCAGAACGTGTTTCCCGAAGAGATCGAGACTTTCTTGCTGGGTTTGCCGGGGGTGCGCCGGGCGGCGGTCCTGCCCCGCCCCGATGGCCTGCGCGGGATGCATCTCGTGGCCATTATTGCGGGGGAAGCCGAGGCCACGTTGGTTTTGTCCGCCGCGCGCGCCGCCTTCGGCCCGCTCAAGGCCCCGAAGGCCCTGCATCGGCTGGCGGACTGGCCGATGCTGGCCTCGGGCAAGACCGATCTGGCCGCACTGGAAAGGGCCATGGGATGGCGGTGATCCTGGCCGCCCGCCGCACAGCCGTATGCCCGCGGGGCGGGGCGTTTCGCGACCTGCGGATCGAGGATCTGGCGGCGCCGGTGGTGCAGGCGGTGCTGGCTGATGCCGGTATGGCAGGAGAGCAGGTGGACGAGTTGATCCTGGCCAATGCGCTGGGGGCGGGCGGCAATCCGGCGCGGCGTGTGGCCCTTCTGGCGGGGCTGCCCGAGCGGGTGGCCGGTCTGTCGATCGACCGGCAATGCGCGGGGGGGCTGGATGCGATCCTGCTGGCGGGGGCGCTGGTCGACAATGGCGCGGCCGAGGTGGTGCTTGCGGGTGGGGCCGAGAGCTATTCACGCCGCCCCGCGCGGGCCATGCCGGGGCCGGACGGGCGGCTCATCCCCTATGACCAGGCGCCCTTTACCCCCTGGCCCGACCGGGACCCGGACATGACGGCTGCGGCCGCTGCCTTGGCCGACCGGCTGGGGATCAGTGGTGCTGCGCAAGCGGATTGGGCGGTGCAAAGCCATGCCAAGGCGCGCACCATGTGGGCCTGGCCCGAGATTGTCCCCCTCGCCGGGGTTGCGCGCGATGCCTTTACCCGCGATCTGACACCCGCGCTGGCCGCGCGTGCCAAGTCGCTTGTGGGCAGCATTACGGCGGCTACGGCGGCGGTGGCGGCAGATGCGGCAGCCTTTGTGCTGGTGCTGTCAGAGGGGCGCGCGCGCGATCTGCCGTCGGGGCAGGGCCTGCGCATCCTGTCCGGGGCAACGCGGGGCGGCGATCCGCTCGAGCCGGGTCTTGCCCCCTTGGCTGCGATCCGGGTCGCGCTGGAGCAGGCCGGGCTTGCGCCCTCAGCCCTGGAGATGGCTGAAGTGATGGAGGCCTATGCGGTGCAGGCGATGGCCTGCGTGAATGGGGCGGGCCTTGCGCCGGGGATCGTCAACAGGGGCGGGGGTGCGCTGGCACGCGGCCATCCGATTGGCGCCTCGGGCGCGATCCTTGCGGTGCGGCTCTTTCATGGCCTTGCCCAATTGGGCGGCAGCGGTCCGGGGCTGGCCGGCATTGCCGCGGCCGGGGGGATCGGCACGGCACTGGTGGTAGAGCGGCGTCACAGCTAGGCGCGCGACAACAGCGCCTCGGGCCGGGCGCGTGCGATGGCTTGGGTGACAAGACCGGCGAGAACGGCCTTGAGGCTATCGCCGATGAAATAGGGTGCGGCCAGAAGGGCGGCCTCGGAAAGGGATTTCTCCAGCATCACCGACATGCCGAAAATGCCCATAGTGTTCAGCACCACAATGCCGCCCACCGCTGCGCCCACAGTTGCCGCCAAACCGACAGGCGCGCGCCAGTTGCGGGTGATCAGCCCCGCCACAAAGGCTGCAACCGGAAAGCCGATCAGATAACCCACCGTGGGCGAGGCCAACACGCCAAGGCCGCCGCGCCCCCCTGCCAGCAAGGGCAAACCTGCCAGCGTCACAAGCAGGAAAAGCCCCACCGCCAGCGCCCCGCGCCGGGCGCCCAGCACCGTGCCGCACAGCATCACGCCCAGAGATTGCGCCGTGATCGGCACGCCCGAGGCAAGGTCGATCTTCGGCACCAGTCCCAGAACCGCGATCAGGGCGGCGAAAAGCGCGATATGGGTGAGGCTGCGTTCCATCGGGGGGGGTCCTTTGATTGTGTCGGGGCTCCTTACCCCGCACCACCGCGCGCGCGCAAGGCATCGGCAACATGTTCGGCATCGTCAAGCGCGGCAAGCGCGGCCGGCATCAGGATGCGCCAGCCCGCCCGACGCGGGCTTCTGGCACGGTAGGCAAGGCTGATCGCCTCGATCCGGGTCAGCATGACAGGGATGAAACGGATGACCAGCGCCAGGGCCAAGGCCATGGGGCGGGGCGCCAGACCGAACAGGCGCAGGGGCGACAAAAGCGCCTCGATCACCGCCAGCATCTCGGCAAGCCGCGTCGTCATGGTGGCGAAATTCGCCGCCGCCACCGCAGCGCCCATCCGCAGGATTACCGTGGCCCCGCCCGAGATATCGCCCGTCACCAGATGCCAGACAGCCACGATCAGGACAAAGGGCCAGAGCGGGCGCAGCATGAGAAGGCTTTCGCGCAGAAAGCGCGGCCCGCCACTGGCAACAAGGCCAAGGACCGCAAGGGCTGCCACCCCAAGGGCCAAGGGGCTGCTCAGCGCGAAGAGACCGACCGTGCCAAGGGCCAGCGCCCCCAGCTTGGCCCCTGCGGGGAGCCGATGGGCCCAGATCTCAACCGAAGAGGTCAGTGTCAGCATCGGCTGCCCCCAGTCGTGCCATCTCGGCGCCAAAGGCCGCGATCACCGGTCCGGGCGGGCCATCGGCCCGGATTTGGCCTGTCTCCAGCCAAAGGACGCGCTCACAGCCCGCCACCGCACCCGGATCGTGGCTGATAGTGATCATCCGTTGAGACAAGGCATCAAGATGCCGCGACAAACGCGCCTGCGTCGGCAGGTCCAGCCCGGCGAAAGGCTCGTCCAGCAAAAGCATGCGCGGGGACATCAAGAGGAGCGACATGAGGCACAGAAACTGCCGCTGCCCCTGAGACAGCCGATGCGTCGCAGCCGCTTCCCAATGGGATCGCCCCTCGGCCACAAGAAACGCCCGCGCCCGCGCCTCTGCCTCTGCACGGGTCAGGCCCATCTGAATAAGGCCAAAGCACAATTCCTCGATCACCGTGGGAAAGAGGATCTGATGATCGGGGTTCTGGAACAGGATGCCGATCTCGCTCAGCATCGCCTTGCGCTCGCGCGCCGGATCAAGCCCCGCGACGCGGACCACGCCCGCATTGGGCGCGATCAGTCCCGCCATAAGCCGCAAGAGGGTGGACTTGCCCGACCCGTTGCGCCCCAGAATACCGATCCGGCGCTCGGTCAAATGCAGGTTGAGCCCCGACAAGACCCGCTTGCCGCCGAGATCCAGATGCACATCCTGCAGCACGATTCCGTCCATGGCCCGGCATAGACCGAAACACGGGCGCTCTGCAAATCCTGCCCGGCAGTTCATCTTGGCAGAAAATACCCCCGCCGTAGGCACCTGTGGCCCGCCACGGGAGCCTACGGCGGGGGTATTTGGACCAAGATGAACCCGCAAGGCAAAGAAAACGGGCGCGCAGGATGAAACCCGCGCGCGCGATGGGGGCCCGTTAGGAGGGATGGGTTGGTGTCAGCCCTTCCGCGCGGCGGCGACCGAGGCTTCGAGGATGTCCATGGCTTCGGCGAAATGGGCGTCCGGAATGGTGATCGGGGCCAGGAAGCGCACCACGTTGCCGTAGACGCCGCAGGTCAAGAGGATCAGGCCGCGCTTTTGCGCCTCGGACTTGACGCGGTTGGTAAAGCCCGCGTCGGGTTCCTTGTTCGCGGGATTGGCGAATTCGACGGCGACCATGAAGCCCGGGCCGCGGATATCGCTGATTTCCGGCGTGGTCGCACGGATCGATTCGAGTTTCTGTTTCAGCCGCGAGCCGAGTTCATTGGCGCGGGCGCAGAGCTTTTCCTCTTCGATCACATCCAGAACCGCATTGGCAGCCGCGATCCCGATCGGGTTGCCGCCATAGGTGCCACCAAGCCCGCCGGGATGTGCTGCGTCCATTATCGATGCCTTGCCGGTCAGCGCTGCCAGCGGCAGGCCACCGGCCAGGCCTTTGGCCATGGTGGTGATATCGGCGGCAACGCCATATTGTTCCATGCAGAACATGGTGCCAGTGCGGGCAAAGCCGGTTTGCACCTCGTCCGCGACCATCACGATACCATGTTCATCACACAGGGCGCGGATCGCCTCACCAGAATCCTTGGGCGCGGGATAGAAGCCGCCTTCGCCCTGCACGGGTTCGAAGATGATGGCGGCGACGCGGCCCGGATCGATGTCGGCCTTGAAAAGCTTGGTCAGCCCCGCCATCGCATCTGCCGTCGAAATGCCATGCACATCTTGAGGGAAGGGGACGTGGTAGACGTCCGGCATCATGGCGCCAAAGCCCTTCTTGTAGGGCTCCATCTTGCCGGTCAGGGTCATGCCCATGAAGGTCCGGCCGTGGAAGGCGCCGCCAAAGGCGATGACCGCGTTGCGGCCCGTGGCGATGCGAGCCACCTTGATGGCGTTTTCCACCGCCTCGGCGCCTGTGGTCACGAACACGGTTTTCTTGGGGAGATCGCCCGGAACCGCGGCGTTCAGACGCTCGGCCAGGCGGATGTAATGTTCATAGGGCAGCACCTGATGGCAGGTATGGGTGAACTTCGACAGTTGTTTGGAAACCGCATCCATCACCTTGGGGTGGCAATGCCCGGTGTTGACCACCGCGATCCCGGCGGCGAAGTCGATATAGCGGTTTCCCTCGATGTCCCAGACTTCCGAGTTCAACGCGCGGTCGACGTAGATCTGGGTCTGCATGCCCACACCACGGGAAATCGCCTCATCCCGGCGCTTGGCAACATCTGCGTTCTTCATACTGGTCTTCCTTCTGGCGCCCCTGTGGCGCGGGGTTGTCAGGCGACAATTGATCAAATTTATTACCCCGCATCAATGGGCAGACGGCGATTTTTCATGAGTCCAGTTCACAAATCATAAGGCCAGACGATCCTGGCTGCGCCGCCTGCCTGCGGTGAGGGAGGGATTCGCCGCGCATTAACCATTCAGCGGCAGTCTGGACAGCGAAAGCCGCCTGGCCCGCGCCGGTTGCGGCGGGAGAGAGCCGCCGGGGGAATGGCATGGTGACTATGGCGAGCAGGGCGATCGGGGGGGCCACGGGGTTTCCCTTAGGGGCTGCCACACGGGCTGCCACGGGGGCTGCCACCTGCGCGGCCCAGCGGGATGATCCGCTGGACTGGCTGCGCCTTATCCGGTCGCGCCGGGTCGGGGCGGTAACCTTTCACCGGCTTCTGGCCGAACAAGGCTCGGCCCGCGCCGCCCTTGCTGCCCTTCCCGAGATTGCCCGCGTCGCCGGAGTCGACGGCTATGAGCCTTGTCCGCCGGGCGTCGCACAGGCCGAGATGCGGGCGGGCCGCGCTTCCGGGGCGGTCTTGCTGCTTTGGGGCGGTCCGGGTTACCCGGCCGATCTGATGGGGCTGGCCGATGCCCCGCCGGTCCTTTGGGCGCGCGGCGACACGGCGCTGTTGCAGCGCCCGATGGTGGCGATGGTGGGCGCGCGCAATGCCTCATCGCTTGGTCTGCGCATGGCGCGGCGGCTGGCCGAGGGTTTGGGTCAGGCTGGTCAGGTTGTGGTGTCGGGCCTCGCGCTTGGGATTGACGCCGCAGCCCATGAGGCGGCCTTGGAAACCGGCACGGTGGCGGTGATGGCAGGCGGGGTGGATGTGATCTACCCCTAGGAAAACTCGGCCCTTGCCGCCCGGATTGCCGAAGGTGGTTGCCTTCTCAGCGAACATCCCCCCGGATTGCAGCCACAGACCCGGCATTTTCCCCTGCGCAATCGCATCATTTCGGGCCTTTCGCGCGCCGTCATCGTGGTTGAGGCGGCTGCGCGGTCGGGCAGCCTGATCACCGCGCGTGAGGCGGCCGAGCAGGGGCGCGAGGTGCTGGCCGTGCAGGGCCATCCCTTTGATGCGCGTGCGGCGGGCTGCAACATGCTGTTGCGCGATGGCGCGACCCTGGTCCGCCACGCGGGCGATGCGGCCTAGGTGCTGGGCCTGTCGCGCCAGCCGAACGCCGGGGCGGCAGAGGTTGAAGCCCCGACGTCCGACCCCGATCCGGGCAGTCTGCCCGGCCCCGTGCCGCCACGCCGCAGCCTTGGCGAGATGGCCGCCGTCCATGGCGAAATTCTTGCCCGGCTTGGCCCCAGCCCGCTGGCCGAAGATCAGCTGATCCGCGATCTGGCGCTGCCACCCTCTGTCCTGAGCCCGGCTCTTGTCTCGCTGGAGCTTGAGCGGCGGATCACCCGCGCCCCGGGGGGGCTTTTGTCGCGTTGCGACTGAAGGGCGCACCTTTTGCCGCAGGGGCGGTGTGGCCTGACAGGACAGGTGCCGGCCCTTTGCCCTGATCGCCGGTTGACAAGCCTTGTCCTTGGCCCCCATGGTGCGGCCCCGTCCGCAAGCCCTGCCGAAAGTTCAGTCCCATGCCCGTCGTCGTCGTCGAATCCCCCGCCAAGGCCAAGACGATCAACAAGTATCTTGGCCCGGATTTCACGGTTCTGGCCAGCTATGGCCATGTTCGCGACCTGCCGCCCAAGGATGGCTCGGTTGATCCCGAGGCTGGCTTTGCCATGTCTTGGGAAGTGGCGGCTGACAGCAAGAAGCACGTCCGCGCCATTGCCGAGGCGTTGAAAACCGATGACATGCTGATCCTGGCAACCGACCCTGACCGCGAGGGCGAGGCGATTTCCTGGCACCTGCAAGAGGCACTGGCACCATCCCTGAAGAAGGGTAAGAAGGTGGCGCGCGTCACCTTCAACGCCATCACCAAGGACGCGGTGACGCGTGCGATGCAAGAGCCGCGCGAGATCGACACCCCCCTGGTCGAGGCCTATCTTGCGCGCCGTGCGCTGGATTATCTGGTGGGCTTTACCCTGTCGCCGGTTCTCTGGCGCAAGTTGCCCGGCGCGAAGTCGGCGGGGCGGGTGCAATCGGTCTGCCTGCGGCTTATCGTGGAACGCGAGATGGAGATCGAAGCCTTTCGCGCCCGCGAATTCTGGACGGTGGGGGCCACGTTCAAGACCCCTCGGGGTCAGGAATTCGATGCTCGCCTGACAACGCTTGGTGGTAAGAAACTGGACAAATTCGACATGCCTACCGCCACTTCGGCGGAAATGGCGGTACAGGCTGTCACTTCTCGAACATTTGCGGTGCAAAGCGTGGAAGCGAAGCCCGCCACCCGTAACCCCTATGCGCCCTTCATGACCTCGACCCTGCAACAAGAGGCCAGCCGCAAGTTCGGCTTTGGCGCCAAGGCGACGATGAACGCGGCGCAGCGGCTTTATGAGGCGGGGCTGATCACCTATATGCGGACCGACGGCATCGACATGGCGCCCGAAGCGGTGGCGGCGGCGCGGGCCGAGATCGGCAAGCGGTTCGGCGCGGCTTATGTTCCCGAGATCCCCCGCATCTACAAGAACAAGGCCAAGAATGCGCAGGAAGCGCATGAGTGTATTCGACCCACCGACATGGCGGCAGACCCCGATAGCCTGCGGCTGGCCGATGCCGATCAGCGTAAGCTTTACGATCTGATCTGGAAGCGCACCCTTGCCAGCCAGATGGCCGCCGCGCGGCTGGAGCGGACCACGGTCGATATCCTGTCACCCGACGGCCAGGTGGGCTTTCGTGCCACGGGGCAGGTGGTGCAGTTCGACGGTTTCCTTGCCATCTATGACGAGGGCCGCGACGACGAGGATGAGGACGAGGGCCGCCTGCCGCAACTGGCCAATGGCGAGGCGCTGGACAAACGCCGCGTCACGCCTGACCAGCACTTCACCCAGCCCCCGCCGCGCTATACCGAGGCGACTTTGGTCAAGCGGATGGAGGAACTGGGCATCGGGCGACCTTCCACCTATGCCAGCGTTCTGACCACCATCGTCGACCGCGAATATGTCAAGAAAGACAAGAACCGCCTGATCCCCGAGGACAAGGGGCGGCTGGTGACGGCCTTCCTTGCCAATTTCTTCCACAAATATGTGGAATATGATTTCACCGCCGATCTGGAGACCGAGCTGGACGATGTTTCGGCCGGGACGCGCGATTACAAGGATGTTCTGGCCCGGTTCTGGCGTGATTTCTCGGCCGCCGTGGCGGAAACCGCCGATCTGCGGATTGGCGAGGTGCTAGAAAAGATTGATGATTTCCTGGCCCCCCACCTTTATCCGCTGCGCGCCGATGGGTCAGACCCGCGGTCCTGCCCGACCTGTGGCACGGGGCGCCTGCATCTGAAAACCGCGCGCTCGGGCGGGGCGTTCATCGGCTGCGGCAATTACCCCGAATGTCGCTATACCCGGCCGATCTCGACGGGCGAAGAACAGCAGGCGGTCGATGGTCGCATCCTTGGCCAGGATGCAGCGGGCAACGAGATTTCGCTCCGCGCAGGCCGCTATGGCCCCTATGTCCAGCGCGGCGAGGCAAGCGAGGCCAACCCCAAGCCCGACCGCGCGAGCCTGCCCAAGGGCTGGGCGGCCGACACCCTGACGCTGGAGCGTGCGCTGGACCTTCTGGGCCTGCCCCGCCTGCTTGGGCCGCATCCCGATGACGGCGCGCAGATCGAGGCGGCCATCGGCCGCTTTGGCCCTTATGTCAAACACGGCAGCACCTATGCCAATCTGCCCGATGTCGAAGAGGTCTTTACCATCGGCATGAACCGGGCGGTCGAGGTTCTGGCACAGAAACGCGCGCGCGGGCCGGGGCGCGGGGCGGCGGCCGAACCCTTGCGCAGCTTGGGCGATCATCCGGATGGCGGGGCCGTTGTGGTGATGCCGGGCAAATTTGGGCCTTATGTGAAATGGGAAAAGGTCAATGCTACCCTGCCCAAGGACATCGCGCCCGAGGCGGTCACGCTGGATGAGGCCCTCGCGCTGATTGCCGAAAAGGCGGGTAAGGCGGGGGGCAAGAAAAAGGCTGCGGCAAAGAAACCCGCTGCTAAAAAGGCCGCACCCAAGGCGGCGGCCAAGGGCAAATCTGCGGCGAAAAAGCCAGCGGCGCGGAAATCTGCGGCCAAGGTCTAAGCCGCCGCTTGACCGGTTGCAGATTGCAGGCAGGAATAGGCGCATGGTTTCGGAGTGCCGCCATGCGTTTTCTTATTGCCTTTGCCATGACCCTTTTCGCCAACCCCACCTTTGCCGAACCGCTTGAGCCGACGGCCGGCTATTTCATCGGCTGCGATGCCGAGGGCAGCCCGCTTTACTGCTATGTGAACGCCGCCGGGATCAACTGGGCTATTTCGCAGGATACTGCGGCGACCGGGCTTTTTGACCGCCTTGAAGCCTTGCCGATGCTCGAGCCGGTCATCATCTCGGGCAGCTATGGGGCCTTAGCCGTCTCCTCGGCCGATCTGACGCTGGAGGCGTTGGAGACGCCTGCGGGTGAAGATCTTTACATTGGCAATCTGCGAGCCATGCAGGGCGAATGGCAGCCCGTCGGGGAAGAGGCGCCGTTTTCGGTGATGATCACCGGCACGGACTGGCTGGAGATGATGAACGGCGATCTGGACAGCGCGCTGATGCTCTCGGTCGGCACGGCCTGTGCCGACGGGGTAGAGCCCAGCGGCATGGCGATCAACCTTTACCGCTATGGCGACGATCCGGCCGCCGATGCCTGCTGGCAACTGGAATTCATCGACGACAAGACCATGATCCTGCGCGATTTCATGGGCGAACAAGGGCAGGTAGAGTTCACCCGCCTGCCCGAAAGCTCCTACTGACCGCGCGGATTGAGCAGCTTTGACAGAACATCGGTGGCCTGAACCCGGCCAATCGCCTTGCCGTTTTCGGTGACGGTTACATCGCTCGCCCCGCCTCGCAGCATTTCCATCAGCACCTTGACCGGGGTTTCCGCCGCAACCGACTGGCCGGAACCGCCCGCGCCCGCCACCATCACATCCCGCGCGGTCAGAACACCCAAGGGGTTCATATGGGCGACGAATTCGGCGACGTAATCCGAAACCGGATTGGCGATGATCTCGCGCGCCGTGCCCACCTGCACCAGCCGCCCGCCCTCCATCAGCGCAATGCGGTTGCCGATCTTGAAGGCCTCATCCAGATCATGGCTGACGAAGACGATGGTGCGTTTCAGCCGCTTTTGCAGGTCCAGAAGTTCATCCTGCAACTTGGCGCGGATCAACGGGTCAAGGGCGCTAAAGGGTTCATCCATAAGAAGGATCGGCGCTTCGGTGACAAAGGCGCGGGCCAGGCCCACACGCTGCTGCATGCCGCCCGAAAGCTCGCCCACCTTGCGGTCGGCCCACTGCGTCAGGTTCACCAGCGCCAGTTGCTGATCCACCTTTTCGCGCCGCTGGGCGGGTGTCTGTCCAGCCAGTTCAAGCCCAAGCCCGACATTTTCCCGCACCGCCCGCCACGGAAGCAGGCCGAATTGCTGGAACACCATGGCAATCGTTGACAGGCGCAATCCCCGCAAGGTGTCAGATTTGGCATGGGTCACCGACACCATCTCGCCGCCCGCGCGCACCCGCACCTCGCCCCGAACGACGGGGTTCAAGGCATTGACCCCGCGCAGAAGCGTGGATTTGCCCGAGCCGGAAAGCCCCATCAGAACAAGAATTTCGCCCTCTCCCACGGAAAGCGAGCAATCGTGGACCCCAAGGATCTGGCCGGTTTTCTCCTGCACCTCGGCCCGGCTCAGACCCTGATCCATCAAGGGCAGGGCGGCGGCAGGATTGTCACCAAAAACGATGGAAACCTTGTCGAATTCGACCGCGTTCATTTGGCTTTCACCCTCAAGGACCGATCCAGCAGAATGGCCACCACCACGATGATGAAGCCCGATTCAAAACCCAGCGCGGTGTTGACCGAGTTCAGCGCCCGGATCACCGGTACGCCCAGCCCGTTAGCGCCGACAAGGGCGGCGATCACCACCATCGACAGCGACAGCATGATCGTCTGGTTCAACCCCGCCATGATCTGCGGCAGGGCATAGGGCAGTTCCACCTTCCAAAGCCGCTGTTTCGAGGTGGCACCAAAGGCGGTCGCAGCCTCCAGAAGAGCGGTAGGAGTGGACGAGACGCCAAGATAGGTCAGGCGGATCGGGGCCGGGATCACAAAGATCACCGTGGCGATCAGGCCCGGCACCATGCCAAGGCCAAAGAACACGATGGCCGGAATCAGGTAGACAAAGGTCGGCAGGGTCTGCATCAGGTCGAGGATCGGCACCATCGCCTGATAGAGCCGCGGCCGGTGTGCCGCCGCAATCCCGATCGGCACGCCGATCCCCATGCAGACCACGCAGGCCGACAGGATGAGGGTCAGGCTTTCGGTGGTTTCCTCCCAATAGCCCTGGTTCAGGATGAAGAGGAACCCCAGAAGCACCCCGAGGCAGATCTTCCACGACCGTTGCAGATACCAGGCCAGCGCCATGAAAAGCGCAATGATGACAAGGGGATGCGGGTTTTGCAGGCACCACAGAATCGCGTCGATCAGCGCCTCCATGACAAGAGAGACCAGATCGAAAAATCCGCCCAGATTGTCATTCAGCCAGTCGTTGATGGTCTTTGCCATCTTGCCGACCGGGATCTTGTTGTCGGTCAGCCACTCCATGGCCGTCCCTCCCCCCGTTTGGATAGAGTAAGGCCCCCGTCACGGATGCGGGGGCCTTGTCATGTTTACTGCAGCGCGGCCGCCACGGCGGCCTTGGCATCGCCACCGTCCTTGGTGGTCACGCCATCGAGCCAGGGCTCCCAGGTGCCGGGGTTGGCGGCAAGCCAGGCCTTGGCGGCATCGCGCGGGTCAGCGCCGTCGTTCAGGATCGCGCCCATGATGTCGTTTTCCATTTGCAGAGAGAAAACAAGGTTCTGGAGCAGCTTGCCGGTGTTCGGGCATTCCGCGACGTAGCCCTTGCGGGTGTTGGTATCCACCACCGCGCCGCCGAAGTTCGGGCCGAACACGTCGTCACCACCCGACAGATAAGTCATCTTGAGATTGGCGTTCATCGGGTGGGGTTCCCAGCCTAGGAACACAATCGGCTCGCCCGCGTCGGTCTTGTTCTTCACTTCGGCCAGCATGCCCGCTTCCGAGCTTTCTACCACTTCGAACCCGTCAAGGCCGAAGGGACCCGAGGCGATCATCTGCAAAATCAGACGGTTGCCGTCATTGCCCGGCTCGATCCCGTAGATCTTGCCTTCCAGCGCGTCCTTGTGGTCCTTGATGTTGTTGAAATCCGAGATCCCCAGCGCAGCGCCTGCCTCATTGGTGGCCAGCGTGTATTTCGCGCCTTCCAGATTGGTGCGGATCACCTCAACGGTGCTAGCGTCGCGATAGGGGGCAATGTCGGCCTCCATCGTCGGCATCCAGTTGCCAAGGAACACGTCGATATCGCCCTCGGCCAGACCGGTATAGGTGACCGGAACCGACAGGACCTTGGTTTCGGTCTCATAGCCCAGCGCTTCGGCGATCAGGCTGGTCGCGGCGGTGGTGGCGGTGATGTCGGTCCAGCCCACATCCGAGAAGGTGATCGTGTCGCAGCCTTCGGCAAAGGCCGAACCGGCAAGGGCAAAAGTAACGGCGGTGCCCAGAAGGGCGGAACGGAAGGACATCAGGAGGCTCCCTGTTTTTGTTGATTGACGAGTCAATAAACTTCACGCTTTATCGGTTTGGCAAGCAGAATCTTGGAGCCGCACCGAAATGCCCAAAGTTGGTATGGAGACTATCCGAAAGGCGGCGCTCGTCAAAGCGACGATCGTCGAGATCGGGCGTGCGGGCTCATTGGATGTGACGGTTTCCCAGATCGCCAAGCGCGCGGGCATGTCCAGCGCATTGGCGCATCACTATTTCGGCTCGAAAGAAGAGATTTTCCTTGCGACCATGCGCCATATCCTCTCGCTTTACGGGGCCGAGGTGCGGGGGGCCTTGCATCTGGCAACCGGCCCCGAGGCGCGGCTGAAGGCCATTCTCTGGGCCAGTTTCAGCCTGGCGAATTTCCGGCGCGAGGCGGTCGGGGCCTGGCTGAACTTCTGGGTTCTGGCCCAGACCGTGCCCGAGGCAAAGCGGCTTTTGGCGGTCTATCAGCGGCGGTTGCGGTCGAATCTGCTTGCAGCGTTGCGCCCCTTGGCCGGGAACAAGGCCGAGGCGGTGGCCGAAGGGCTGGGGGCGCTGATCGACGGGCTTTACCTGCGCGAAGTGCTGAAATCCGGCGCACCGGACGGCGCGGCGGCGGTCGAAACCGCGATGGACTATCTGAATTCCCAACTTGAAGGACGCGACGCATGAAGGCGCAGCCCAAGGCCAGCCATTTTGTCGATGGCCGCTATCATGAGGACACCGCCGGCGCGCCGATC